>CALJMY010000156.1 GCA_937981905.1 uncultured Enterobacterales bacterium
AGATGAAAGACACCTTTTGCGAGTGAAAATGTATCATTAAAAAAGTAAAAGTGACTAAAAGTAAACATTGGGCAGCCAAAACCAATAATGAGTAGAACACTAATCATTACCCACAGAATATTTAATATACATTGGTTCCAATTAAACATTTATCACCTTTACTAGACATCAATACTTATGCAAATAATCGTTAGATAATAGCTTGATATTATATTATCTAGTAAAAATGGTTCTCGTAATTGAAAACCTTGAACATAGTTTATTTTACAATCACATAATAGATCTATTATGTGATTGTTTTCAACATGACTAGCGATAGTTTCACTGTCGTATTCTTGTTCAATTTGTTGGTATTGATCAAGATTAATAGCACATCAACTATGTGTTCGAAGATCTTTTTTTAATTTCATAAATAAGCATTAAAGACGATAATTAAAAGCTTGTCTGTTATAAAGTTTAGCTAATGGAGCATGGTTATTGTAATCATTAATTCGACTAATACTTTGGCTAATTTTTGTAATATCTGAAAATAAAAAAACTAAATGATTGATTTCATTTTAGTCTATTAAACTAGGGGAGATATTCGTCATTGTCCAATAGTCACCGCATTCTTTTGTTTGATTTTTAATGTCGCGTTGCCATTGTTTATGTTTTTAAACTGCTGATTAATGTGATTGAAACTTTAGTATTATCAAGCTGTAATTGTATCTCGGTAATGATGTCTTCAAAAATACTATTGATTGATTTGTTATGAGCTAGCATATCTAAAACAACACTACGAAGAATGTTTATTGGTAGGGGATGTTTGAGTGTTAATTTCTACTCTCCGGCCAATACATAATGCACCTACTTGATTATATAGCTCATCATATATTGGTTGGCTCCGTAACTCTAGAATATATGAATCAGCTTGAGCAGGCGATAATACAACTGTTTTTATAATCGATTCATTATTAAACAAAGATTTATTAATAGGATGTTCACTGGGATGAATTGGTGTTTTACCATCTTCTTCAAACATAGGATCTGAATAAAGTGTTTTCTTATTCTTTGTTAATAAAATATTCGCAGGTAAATGGTTGCTATTATCCGTATTACTGCTATTTAAATAAACATTCCCATTTCTATCTGAAACATATATTTCATCATTAACATTATTCATAATTTGATCGAGTATAAGTTGATGAGATTCATACTGTGTAGTTAAACGTTTTATTTTTTTACGTAATCTTGATGGTTCTGATAACCCTAAATATCCAATTAATGTAAATACCGAAGCCAGCATGATGCTAAACACAAAATTAATCAAATAGAGTGAATTTGTTGATTCACCGTTAAAACTTAAATGTAAGAACCATTCGTTATTTGGAATATTAATAGCGGCTGTGTAGAGCTCACTTTGTAATGGCGTGTTTGATTGCGTTAATATTGTCGATTTATTATAAGCTCCCATGCTAATTAATTGATAATTATATGATTTGTTTTTCATGAAATCTAATTGACTGTCGTTGAAAAGGATATCAAGATTTATTTGATATGATAAATATCCCCAGTGCTCATTATTATGACTTAATGGAATATGACATTTAATATAATATTGTTTATCAATTAATTGGGGTTGTGAATAAAACGTACTCAGTTGTGATGCCGTATTGTGAGGCATTATTGGTGCTAATATCACTTTGTTTTTATATTTAGGCGTTAATGCTTCAGGGAAAACATGAGTGGTAATATCATTAGGAGAAATACGAATATGCTGAATAGAAGGAGTATTTTTAATAATTATTTTAGCAAGGGTGGATATATCTTCTATTTTAGTTGGGTTTGATTTTATCTTTGATTGTAATATGAGTGATGTATGAGTAGCACTTTCTATCAGTTGTTCAATTTGAACTGCATTACTAATTGTTAACTCTTGAGATAATGAACTTTGTTGATGATTTAAAATCTGTTGGGATATTGTTGACCAAAAATTAATGATAAAAAATAATATTAAAAAACAGGCAATAGCCCCAATTATTTTAACTTTCGTTAAATGCTTACTCATATTTCGGTATTTCTTCTGCCAATGAATAATAAATATTTAAAGTTATCGAAAGGCCTTATGAAATAATTTATCCGATATTCCCTTAAATCATAAAAATTTATGTGAAAATAAATCAAAGTTTAATATGTTACATAAAGTGATAATAATCAATCTATTTCATTTTTATTAGTGTTTCTAATATAGTAATAAAGGTAGTAAAGACTAGCCGTTAAGACGGCTAGTCTCACCTTTTTAAGTAAAAGATAAAAACAAACCAGCAAGTGTTGCACTCATTAAATTTGATAAGCTACCAGCAGCCACTGCTTTTAATCCTAATTGAGCTATTTCAGTTCGACGAGATGGTGCCATTGCGCCCAACCCTCCTAGTAAAATAGCAATAGAAGAAAGGTTTGCAAAGCCACATAAAGCAAAGGTGATTATAGCTTGAGTATGAAGTGATAATGTATCTTTGATATTAACAAAGTTGATATACGCGACAAATTCATTAACGACTAACTTTTGCCCTATAAAACTACCAGCGGCTACAGCTTCATTCCATGGTACGCCAATTAAAAATGCTAGGGGAGAGAATAAGTACCCTAATAAAAGTTGAATAGTAATACCATCATAACCAAATAATGAAGCAATATAACTAACTAGTGTATTCATTAACGCAATCAAACCAATGAATGCTAATAGCATAGCGCCAACATTTAATGCGAGCTGTAACCCTGAGCTTGCGCCGTTTGCTGCTGCTTCTATAACATTAGAAGATTTTTCGTTGTCCGCGTCTTCATCAATTACAATAGAATCATCAGGAGATTTAGTTTCAGGTACCATTAATTTGGCCATTAATATTCCACCTGGCGCCGCCATAAAAGAAGCTGCAACAAGGTATTTTAACTCTATACCAAGACTTGCATATCCTGCTAACACTGAACCTGCTACCGATGCTAAACCACCAACCATTACGGCAAATAACTCAGACCGTGTCATACGTTTTATGTAGGGACGAACGACTAAAGGGGCTTCAGTTTGACCAACAAATACGTTAGCAGTGGCAGATAATGATTCGGTACGGCTAGTTCCCATTGCTTTTTGTAATAAACCACCAATCACTTGTATGATTTTTTGCATAATACCTAGGTGGTATAAAACGGCAATAAGCGATGAGAAGAATATAATGATGGGCAGTACGCGCAAAGCAAATACAAAACCATTATTACCAAAGACTTCGAACATTTGAGGGCTTACTAATCCACCAAAAAGAAAATTTACTCCTTCTTGCGCACTATCTATTACTGATTGAACGACACCTGAAATACTTTCTAAAATACTTTGCCCAGCAGGAATGTATAAAACAAAAGCACCTAAGCCAGCTTGCAATAAAAATGCGACACTAACGGTTCTAACATTAATTTTTTTCCTATTTTCTGACAGTAAAATAGCGATAGTAATTAATGTAATAATACCAATGATGCCCATGAAAACATTCATTTAAAATTCCTATTATTTAATTGTTATTAATTCTTATGTATATGTTTTAGTAATGTAAATTGTGATGAACGTGATAATATCCATATTATATACTATCAAGTAAGATGGTTATCTGAAAATTTATGCATATAAATTGATACTCATAGTATCGCCTTATATGTATGAATTGTGACAAAGTCTGGATTAAATCATAAATATTTGAAATACGTCACGATTGATAGACAACATATAAATATTAAGGTTGAATTATGCTCAAGCTGGAAGTTGAATGGAAATTTTTACGTTTTGAGCAATTATCAACAATACAATTATATCAACTTTTACAATTGCGCGTTGCAGTGTTTGTCGTTGAGCAAGCTTGTTATTATCAAGAGCTAGATAATAAGGACCTACACAACCAAACGTACCATGTCATTGGTTATTTAGATAATGAAATTGTTGCTTACACAAGAGTACTCGCGCCAACGGTTAGTTATGAACTACACGCGAGTATAGGACGTGTTATTGTTGATAAATCTTGTAGAGGAATGAATTTAGGAAATGATCTTCTTACACACTCTGTCGCATTAACAAAAAAATTATGGCCTACTGCATCAATAAAAATATCAGCACAAGAGCCTTTAGAAAATTTTTATAAACAATTTGGATTTGAAAAAACCTCATCTATGTATCTAGAGGATAATATCCCTCATATTGCGATGATTTTACCTGTTTGATTATAGAGTATATAATTATTGTAATGAGCTACTTGTACATTTAATAGCTCTCTTATTTTTGTTCTATTGATATATTGTTGCAATTGACGACAACTTTTTACTAAGGGAATCAATGTTAATGTTTTCTTTTAACATTTTTAAATTACTGTTGTTACTTAGTTTATTGAGTATAAATTATATTAGTTTTGCTGAAGAACCACCTACTTATCCTGTGTTGAAAGTAGGTTTTATGAGCTCTATTAAGCGATTAGATGACGGTTATTATGTTGGTAGCATACCAGACATTATGAAGGAAGCGGCTGCACAAACAGAGTATTCATTATCGCTGCAAGCAATGCCAATAAAACGATTGTTAAAGTCACTCGAAGCTGGCACTTTAGATGCAGCTATTGGTTTGTTTAAGCGTGATGAACGACTTGAATATGCTAGTTATTTACAAAAACCTATAGGCTGGGTTTGTGCCAATTTATTTCATTTAAAATCTAACTCATCAATCACTGATGAATTTTCTTCTCTTTATAAAAAAAATATTGGCTCATTAAGAGGGGCAAGTTGGGGTGAAAAGTTAAAAGATGTATTAAAAACCCAAAAAACTAATCAAACTCAAGTCTCTAATTATGACATGCTAGCTAAAATGCTCATAAAAGAGCGCTTGGATGCTGTTATCGCAAGTAGTGAAGTATTTAAGTCAGCAATAAGGAAACAAAATTTAGAAGGTGACTTTGTTTCTATCCCACTAAAATACACACCGAATATGGGCATGTATATTTTAGTCTCAAAGCAGAGTCGACTTGCTCAGGAAGAACAGTTAGTTGAAAAATTAAATAAAGCACTTAATGTAATGTCTACAGAAAATCGATTCAGAATAATATATCAAAGTAATGGTAAAACCTTTGATGAGCACTGTCATTTATAAATAATTTGAAGAATGCATAAACACTCTTCAAATAGTGTTTATTGCTTAAATTTCATTCTAACGCCTGACGCTGTTGCTAAATCAGATAATAATTTTATAGTATCATCCCAATGAATACAGGCATCTGTAATACTTTTTCCATAAACTAATGATTCCCCGTTTTCTATTTTTTGGTTACCCTCTTCAATAAAACTTTCGGCCATTATCCCTGCAACATGATTACTACCAGTTTTAATTTGTGAAATAACATCATCAGCTACACTAAGCTGGTTTTTATGCTTTTTTAAACTATTACCATGACTAAAATCAATTATTAGTGACGGCATTAAATTAGCTGCTGCTAATTGATCGCAAGCATCATCAACAAACGTTTGTTGATAATTAGGTTGTTCACCGCCCCGTAAGATAATGTGTCCAAAAGGATTACCGTGAGTACGATATACAGTCATTAAACCGTTTTTGTCTGGTGAGTAAAAAATGTGTGATTCACGCGATGCTCGTACTGCGTCGATAGCTATTTGGGTATTACCGTTAGTACCGTTCTTAAAGCCAACAGGGCAAGATAATGCAGATGCCATTTCACGATGTACTTGGCTTTCAGTTGTTCTAGCTCCAATAGCTCCCCAGCTAACTAAGTCAGATATATATTGTCCGTTTACCATATCTAAAAATTCAGTCGCTATTGGTAATCCCATTTCAGCAAGTTCTACTAATAAACCTCGAGCGAGTCTTAATCCTTTATTTGCTTGATATTTTCCGTTCAAATCGGGGTCACTAATTAAACCTTTCCAACCAACAATTGTGCGTGGCTTTTCAAAATAAACACGCATTGCGATCAGCAAACTATCTTTATATTTTATTTGTAATGTTTTTAAACGACTTGCGTAATCAAGCGCTGCTATTGTGTCATGAATTGAACATGGACCAATGATTACAAGTAAACGTTTGTCTTGCCCATTAATGACAGCCTCTATTTCACGACGATTATTAATTATACTCTGTGCCCCTTGTTTGGATAAGGGGAATTCATCCGCCAATTGACTAGGAGTAATGACTTGGTCGATGTATGTAGTTCTTAGTTCATCAGTTTGTAGAGGCATATTGTCAGGCTTCATTGATTATTGTTATTAACAGATTAACAATATCCGAAATTTGAGATAGGTGAAAGTGGATTAAATTAATAGGAAGTCTAATCTTTAGATTTATGATCAAGCGCTCAAAGAATCGTTACATCGTTAATGTTTAATATTGATAGGTCATAGTTCTATTTATAGGGGAAATAATTTTAGTTTAAGTGGTTTTTTTGTGTCTAAAGTCTAAACAAGGTAAAGTGGCTTTAAAATGTAAAGTGCGGGTATTAAGCGTGGTTCTTCAACAAGATAAACATATTCAGATCAATCAATGGGTATTCATATATTCTCAATCTAAAGTTATTAAAGCGGCTGCTGATAAGAGTATTGATGAAACGTTAGAAGTCGTCCAGTTAAATGAATTAAATAATAAAATACTCTGGCATATGGTAGGAAGTTATCCAGAAATTATTACTGCTAACCAATTGTTAGTATTACTTAATGACGAGAAAGTAACCCGCAACAAACTTTATCAATCTATTGCTAAATTACGTCGTATTTTTGATGATAGAACTCATAATGCTACTTACATCGAAACCGTTCCTCGAAAAGGCTATAGCTGGTTAGTTGAACCATTTAACCGTGACGAAACATCAAATGATAAAGTACTTTATGAAAGTAGTGTCGATGATAATCATGATACGAAATATCAGCAGGATGAAGGCAGCACTATAACAAGCCAAATTAATATTGATAGCGACAATCAAGTTATTATTAAAAATGAGATTGTAAATGACGAAAGTGTCGATTTAAAAATCAATACTTCAGATGAAAATACTGGTGGTATCTTAACTCAAAATATTTTCGATGATTTAGGGTTTATGAAAAATAACCAAGATGATGAAATAAAAGAAGTTGAATCATCTGTTAATGAAAAAGAACTTGAACCAGTAAAGAATATAAAACCCAAAAAATATCGTTGGCTGTGGATGTCTTTATTGTTCATAGTTGTATTGATATGTGGATACATTTTTTATAAACCTCAACCACCTGTTATTTTCGTTGCTAGTGATAAATTATACATAAGTCCTATTGTTATTCATGAGAAAAGTAATGACATATCTCCTCAGGCTTTAAATAAGGTTCAATGGTGGATTAAACAAAAATTACATCATATTCCAGCAATGACAGTTTTATCAACAGGAGATAAGAATAAAGTCCCCCGCATTGATAGTGTTATTGAACGCAAAGAGCAATTGATAAAGATCACATTAACGTTTGTGTCTAAACAGGCGGATTTATTACCACAAAAAATGTTTATTATTGTCAAAGATAAAATAGATGCTAAAAGTATCATTGGCGACGACTTTAATCACAGGGTGACTCAATTGATTACTGGTGTAGAAAATACAATTATTTCAAATGATGTTTGTAATCTTGATTCTTTTATTACCTCGCAACATGCATTAGATAGCTGCTTAGTTGATATTCATCAACAGTATAAAAATTTATTGTCGATATTAAATAATGAAAATAAAACTGATGAAGATGAAACCTCAACAATAAACACGCTTGAAGTATTAGGCCAAAAAACAATTACTGCTTATAAAAATAATAGCCTTGGATATCAAATATTGGCTAGCTTTTACCAAGAGTCTGAAGCGTTTGATAAAGCGCATGAGCAACTTTTGTTAGCAATGGAACGCAATCAAAATGAACCAGAGATAATTAAAGCATTAAGTGAAAGCTATCGTAGAATAGGTGAATTTAATCGTAGTTTATTATTGGTTGAAGCCTTATTAAATCGAAATGTTGATAAGCAATATGCACTTTATTGGAAGGCTTATGATTTGGTTGCATTAGGATATCTATATAAAGCTCAAAAAATTATTGGTGAAAATGATCTCGAATTAAAAACATTAAGAGAAAAAGTTTATTTCTTTGGTATAAATTACAACCAACTAAATAATGTATTAAATGATGTTGAAAATTATGACACACAGACGCTAAGTTTTATTAGTGAAATTATTAGTGATGATGATTATTGTAGTGTAAGAAAACAGGTTGAAGCGTGTATTGAGGAAACAAACAATAATATAAACGTTAATTTTCCTATTTCTAAATGGAAAGCTGCGGCTAGCTATTTAACAGGTAAAGATATTGAAGAGGGTTATGAGTTAATAAGAAATGATCAGTGGTTAGCTAAAAAAGATAATAATTTAATTGGCAGCGGTGATCGAGTTTTCTTTATACCGTCATTAGCCAATATGTTAATTAAAATGGATAGAATCGAAGAAGCTAATGAGTTATTGAATCGATTGATTGTTTTTATCCAAAGCTCTAATACAAATCAAATGTATTCATTAACATTAGCTGAGGCATATACTTTGTTAGGTCATCATAGTGATGCATTAAATCAAATGGAAAAACTATTAGCACAAGGATGGTTACCTAATGCTAAATATCAAATTTGGGCACTAGCAGATAATCCTAATTTTGAAGCGATTAAGCATCAATGGCAATTTCTTAATTTATTAGAGTTGATTGATAATAGAAGAAAATTGATTAAACTTCGTATCGATGATTTAAAAAAAGTAGAATAAAATTATTTTATAGCACTATAAAATAATAAAAAGAGCAATAAAAAAAGGTGAGTTATTAATATAACTCACCTTTTTTATGTTCTAAAGTTAATTGCTAAATAGCATTAAGCTAATAGTATTAGAACTAGATAACCTGACAGATTGCTTTACACAATGCATCAATGTTCTTTGTCGTCATACCTGCAACACTAATACGGCCAGAACCTACGATGTAAACAGCATGCTCAACACGTAACGTTTCTACTTGCTCTTTTGTTAAACCAGAGAAAGAGAACATACCACATTGGCGAGTAATGAATGAATAATCACCAGTAGCACCATGTTTAGCTAATGTTTCAACAAACAGTGTACGCATTTGTGCGATACGTTCGCGCATTTGTGCAACTTCTTTAATCCACAAGGCCGTTAATGCTTCGTCAGCTAAAATTGTCGCTACAACTGCAGCACCATGTGCTGGTGGATTTGAATAGTTTGAACGAATAATTGATTTAACTTGGCTAAATGCACTAGTTGCAATATCACTAGATTTTGCAACCAATGTTACAGCGCCAACTCGTTCGTTGTACAAACCGAAGTTTTTAGAGAAAGAGTTTGCAACAATTAATTCTTCGTTATGTCTAGCGAAAGTACGAAGACCTTGTGCATCTTCTTCAACACCAACGCCGAAACCTTGGTAAGCAAAATCAAATAAGCCTAAGATGTTTTGTTCTTTAGCAAGTAAAGCAATTTTTTCCCATTGCTCGCTTGTAGGATCAATACCAGTAGGATTATGACAACAGCCATGGAACAATACAGCATCGCCTTTTTGAGTTTGCGCTAAAGAAGCCATCATACCGTCAAAGTCTAATGATTGATTTTTTGCATCATAATAATTGTATTGAACAATTTCTAAGCCAGCAGCTTTAAAAATGTTGCCATGGTTTGCCCATGTCGGGTTACTTACCCAAATACGTTTAATGCCTAATTGACTTACCATAAAATCAGCAGCAATACGTAATGAACCTGTTCCACCTGGTGCTTGGGCTGTTGCAGCAAGGTTATTGGTAATAATGTCACTACCAGCGCCAAAAAGAAGTTGTTGTACACACTTGCCGTAAGCAGGTAACCCTTCAATATTTAGGTAAGACTTTGTTTTTTCATTTGTTAATAAAAACTGTTCTGCTTTTTTAACACATTCCAAAACTGGAGTTTCGCTTTCATCTGTTTTATAGATTCCAACACCTAAGTTAATCTTTTCGCTTCGGCTGTCTTTCTTGAAAGCTTCGGTTAAACCAAGTATAGGGTCAGCGGGTGCAGTTTTAACTACTTCAAACATGAGTTAATCCTAATTTTATAAGAGGGAGGTAATAAAAATTTTGCTATTTATAACATGTAACTAAATATGCTGGTAGTGATTCCTAGTGCTTTTTAAGCTATTACTAATTATTTTTAATATTTAATAGGTAGTAGGCTCTAAAAGTGAATGCTCAATCAATTTTTTTGATTATTCTTTTTATAAAGGAGGTAAATAATAGATATTGATGAGTCTGGTGAGAGTTCAACCATAAAATAAATATTATTTTATGGTTTTTAGCAAAATATGTCCGATATTTGTCATTATTCACTCAGTTAGTTCCCTTTGACTATGTTATTATCATATCGTTCAGTTAAAATTCAGTACATAATTGTTTTAATGGCTGCATTACATTACATATATATAAAAATATTAATATTTACAGGGAATAACATGAAAAACTTATCATTGAAAAAATTTATAATCACACCTATCGCACTAAGTGTATTAGCAGGGACTGCTATGGCACAAGATGTTGAACAAGGTTGGTATGTTGAAGGTAATGTTGGTCAAGCTAAAGGTTATGAAACACAAACTCAATTGCAAAATGCTACAGCAGGTAATGTTGGTACAGTTTCACCAAACTCACAAAAACGTCGTGCTTGGAAATTTGGTGGTGGTTACCGTTTTGATAATAATTTCTCAGCTGCATTAACTTATACTGATTTAGGTAATGTTGAATTAGGTACATCTACTGGTGATTCTTCTATCCGTTCTGTTGAAGGTCTTTCTGGTAAAGCTGTATCGTTGACTGGTGCATACAATCAACCAATTAATGATTGGATAAATGCACATATTAAAGCTGGTTTCTCAGCTTTAAACGCTCGTAAGAATACAACAACTGTTGGCGCTGGTGTAAATGATGGCGATGATGAAGATTTCGTTTGGGGCGTTGGTATGTCTTTTGACATCGCTGAGAACACTTCATTAATGCTTGACTGGGAACGTTATGAATTTGAACATAAAGTTGACCTATTAACAGCTGGTTTACGTTATACATTCGGTGAAGTTGAAACTAAAGAAGCAAAACCTGCTCCTATCGTTGTAGCTCCTGTTGTAGCTCCTGTTGTTGAACCTGCACCAGTTGTTGAACCTGCACCAGTTGTTGCTCCTACACCTGTGATTGAAGTTAAACCATTACAAGTAACTGTTTATTTCGATAATAATTCAAGTGCTTTAACGAGTGAAACTAAATCTATTTTAGATAACGCTGGTTCACAACTTGCTGATGGTAACGTTGAAGCTGTATCTGTTGCAGGTTTCGCATCTGCTCTTGGTAATGCTGATTATAATCAAAAATTATCTGACAGACGTTCTGTTGCTGTTCAAGAATACATTTCAGCTAACTGGACTCTAAATACTGATAAAATTTCTTTATCTGCAAATGGTGAAGAAGAAGCAAGCAGTATAGAAAATAATGGTAAAGACCGTAAAGTTACAGTTTATGTAACATTTGAAAAATAACTCTTTATTTTTTAAATGAAAAAAACCGCCTTTATGGCGGTTTTTTAGTTTTTACCGTATGAAAAACACTTTATTTAAAAGATGATAAGACAGTAGTTGAGAAACTTTAATAAATAGGCGATCATAGCCGCTAATTATTATGCATTATTTTATATTTTTGAGGGTCTGATGAGCCAAGAGTCAACAAGTCCAACTAATTTCATTCGAAATATTATCGATCAAGATTTAGCATCTGGTAAACATTCATCTGTGGTAACGCGTTTTCCACCTGAGCCAAACGGCTATTTACATATTGGTCATGCTAAATCAATCTGTCTAAATTTTGGAATTGGTCAAGATTATCAGGGACAGACAAATTTGCGCTTTGATGATACTAACCCTGCAAAAGAAGATATTGATTTTGTTAATTCTATAAAGTCTGATGTCGAATGGCTTGGGTTTGAGTGGAATGGCGATATTCGTTATAGCTCTAACTATTTCCAACAAATTTTTGATTATGCCGTTGAGCTAATTAAAAATGGTAAAGCCTTTGTTTGTGAATTAGACGCAGAACAAATGCGTGAATATCGTGGTACATTAAAAGAGCCGGGCGTTAATAGCCCATGGCGTGATCGTAGTATTGAAGACAATTTAGATTTATTTGAGCGTATGCGCAAAGGTGAATTTAAAGAAGGTAGTCACAGTCTGCGTTTGAAAATCGACATGGCTTCGCCAAATATTAATCTGCGCGACCCAATCATTTATCGTATTCGTTTTATTGAGCATCATCAAACAGGTAACGAGTGGTGTATTTATCCGATGTATGATTTCACGCATTGTATCTCTGATGCGATTGAAGGCATTACGCATTCATTGTGTACGTTAGAATTTGAAGATCATCGTCCTGTTTATGATTGGGTTATTGATAATATTTCAATTGAAGTTCATCCACAGCAAATCGAGTTTTCTCGTTTAAATCTTGAATACACCGTGATGTCAAAGCGCAAGCTTGCAACGTTGGTTGAAGATAAACTTGTTGAAGGGTGGGATGACCCACGTATGCCTACTATTGCTGGTATGCGCCGCCGTGGTTATACACCTGCTTCATTAGTTGAGTTTTGTAAACGCATAGGCGTAACAAAACAAGAAAACATGATTGAAATGAGTGCGCTAGAGAGTTGTATTCGTGAAGACTTGAATACAAGCGCACCTCGTGCAATGGTTGTTCTTAATCCAATTAAAGTGATTATTGAAAACTACCCAGAATATCAAGTTGAACAGCTGACCGCGCCAAATCATCCAAGTGATGAAACAATGGGTACTCGCCAAGTTCCATTTACACGTGAAGTATTCATTGACGCTGCTGATTTTAAAGAAGAAGCGAATAAGAAATTTAAACGCTTAGTACTCGATAAAGAAGTACGTCTTCGTAACGGTTATGTGATTAAAGCATTACGTTGTGACAAAGACAGCGATGGCAATGTAACTACTGTTTATTGTTCTTATGATGATGAAACCTTGGGTAAAAATCCAAGCGATGGTCGTAAAGTCAAAGGCGTTATTCATTGGGTGAGTGCTAGTGAAGGCGTTCCTGCAACGGTTCGTCTGTACGATCGTTTATTTACTGTGCCTAATCCTGCGGCTGAAGAATACTTTAACGAAAAACTTAATCCAGAGTCTTTAATTAGTGTAACTACAGCTATTGTTGAACCGTCACTTGTTACTGCAAAAGCAGAAATGGCGTATCAATTTGAACGTGAAGGTTACTTCTGTGCTGATAGCAAAGAATCATCTCCTGATGCGCTTGTGTTTAATCGCACTGTTGGCTTAAGAGACACTTGGGAAAATAACGCTTAAAGTTCTTTTCTTGAGCTATAGTTAATTGTTCTACTAGTATCAATAATGAAACAGGTAACTTTACACCACGTAAATTACCTGTTTTTTGCTTTTACCCTCTCAATCAATCAATTGGACTTTCATGACAGCGCTAGATAATAAAATTAGCCATGCTTTTTCAAAAGACGGTGCATTAGCTAAATGCATTGATGGCTATGATGAGCGCGTTGTACAAACTCAAATGGCATTAGCTGTTGGCCGTGCTGTGGAAGGTAAGCAAAAATTAGTGGTCGAAGCGCAAACCGGTACAGGTAAAACTTTTGCTTATTTAATTAGTGCCATGCTTAGTGGTGCAAAAACAATTGTGAGTACTGGAACCAAAGCATTACAAGATCAACTCTATTACAAAGATTTACCGCTAGTTAAAAAAGCATTAAATATCCCTATTAAAACAGCACTCCTTAAAGGTCGTAGCAATTATCTATGTATTGATCGCATTAAAAAATTACAGAAACAGGGAGCTAGTCACAACGAACAAGTTGAACACGATTTAATTCAAATTAAACGTTGGTCTGGTCATACAGTGTCTGGTGATTTAGGTGATGTGCCCGGTGTTAATGAATCATCTATTGCATTTTCCTTAGTTACATCTAGTAGTGATAATTGTAGTGGTAAAAAGTGTGAATATTATGATGATTGCTATTTATTACGTGCTCGTCGTTTGGCAATGGATGCTGACTTAATTGTAGTTAATCACCATTTGTTTTTTGCTGATATGGCGCTTAAAGATACAGGATTTGGTGAGCTGATTCCCGCAAGTGAGTTAGTAATATTTGATGAAGCCCATCAAGTGCCAGACATCGCTTGTGGTTATTTTGGACAATCACTGTCGACTAAGACGATTAAAGAATTAGCAGTTGATATATCTCATGTTTATTATTCTGAGCTTAAAGATACAAAACAGTTATTAAAAGCTGCTGATATTGTACAACGTTGTAGTGATCAACTACGGCTTGTGTTTGCACACAACGGCGAACGGGGTGACTGGGGACAAGCATTAACACGAAAAGATGTAAGTGGTGCTTTTGAACAACTCTCTGAAAACCTTGATTTCATGTACCAAGTGATAAAAATATCATTAGGGCGTAGTGAGAACTTGGATAACTGCTTTGAACGATTATTAGATGTAAAAACACGTCTAGATTTGTTTAAACAAGGTAACAAAATTGGCTTTAGTTTTTGGTATGAAGCTAATCGTGCTCATTTACAATTAAATATTAGTCCACTTTCGATTGCTGACAAATTTAATGAACATTCTAAAACATTAGATAGCGCTTGGTTATTTACGTCTGCGACGCTAAAAGTAGATAATAAGTTTGATCATTTCACTCAGCAGCTTGGTATTAATAACGCACAAACATTATCGCTTGATAGTCCGTTTGATTATCAAAAACAATCAATGTTTTGTGTGCCTCGCTATTTTGTAGAACCATCACACCCTAATTATATCGATCAATTGGCGCAAACGACTCAAACTTTAATTGAAGCGAGTAATGGCGGCGTGCTTATTTTAGTGACGAGCTTTTCGACATTAAATCGATTACAAGCAAAGCTAGCTTCTCAAATAAATCAAACACTGTTAGTGCAAGGTGATGACAGTAAACAAGAACTACTTTCTCAATTTGTAGAAGATGGTGATGCCGTATTATTGGCAACGTCATCCTTTTGGGAGGGAGTAGATATTCGAGGTGACGCATTACGTTGTGTTATTATTGATAAATTACCGTTTGCGTCACCTGACGATCCGTTATTAAAAGCTCGTCTTGATGATAAAAAACGACAAGGTATTGAAGGCTTTGACGCAGTGCAAGTTCCTCAAGCCGTCATTGCATTAAAGCAGGGTGCAGGTCGTTTAATTCGTGATAGTAAAGATCGCGGCGCATTGGTATTGTGCGATACTAGAATGATAACGCGGCCATACGGGCGTATATTTTTAGAAAGCCTACCAGACATGAAACGGACTCGAGATTTAAAACAAGTTATCGATTACCTCGAACAATTACAATAATGTTTAACGACATTGTTTACACGAATAAACACAATAGAAAAAACTATGACAATTGAAGCTATGACAACTAAACCTATGATAAATAAAAAGCCAGCAACACTGTTAATTATCGATACATCAACTGAAGCCTGTTCAGTTGCTGTTGTAAAAAACGATGAAATATTCTTTAAGCAAGATGTAACACCGCGTAGCCATACTAAAATGGTATTACCGATGGTTGATATGCTATTAACTGATGCTTCATTATCAATTAACGATATGGATGCTATTGCATGGGGCAGAGGACCAGGTAGTTTTACTGGCGTTCGAATTGGTACTGGCATTATGCAAGGGTTGGCATTAGGTGCAAACAAGCCTGTTATTGGAATTTCAACGTTAGCAGCAATGGCGCAACAAGCCATTGATGAATTAAATGCACAACAAGTTATTGCTGCTATTGATGCGCGCATGGGTGAAGTTTATTGGGGCGTGTTTAGTAATGTGAACGGTTTAGCAACACTAATTGATGTTGAAATGGTCGTAAAACCAGAAATTATTAATCGTAATATCTTAAACGATAATCCTTATATTGGCGTTGGCACTGCATGGGAAACTTATCCTGCTTTAATAGAGTTAGGAGACATCAATATAGCAGAATCAATACTCTATCCGTCAAGTAAAGCGATGGCGCCATTAGCGTTAAATGCATGGAGTAACGGTGAAGTAATGGACGTTGATGAAGCGAGTCCTGTTTATGTCAGAGATACTGTAACATGGCAAAAACTACCCGGTAGAAATTAGACGAAATGAAATACGTTGTGCTAGAATAACTATCTAATGATATTAAATAGCCAGTACTCATCTCCGGTTGTACCAACGCAAAGCGCAAGCGAGCGGCTAGTTGAAGGAACAACACAGTCCAATACCATATTTCGTGGTAGGGTTGTCGATGGCGTAGAATCTAGCACCAACTCTCCACAGAATCGTTCATTACATATTGGTGATGAAGACCAACAACAAGAACGACAAAGCAGCACGTTAACGCAAGATCAATATAGAAAAATTGCTCAAGCTCAGGCTGAAAATCAAACTATTTATGATAAACCCCAAGCAGGACAACGTCTTGCCATCAGTGAATATCAAAGTGTTCAATATGCTCCTAAACGAGAGGAAATACAGCGTTTAGTCGGCATTGATACTTTTGCCTAAGGAGCATTAATGAACCAACGTTTAGTTTTTATTGGTTATTGTATTTTTTCCATTGTTATTAGCTATATCCCTCTCATCGGCTTACCTTTTATTTATCTAAGTACTATTTTTCATGAAATTTCACACGCTTTAGTTGCACTACTTACTGGAGGGCAAATTATTGAGTTTGTTTTATCTCCTAATGGCAGTGGGCATGTTGTATCGCGTGGTGGTAATAATTTCTTAATTGCGTTTAGTGGTTATTTTGGTGTGACGTTATGGTCCATATTATTATTTCAAGTAGGACGAAAAAATAGCTTAACCCAATTCACTGTTGGTACATTAATTTTATTATTTTCTGCGACGTTATTATTGTGGGTAAATAATATTATTACCGCATTAATTCTTGGTGCTGTGATCGCTATGTTAGTTTTTATTTTATTAAAAACAAGCATGAAACTTATTACTTATTTATCACAAGCAATCGCCATATTAGTATTGTTTAATGCCATTAAAAGTCCACTCTACTTAATTGATGGGCATGACCTTGGTGATGGCGCTATGTTGGCTGATTTAACATGGCTGCCTGAAATAGCTTGGGTGAGTATTTGGTGTGGTTGGGGGGTATGTGTTCTATATTTTATTTGGCGTTCTACTAATTCATCATTGAGTAAATAATGAAAGAAATCTTTTATCAATTACCTCATATTAAGCTATGTACGCTTCAACATGATCCTCAGTTTGTTGAAAACAAAACAAACATAAAAACAGATGTTGTTCTAGCGCTTCATGGGTGGTTGGATAATGCTAACAGCTTCTTACCTATGATGACTTATAATAACTCATTTACAGTCATTGCAGTTGAGTTAGCAGGGCATGGGAACTCAGCGCATAGAGGGCAGGATAATAATTACCAATTACTTGACTATGTTTACGACCTTTATGCTTTAATCAAACAAAATAATTGGAATAAAGTCCACTTAGTTGGGCATTCGTTAGGTGCTATTGTTGCTTGTGTTTTTGCTGGAACTTTTCCTGAGTTAATTGATAAATTAGTACTCATTGAGGCATTAGGTCCAATCACAGCTGATGCTGATGAAACGAGACAACAATTAAGAAAGTCGATTAGTACACGTTATAAAGCACAAACAAGAATACCTTCTAATAAAGGATATTCTTCTATCGAACAAGCAATTCAAGCACGTTTGATGGTGAGTGACTTTAACGAAGAGATTACTAGTATGTTAGTCACACGTTCATTAAAAAAAATTGATGATAAGTATCGCTGGAAAAGTGATCCAAGACTAAAACAATTATCTCCGATTAAAATGATGGAATCTCAAGCTATTGATTTATTATCGGGAATAATAAAACCTACCTTATTAATTTTGGGTGAAGATGGTTATCCATCACTTAGAACTAAATTGGGTGAACGTATCAAAGTATTACCATCAATCAATTTATTAACATTTGCTGGTGGGCATCATGTTCATATGCAGCAACCTGCATTAGTTTGGAAAGCTATTGAGCAACACATAAGCAATTAACTTATTTGTTGAATTGTGTTGTAAAATGTAATGAACAACTAGGGTAAAAGCTCTAACTTTTACTGTTAAAATGCTGCTAGTTATGGGAGCATGAAATAGATATATAAAACTAGATTATTAAGAACTAGTCATGCAATTTATAAATAAAAACAAAGCATGCACTAAAAGAGGAATTACTGTGGAAAAAATTTGGCTTAAAAATTATCCTGAAGATGTTGTAGAGACGATTGACCCTGATCGTTATCAATCACTCGTTGAAGTTTTTGAAGAAAGTGTTGCTCGTTTTCCTAATGAAATAGCATTCACCAATATGTCTCATAATATGACTTATCAAGAACTAGATACGCTAAGTAAAGATTTTGCGGCTTATTGCCAACAAACACTTAAATTAGAAGTCGGTGATAGATTAGCCATTATGATGCCTAATTTATTACAATATCCTGTTGTTATGTTTGGTGCATTACGTGCTGGACTTGTCGTGGTTAATGTTAATCCACTTTATACTCCTCGTGAGCTTGAGCATCAACTTAAAGACTCCGGTTCAAAAGCAATTGTAGTGCTAAGTAATTTTGCTGATACGGTTGCAAAAGTTATTGAGAACACGACTGAATTAGAACATGTTATTGTCACTAATTTAGGCGATCATTTCCCAGTGATTAAACGAGTTATTGTTAATCTCGTTGTTAAATATATAAAAAAAATGGTCCCAAGTTATTCACTACCCCAAGCGATTAATTATGGTGATTTGATTAAGCAAGGTGGAAAACTTACTTATAAAAAACCAGTAATTAAAGGTAATGATCTCGCATACTTACAATACACTGGTGGCACAACAGGTCTAGCTAAAGGCGCTATGCTTTCACACCGTAATATGGTGGCAAATGTCGAACAAGCCGCTGCTGCTTATGGAACAAAATTAATTGACGGTAAAGAAATTATTGTAACCGCTCTTCCGCTTTATCATATTTTTGCATTAACGGCTAACTGTCTACTATTTATGAAGTTTGGCGCTCAAAACTTATTGATAACAAATCCTCGAGACATGCCTGGTTTTATTAAAGAATTATCTTCTGTAAAATTTACAGCATTGACCGGTGTGAATACTTTATTTAATGCTTTACTTCATAATCCTGAGTTTAAAAACGTAGACTTTAGTTCGTTAAAGCTTTCTTTAGGTGGCGGAATGGCCGTGCAAAGAGCAGTCGCAACACAGTGGTATGAAACTACTGGTGTCTATTTATTAGAAGGTTATGGCTTAACAGAGTGTTGTCCGTTAGTAACTGTATCTCCTTATAATAGTAAAGGCTTTAGCGGTACTATTGGATTACCTTGTTCATCTACTGAAGTACGTATTATGGGTGATGATGGTGTTGAAAAAGGAATTAACGAACCTGGTGAGCTTCAAGTTAAAGGTCCTCAAGTTATGGTGGGCTATTACAACAAACCAGAAGAAACCGCTAATGTAATGGACGGTGAATGGTTTGGTACGGGGGATATTGCAACAATCGATGAAGGTGGTTTTTGTAAAATAGTTGATCGTCAAAAAGATATGATTATTGTTTCTGGTTTTAATGTGTTTCCTAATGAAATTGAAGATGTGTGTGCTATGCACCCATCAGTGTTAGAAGTTGCTGCAATTGGTCTTCCTCATGAAGGCTCTGGCGAAATAGTTAAGATTTTTGTCGTTAAAAAAGATGCATCATTAGATGAAAAAACATTAAAAGCGCATTGTAGAGAACAACTAACGGCGTATAAAGTTCCTAAAATAATAGAGTTTAGAGATGAGCTACCTAAAACTAATGTAGGTAAAATTTTACGTCGATCGTTACGTGAAGAAGAAATGGCTAAACTGAACTCTAAATAATCATTACAATACTGACTTCCTAAATAAGTTTAACCTAAACAAACTAATTGTTTAGGTTTATGGTTATAATAGCTAATCCTCGAATTAGCTATTTTTTTGTCTGCAATTCGTGAAGTTATATTCATACCATCAAGGAATTTTCGTGATTACGCCAAGTTATATTGATACTCAAACTGCACTAAATGAATTATGTCAGCATTACCAATCGGCTAGCGTTTTAGCAATAGATACCGAATTTGTTAGAGAGCGAACGTTGCATGCCGCTCTTGGATTGATTCAAGTCTTTGATGGTAAACGCTTAGCTTTGATCGACCCTTTAGTTATTGACGACTTATCACCTTTTTGGAATTTACTAACTGAGCCGTCAATAATAAAAGTTATTCATGCGGGTAGTGAAGATTTTGAAGTCTTTAAACATAATGGTAATTGTGTACCTTCGCCAATTTTTGATACACAAGTGGCAGCGGCTTTAGTTGGTTTAGGACCTAGTTTAGGCTATGCAAAATTAGTAAAAGAGTTTTGTGATATTGAATTAGACAAAGGTGAATCTCGTACTAATTGGTTAGCAAGGCCACTAAGAGATGCACAACTTGAATATGCAGCTAACGATGCACTTTATTTACACGATCTTTATTTTCCATTACTGGAACGTGTAAAAGAAGCGGGGCGTTTAGATATTTGTTTAGAAGAATCCTCAAGATTAGCTAATCGTAGTGTTACTCGTCCATTGATGAAGAAATATTTAGACGTAAGTAATGCTTGGCAATTAAATGCTCAACAGTTAAGTGTATTACAACAACTTACCGCATGGCGTTTTGAAAAGGCGACAGCGCGTAATATGGCGCTTGGGTTTGTGGTAAAGGATATTGAGTTATTCCATCTTGCTAAAATGATGCCTGAAAGTAAAAGCCAACTTTATAAGATAGAGTCACTGCATCCAATGGTGATAAAACGTTATGCTAATGAGTTGCTAGCTGTGATTAAAACAGGTGTTGAAAATAACGAAAAACCAGAAACATTAACGCGGTTAATTGACTATCCTGAATATAAACAAAAGTTCAAAGCAATAAAGTCGTTAATCGCAAGTGTTGCTTTAGAATCGAATATTCCACCAGAAATGCTAGCATCTAAAAAGCTGATTCATGAGGTTTTAACACAACTATGGAAAGCAGAGGGAGAGCAGGGAGAATATGCTCCAATTTTACTTTCTGGGTGGCGTAAAGCGTTAGTAGAAGATGAATTAATAAAGTTACTGTAACTCAAAGTAAGTCAGCTTTTATTAAGGCCACCATGGCTGGTGGCCTTAAAAGTGTTAATAAAACCTAATGCTGGTCAGGCAATGTAACATTTAGCTCTAAAACGGCTAAATCATCAGATTGGTCAAACTCAACACTGACTTGCTCTTCAGATACTTTTACATATTTAGCAATCACATTTAGAATGTCTTGCTTAAGCTGTGGCAAGTAATCAGGACTCTTACGATCATTTCGTTCGTGAGCTACAATGATTTGTAAGCGTTCTTTTGCTAAAGACGCTGTCGTATTAGGTTTACTGCTGCGAAAATAGTCTAGTAAAGCCATTATTTACCTCCAAAAATTCGTTTTAAGAAGCTAGTCTTTTCCTTAGTTAAGAAACGAAAATCGACTTCTTCACCTAATAAACGATCTATAGCATCTCCGTATGCTTGTCCTGCGTCACTTTCTGTATCTAATATAACAGGTTCTCCTGAATTAGATGCTTTAAGTACCGCTGGTGACTCTGGGATAACTCCCATTAATTTAATTGCTAAGATATCAACGATATCTTCAACACTAAGCATTTCACCATCATCTACACGACTAGGGCTGTAACGAGTTACTAATAAATGCTCTTTAATTGGGGCTAAACCTTGTTCTGCTCGTTTAGATTTAGATTGTAGAATACCTAAAATACGATCAGAATCTCGTACTGAAGATACTTCAGGATTTGTAGTGATAACTGCTTGGTCAGCAAAGTATAATGCCATCATCGCACCAGCTTCTATACCAGCAGGTGAATCACAAATGATATAATCAAATGATTCTTTGAGCTCATCAATGACTTTACCAACACCTTCTTTAGTCAAAGCATCTTTATCACGTGTTTGTGAAGCAGGAAGAATAAATAAATTCTTCACTCGTTTATCTTTGATTAATGTTTGATTTAAGTTGGCTTCGCCATTAATTAAATTAACAAAATCATAAACTACGCGTCGTTCACAACCCATAATTAAATCTAGGTTACGCAAGCCAATATCAAAATCGATAATAACCGTTTTATGGCCTTTTAAAGCCAAACCTGTGCCGATTGCAGCACTGGATGTTGTTTTACCTACACCGCCTTTTCCTGATGTAACAACAATTACTTGAGACATTTATTTATTCCTTAGTATATTTAGATGGTGCTTAGCGGCTCAATAATAAGCTGCTCTTGTTCTAATTTTATAACGCTAGATTGCTGCCAAAGTGATTTTTCAATCGCATCGCTTGGCCAATAAGTTCCTGCAATAGAAACTAACTCAGCCTCTAACGATTGGCAGAATATAGCACTGCTTTTATTGCCGTTAGCACCAGCGATAGCGCGTCCACGCAGTTTTCCATATATATGTATATTACCATCAGCAATGACTTCAGCGCCATTACCAACAGTACCTACAATAATAAGATCAGCATCTTTTGCATATATTTGTTGGCCTGAACGTACATTTTGGCGAACAATCATATTAGGTGCTTTATTTGTTTCTATTACAGTAATTTCTTCTGGCTCAGATTCTATAACAATAGGATCTGCAGCTGGCTCTTCAATAAGAATCTTAGGTTTATTCTCATTTGCTTTTGGAGGTCGTAATGTCGCTAATCCAGCAAGTCGTGCAAGATTTTTTTGCTCATTAGTACCATTACAAATACCTACACAAATAAAATCTTTTTCTTCAATAAACTGTTTTAATTTTAAAAAGTCTATTTCTTGATCGTCAACCTGTTCTATATTAATAACGAGTGGTGCACGAAAGAAGAATGCGGGAGCTTGTTTTAATTTATTATCGAGCTGTGATTGCAATTTTTCTAAATTATTATCTTCAAGTTGCAGGATAGATAGTGGAAAAAGACTGCCTTTTAATTCGGCACTGGTGGTTGGCATGGATAGTTATCCCAAAAAGTAATAAACAATTGCTATAAATAATTATGTTTTGTAACACCTCATGGTATATTCTCGCATACTAGTTATCAAGTTGTGAATACAGGTTTTTAAAATCTTATGATTGTTGCCGTTTATAAAAGTACTAAAAAATTAGATACATATTTATTTATTGAAAAGAGAGATGACTTTTCTCCTGTTCCTAAATTATTATTGCAAACGTTTGGTAAACCCAAATTTGTAATGCTGGTGCCGCTGACTAAACGTGATCTATCAATGGCTGATAAACATAAAGTAATGGAAAAAATTCGTGAGCAAGGTTTTTATTTGCAAATGCCGCCGCCTGTTGTAGATTTACTTAAAGAATTTAAAAAAAACCAAGCAGAAAAATAATTATTTAGGAAAAATGATGTTGTTACGTTTTATTTTATTAGTATTAACTTTAAGCACAGCATTTTCTGGTTACGCTAAGTCACAATTATCATTTCATGAATACATTAAAGAACTTGAGTCTAAACTCATTAAAAATGGAAGTAATGCTTACAAAACCAAAGAAGCATTTCATCAAGTAAAATTATTTAAGAAAGCTGTTGTCGTTCAAGAGCAAACACAACAGCGTCAACCTACCTTAGACACTTACATCCCCGAAGTTGTTAATGAACAGCGAGTCAAAAAAGCAAGAACATTATACAAAACTCATTTACCGCTACTTAAAGAAATTGAACGTAAATATAATATTCAGCCTCGTTTTATTATTGCTTTATGGGGAGTATCCAGTGACTTCGCCGACGAAATAGATGGTTATAATGCATTGAGTGTTTTAAGTTCGCTTGCTTATACTAACCCTAATGATAAAACCTATTATACTGAAATTGAAAGTGTAGTTAATTTACTCAATAGTAATGATGTTGGCCTTTCAGGTATTAAAAGTGATCGGTCTGGTAAGGTTGGCTTATTTAGTTTAAGTGCACAGCAATATTCAAGTAGTCATCAAGATTATGATAATGATGGTAAATCAGATATATGGCGTTCCATGGGAGATAGTTTTGCGACCACAGCTAAGTATTTAGCTGATAATGGATGGGAAAATGACTTCACATGGGGGCGACAAGTTAAGCTACCAAAGAATTTTGATAATCGTTTAATTGCTAAAGACGAATATTTAACACTGTCACAATGGAAAAAAATTGGATTAACACGTTTTGATGATAGAGACTTACCTAATGCCCAACTTAAAGCTAAAATAACTGCTCCTGATGGTGCTAATGGGCGAGTTTATTTAACTTATAAGAACTTTGAATATTTAATGAAATTAAATGATTCGTTATATAACTCAATCGCAGTTGGTTACTTATCCAATAGAATAAAATTCCCACCAATCAAATAACATTCGTTATCATTTATAACCTCTAAGCTTAAATTATTTGGGCTTAGAGGCGTGAGTTATTCTTTTCTTTGTTATCTCTTTTTTTGTTATACTCCAATCATTAAAATATCTTTTTCAGTAGTAATTAAATTATGAGTAAACGACAACCATTTTGGGAAGCTAAATCACTGGCTCAAATGAATGAGCAAGAATGGGAATCGTTGTGTGACGGTTGTGGTAAATGTTGCTTAAATAAAGTAATTGATGATGAAACAGAAGAGCTTTTTTTTACTAATGTAGCGTGTCAATTATTAGATACTAAATCCTGTCAATGCAGTGATTATTCTAATCGTTTTAATAAAGTACCAGATTGCTTTAAAGTAACTTTAGATAATCGCGACAGTTTTGGTTGGTTGCCTGCAAGTTGTGCTTATCGGTTATTAGACGAAGGAAAAACGTTGCCTAGTTGGCATCCTTTATTAGTCGGTAATTCTACTAAAATGCACCAAGTAGGCCAATCGGTTCGTGGTAAAGTGATAAGTGAAAATGATGCTGGTGATTTAGAAGATCACGTTGTTTATTGGCCATTAAACTTAGAACCTTAACTTTATAAAGATCAAGGTCTAGATATTTTTCTACATAAAAAAACGCTTATAGCTAAAGAGGCATAAGCGTTTTTTATTAAATTAAATATGCCACCAAAAAATTAATAACTTCTATATTTTAAATTGGTTTGAAGGTCGTAATCTATTAAGCACTACAATTGCTAAACTCACACAAAAAGCTGCGAACACAACTACCATCCATTGAGACATAGACCAATTTAGAAAAGTCCATGAGATAGAAGCACAATCACCATCAGCTTTAAAAAAGAATGGAATCCATTCATCTACAGGAATCGTATGAGTAAAGTTTGGTCGAAATTCACAACTAAAGAAAGGAGACTGAGTAACTTGTATTTTTACATGTTCTAACGCGAGCATTAATCCTTTAATTGCACTAAACGCCCACAGTCCATAAGCCATTAATCTAACTATTAATTGTTTTGGCGCTATTGCACCAAGTAACCCAGCAAATACTACACCTAGCACTGCTGTGCGTTGATAAATACACATAATGCAAGGTGCTAGTCCCATGACATGTTGAAAGTACAAAGCAATCAATTCAAAGATTGTTGCAACCGCGGCTAATGACAACCAAGCTTTTCTTGATTCAGGTAACGCATGTAAAAAAGTTAACATAGAAAACTCATTAAAATTATAAAGGCATTAAATTTAAAGTAAAAAAAAGCGTATATTTCTATACGCTTTTTTTGTTTTTAACAATCACTAACTAGTGACCGCCTTTAGATGGCGAATGTGGAATGCTAGCATCATGATGATTGATGTAGCCTTTCTCATAAAGTGTATCTGTAGAGTCCGCTAAGAATCCTGATTGAATACAGATGAAGCCAACAATCGATAAAACGATAGTGTAAGGCAGAGCCATGAAAACCATACGTCCGTAGCTTAATCTAATTAACGGCGCTAGTGCACTTGTTAGCAAGAATAAGAAAGCAGCTTGACCGTTTGGTGTTGCAACACTAGGTAAATTAGTACCTGTATTGATTGCTACAGCTAACATATCAAATTGATCACGGGTTATACGACCATCAGCCAATGCTGTTGATATTTGTTCGATGTATACAGTACCAACGAACACATTATCACTAACCATCGATAACAAGCCGTTAGCAATGTAGAACATCACCATTTGTGTATTACCTTCATAACTTAATACCCAGTTAATGACTGGTGTAAATAAGTGCTGATCAATGATTACAGCAACAACAGCAAAGAATACAGCTAATAGAGCAGTGAAAGGCAATGCTTCTTCAAATGCTTTACCAAGTGCGTGTTCTTCAGTGATGCCATTAAAGGCTGTTGCTAATACAATAACAGATAAACCAACAAGACCAACCGCTGCAAAATGGAATGATAAAGCAACCACTAACCAAACAGCAATAACGCCTTGGATAATAAGTTTTGCTTTATCTTTCGATGTGCGCTTCTTGTCTTGATCTTCTGAAAAATCGCTTAATACTTTATGAACATTGGTAGGTAGTTTTACACCGTAGCTAAACCAACCCATTTTTTCTACAATAAAACAAGTTAATAAACCGAAGAAAAATACAGGAATAGTTACAGGTGACATACGAATAGCGAATTCAATAAATTCCCATCCTGCTCTTTCAGCAATGATAAGATTTTGTGGTTCGCCTACTTTTGTCATTACACCACCTAACGCGGTACCAACCCCGGCATGCATTAGTAAGTTACGTAAAAAACCACGAAATTGTTCTAAATCTTTCTTATGAGTTTCATGAAATTCTTCTTCGTTAGTATGGTCATGATCATGGTCATAATGTTTACCTGAAGATACTTTGTGGTAAACGCTATAAAAGCCAATAACAACACTGATAATTACTGCAATAACCGTTAATGCATCTAGAAATGCTGATAAAACTGCAGCTGAGAAACAAAATGCTAATGAAAGGGCTACTTTAGAACGAAGCTTTGTAATTAGCTTGGTAAACATATATAGCAGCAATTCTTTCATGAAGTAGATACCAGCAACCATGAAAATTAATAATAAAACAACTTCCATATTAGCCGATAATTCATGAAGTACTGTACCTGGAGAGGTCATGCCAATCGCAACAGCCTCAATAGCTAGTAAACCACCTGGTTGAAGTGGATAACACTTCAACGCCATTGCTAACGTAAAAATAAACTCAGCAACTAATAACCAACCAGCAACAAACGGGTCAATTAAAAAGAAAACAAAAGGGTTAATCACTAAGAAAGTAATTATTGCTAATTTATACCATTTAGGGGATTGCCCTAAAAAATTATGCATAAACGCTTGGTTAAGTGATATTGATGACATGTGTTCCTCACGTAGGGTTAAAACAGACAGTTAATTGTTTATAAAAATTAATAGAAGCAATTCGAATTTAAAATAATATCTTCATTTCGAATTGTTTTATATACATTTTTTATTACACAATAAATAATTCCATCTATTATGAGTCAATTTTACAAGTAATCTACTTAGTTCTAGCTATATTATCAAATTATTTTAAATTTTTGCTCGTTAATTAATCATAAACTTGATGAGTTAATAAATCGGTGTCAATTTTTGTTAGCTCTGCTATTATTCTGGAAAATTTGTTGAAATTGATTTGAGTAATAAATGATTTATAAAGCGCAGAGCCCCGCTGGATTTGCTGAAGAGTATTTAGTCGATTCTATTTGGACTGGACGTTTTCCACCAGGTTCTTATTTACCGGCAGAACGTGAGCTTTCAGAATTGATAGGCGTAACTCGAACAACGCTCAGAGAAGTCTTACAACGTTTATCTCGTGATGGGTGGTTGAAGATACAACACGGTAAACCAACTAAAGTAAATAATTACTGGGAAACAGCGGGCTTAAATGTACTTGTCACAATGGCACGTCTTGATCAAAGCGGTATTCCTGAATTAGTTGATCAATTATTATCTGCACGAACTAATGTATCAATCATCTATATTCGCGCTGCTGTTAAAAATGCATCAGAAAAAAGTATTGAAATTCTAGAACAATATAAAACCATTGAAGATAATGCAGAAGCCTATTCTGATTTTGATTACTCTTTACACAATCAACTAGCGTTTGCATCTGGCAATCCTATTTACGTGTTAATTCTTAATGGCTTTAAAGATATGTATGGTCGCTTAGGCAAGTTGTACTTTAGCTTAGATGAAGCTCGCCGATTAGCAGATGATCATTATGAAGAATTACTGGCATTAGCGAAGGCAGGTGACTTTGAACAAGTTGTTACTGCAATGAGACAATACGTGTTGAGAACCGGTAAACTTTGGTTATCGTTGCGTGAAAGACTACCAACAGATATTGTTGTACCAATTCGTTAGTTATATCTGCTAATAATAAGATATAAAAAAGGGCCGCTATGAAGCGGCCCTTTTTGTTGCTCTACTTATTTTTCTACTTAGGATTACTAAATAGAAGAATTAGCCTGCAAAGTTTGCAGAAGCGAATTCCCAGTTTGCTAGTGCCCAAAAACCACCTAAGTAGTTAGGACGAACATTACGGTAATCAATGTAGTAAGCGTGTTCCCAAAGATCAACAGTTAATACTGGTGTTAAGCTTTCATCAGTTAAAGGTGTTGCAGCATTGCTAGTGTTAACAATGTCTAAGCTACCGTCAGCTGTTTTAACTAACCAAGTCCAGCTTGCGCCGAAGTTGTTAACTGCTTTATCGTTGAATGCAGCAACGAACTCAGCAAAAGAACCAAACTTAGCATTGATTGCGTCGCTTAGTGCGCCAGTAGGCTCACCGCCACCTTGTGGGCTAAGGCTGTTCCAAAAAAATGTATGGTTCCAGATTTGTGCTGCGTTGTTAAATACACCGCCTTCAGAAGTTTTGATGATTTCTTCTAATGATTTAGATGCTAAATCAGTACCTTCAACTAAACCGTTCAGTTTAGCAACGTAAGTAGCGTGGTGTTTACCATGATGAAACTCTAAAGTTTCTTGTGACATGTGTGGTGCTAGTGCATCAATTGCATACGGTAATGCTGGTAGTTCGAACGCCATGGTGGTTCTCCTGATTAAATTGCCTATTTTAGGCTTATATATTTATTGCTCATAGATATAATACATCATCAAATTCATCTTGGTCAAAAATGAATGCAGGATTTAAGCGTTAAATTACTCAAAGATTAAACACGTAGTAAATATGGGGTTTAGTGTTGGCTCGTGACAGGTTACAATCAACGTAATTATATTTTTTACTCAATTTTTATTTAATATTGAGTGCGATCGACTAAGGAATTTTAATGGATACTATCGAACAAATTAAACAACAACTTTCAGAAAACCCAATCATTTTATATATGAAAGGTTCTCCGAAACTACCTAACTGTGGTTTTTCTTCGCAAGCATCACAAGCTATTATGAGCTGTGGTGAAAAGTTTGCATTTGTAGATATTTTGCAAAACCCAGATATTCGTTCTGAATTACCAAAATATGCTAATTGGCCTACATTCCCACAATTGTGGGTTGATGGCGAATTAGTAGGCGGCTGTGATATTATTTTAGAAATGTTTCAACAAGGTGAATTACAACCTTTACTAAAAGAAACAGCTGAAAAGTACTCAGCAGCAGAATAAATTAAATTGAAAAGCTCTCACGAGCACTTAAAACGGAGATACACATGAGCGTATTAGTAGGACGTCCGGCACCGGATTTCACAGCAGCAGCAGTATTAGGTAACGGCGAAATCGTTGATTCTTTCACTTTAAGTGAAGTAATCAAAGGTAAAAAAGCAGTACTTTTCTTCTACCCATTAGATTTCACTTTCGTATGTCCATCTGAGCTTATCGCTTTTGATGCACGTTTTGAAGAGTTCCAAAAGCGTGGCGTTGAAGTAATCGGTGTTTCTATCGATTCACAATTCAGCCACAATGCATGGCGTAATACTCCAGTAAACGAAGGTGGTATCGGTCCAGTTCGTTATACTTTAGTTGCTGACGTTAAGCACACAATCTGTCAAGCATACGATGTTGAGCATCCTGAAGCTGGCGTTGCATTCCGTGGTTCTTTCCTAATTGATGAAGAAGGCAATGTTCGCCATCAAGTAGTTAACGACTTACCATTAGGTCGTAACGTTGACGAAATGATCCGTATGGTTGACGCACTTGCATTCCATCAAGAAGTTGGCGAAGTTTGTCCAGCTGGTTGGAATCAAGGCGATAAAGGTATGGACGCATCTCCAGAAGGCGTAGCTAGCTACCTTGCTGAGAATGCAGATCAACTATAAGTTTAATTAAAACTTAAAGTTTTTATTGAGGCCGCTTTTATAGCGGCCTTTTTTATGCCTGATTTACAGCTAACATTGGTTGATTATGATTTTGAAATTTTTAGCATAATTGGAGTGATGGATGACAATAATTGGGAAGATATGATGGAACGTTGTTCAAGTAATTATTAACACAAAGTTAATTACTTCCTGAATTTTAACAATAAAGAAGATAACAAAAATCTAATTGTACCAGATTCTTATTATTTATATGATCAAGGTTTTGAAGAAGTATTAAACTTAATCGAAATGGGTTGTGATGGTTTATTTGATACAATTGAAAGGCATAAAAAAAGCAGCGATTAACTAATTAATCGCTGCTTTTTAGAAGTATGTAACGTTAAACTAGTTACGCTTTAGCGAGTGTTGTTTCACTTGATGAACGACTCGTTGCGCCTAATGTACTAATGTTGCGATCACTCTTTTGGAATGGTGCACGTTGTTCATTTGGCATTGCAACAACAGCCTCACCAGATGTTACCACTTGAGCGGCTACAGGTTTAGTCATTGGTGCACTTGCGTGACCTTTAACAACAGATTGAGTTGTTTTAGTTGCTGTTACTTTAGTCTCAACTGTTTCTACAACAACTTCAGGTGTTACTTCAGCTTCAACTGTTTCTACAACAACTTCAGGAGTTACTTCAGCTTCAACTGTTTCTACAACAACTTCAGGAGTTACTTCAGCTTCAACTGTTTCTACAACAACTTCAGGTGTTACTTCAGCTTCAACTGTTTCTACAACAACTTCAGGTGTTACTTCAGCTTCAACTGTTTCTACAGCAACTTCAGGAGTTACTTCAGCTTCAACGGTTTCTACAACAACTTCTGGAGTTACTTCAGCTTCAACTGTTTCAACAACAACTTCAGGAGTTACTTCAGCTTCAACGGCTTCTACAACAACTTCAGGTGTTACTTCAGCTTCAACGGCTTCTACAACAACTTCAGGAGTTACTTCAGGTTCAACGGCTTCTACAACAACTTCTGGAGTTACTTGAACTTCAACTGTTTCAACAACAACTTCAGGAGTTACTTCAGCTTCAACGGCTTCTACAACAACTTCAGGTGTTACTTTAGCTTCAACTACTTCTACAACAACTTCAGGTGTTACTTCAGCTTCAACTGCTTCCACAACAACTTCAGGCGTTACTTCAGCTTCAACTGCTTCTACAACAACTTCAGGTGTTGCTTCCGCTTTAACTGCTTCAACAACTGAAGTTTCTACAGCATCAACTTTTTCGTTGCTTGCTTGTACTTTTTCTTGTTCTAACTCTAATGCTAATTCATCAGTTGTTTTTATCGGGTAACGTGCTTCAACAGAACTGTCAGTTGTACGTTCTTGACGATGCTTACGTTGACCAGAAGAACGTAAGTGACGTGGAGAACGGCGGTTACGACGACGATTTGGTGAATCATCTTCATCGCTTTCTATATTATCAGTGCTTTCAACAGTTACTGAGTTATCATTCGTAACAGGTGCTTTACGTGGTTTTCTAGTCGGTTTAGGCTGTTCAGCTGAATCAGTAGATGCTTCTGATTGTTCAACTGCAGCACCAGTACGTACTTTTTTACGCATGTTGTTACGACGTTGACGACGTTGCGCTACTTTTGCTTCTGGAGCAGCTTTCTCTTCTGTTGCGTTAGTCACTTCTTCAGTTGTTTCAACTGGTTTCGGTGCATTACGAGGTTTACGTTGTTTACGACGCGGTGGTTTGCTTTCGTTTACTTCGTTGCGCGCTTCTTGATTGTTAGTGCTAGTTTCATCTTCTTCAGCACGCTTGTTATGGCTAGAATTACGGTTACGATTACGGTTACGGTTACGATTATTTGAATTTTTACGTGGCGCAGGCGTTTCAGTAACAGGAGTTGTAGTAGCAGGTGTTTCTTCATCAATAATGAATAAACCTTTAAGTGCTTTAAAGAATCGTGAAACTAATGACGGTCCTTCTACTTTTTTAACTTTCGGCGTTGGTTCAGGTACTGCTTCGACAACTGGAGCGGCTTCAACAACCGGTGCTGCCTCAACTACAGGTGTTGCTGCAACTGGCGTATTCGCTGGTGCTGAAATACCTTTTAATACAGGTTCGTTCTTACTAATCGATGATTTTAATAAACGAGATTCATATTGCTCAGCTGTATCATTAGATCTAACTAAATCAAATGTAGCGGCGCTTACAGTGTCATCACTACGATGACGAATCACTTCATAATGTGGCGTTTCAAGATTAACGTTAGGAACGATAACCACGTCAACACTATGGCGAGTTTCAATAACGCGAATCGCTTTGCGCTTTTCATTCAACAAGTAAGCAGCTACGTTAACAGGTACTTGTGCTTCAATTTTTGATGTTGAATCTTTAAGTGCTTCTTCTTCCATTAAACGAAGAATAGACAATGCTAGTGACTCATTACCACGGATAGTACCTTGACCAGTACAACGTGGACAAATATGTGTACTTGATTCACCTAAACTTGGACGAATACGCTGACGTGACATTTCCATCAAACCAAAGCGAGAAATACGACCAATTTGGATTTTTGCACGATCTACTTTTAATGAATCACGTAATTTATTTTCAATATCACGTTGATGTTTCGTTGAGTTCATATCGATGTAATCGATAACAACTAAACCACCTAAATCACGTAAACGTAATTGACGAGCAATCTCAACAGACGCTTCTAAATTCGTATTAAAAGCAGTATCTTCAATGTCACTACCTTTAGTTGCACGAGCTGAGTTAATATCGATTGATGTTAATGCTTCAGTAGGGTCAATTACAATTGAACCACCAGATGGCAAACGCACTTCACGTTGGAAGGCTGACTCTATCTGTGTTTCAATTTGGTAATGTGTAAATAATGGCACTTCACCCGTGTAATGTTTAATACGGTTTAAGTAATCAGGACGTACAACACTTACATGTTCACGAGCACTTTCATAAACGCGAGGATGATCAATTAAAATCTCACCAATATCACGACGTAAATAATCGCGCATCGCACGAACAATTACGTTACTTTCTTGATGGATTAAAAACGGAGCAGGGCGAGATTCACCAGCTTCTTTAATGGCACGCCAGTGATTTTCTAAGATATCTAAATCGTATTGAAGTTCTTCAGGCGCTTTACCAACACCAGCAGTACGAACGATAACACCCATACCTTTTGGCATAGTTAATGATGATAACGCTGCTTTTAGTTGTGAGCGTTCTTCGCCTTCTATACGACGTGAAATGCCGCCAGCACGTGAATTATTAGGCATTAATACCAAATAACCACCGGCTAAACTGATAAAAGTAGTTAGCGCAGCGCCTTTATTACCACGTTCTTCTTTATCAATTTGAACAACAACTTCTTGGCCTTCCTTGATAACGTCTTTAATGCTTGGACGTCCTTTGAAAGTATAACCTTCAGGGAAATATTCTTTTGAAATTTCTTTAAGCGGTAAGAAACCATGGCGATCAACACCGTAGTCAACAAATGCTGCTTCAAGACTAGGTTCTACGCGAGTGATTTTACCCTTGTAGATATTTGCTTTAGTTTGTTCGTGACCTGGGCTTTCGATATCCAGATCATACAGATTTTGACCGTCGACTAACGCGACGCGCAACTCTTCTGACTGAGTTGCATTGATTAACATTCTTCTCATTTGGGAAGCTCATCCATTGTATGAGTTGCCAAATAATCAAGTTGTAGGTTGTCCGAGGCCTTAAGGTGCAGTCGTCTCGACTGGGCACTGGCTCATGTAAACAAAAGACTAATTATACGCGCTTTAATTTAGCTAACAAACTGATTGTAGTTGCCTTTTTAGCAACTTATTTATTCAATCTTTTATCTTCAAAGTCTAGTTATTACTAGATGAGCTAAATTATGCAGTCTTACCATTAGTGCAGGCAAGCAGCAAAAAAACATCGTTTATATTTATTATCATCAGTAGTTATTTGAACTACTGAGAGCTTGAGAATTTCACTCAATTGGTGTTTGTTTTATAATGGGCTACGTCATCACGACGATTCATTATCTATCCGGAAAAACTTTACGGTTGATCATTTGAACAACGGTTTTACTAAATATGCGATTCATTGATATAAACATTGAGTTATTAGTCATGATATCGCGAAAATTATTATTTTTATGTTCAAGTAGTTGTTCACGCCGCTAAATTATCAAGATTGTTAATTATATAAACAAAACTGTAGCGGGCTGTTTAATCCAGTCCTTATTGACTAAAACTATCAGCATTCGTACTTACATTTATTGATGAAAAATTCAAAATAAAACTACAAGAACATCCGATTATCACACTAAATGCAATCTATCGCTACCTATACTTTTACCTAAATTACCTCAATGCATAAAACATGTACTCTTTTATAAAATCTCTCATCAGAAATCATATTTTGTGAGTGTCTTAATTATGATTGATGTACAATGTCATCATGAGTGAAAAACCAGAACAAGTCGCGACTAAAGTGCAGTTTGTCACAATTGATGACAATCATGCCGGTCAGCGCATCGACAATTTTTTAGTCACCTTTTTAAAAGGTGTACCCAAGAGCCGTGTGTATCGAATTCTGCGAAAAGGGGAAGTGCGCGTTAATAAAAAGCGCATTAAACCTGTTTATCGTTTAGAAGATGGTGACATTGTACGTGTTCCACCTGTTCGAATGGATGATGAAAAAGAACTGCCTAACGTTAAGCTTGAAAAAGTCGCTACGTTAGAACAGAACATCATTTATGAAGATAACTATCTTATTGTTATGAACAAACCATCAGGCATTGCTGTACATGGTGGCAGTGGCTTAAAATTTGGTCTTATTGAAGGATTGCGTGCATTGCGCCCTGATGCAAAAGCTCTTGAATTAGTTCATCGTCTTGATCGTGATACATCAGGCTGTATTTTAATTGCTAAACGCCGTAGTACACTTCGTGCACTTCACGAGCAACTTAGAGAGAAAACCGTAGAAAAGAATTATCATGCGTTAGTTCAAGGCCAATGGAGCAAAGAAGATAAAGCAGTTAATGCACCATTACTTAAAAATACGGTTCAATCAGGCGAGCGTATTGTGCGTGTTAACCCTGAAGGAAAAGAGAGTTACACCAAGTTTAAAATTTTACAGCGATTTGAAGATTGTACATTAGTACAAGCAAGTCCTGTCACTGGTCGAACTCATCAAATTCGCGTGCATACGCTTCATGCTGGTCATCCAATTGCTGGTGATGATAAATATGGCGATAAAGAATTTGATAAAAAGATGAAGAAAAACGGTTTAAATCGATTATTCCTTCATTCTGCTAGTATTCGTTTTTTCCATCCGAACGAAGAAAAAACAATGTTCTTTGAAGCGCCATACGACGACAAGTTAAAAGCTACTGTTGCCGCCTTAAGAAGAACTTAGTATTAAGAATGAGTAATATGCCTAACCTTAAACTTGTAATTTTTGACTGGGACGGAACCATTATGGATTCTGTCTCTAAAATAGTGTTGAGTATGCAACGTGCTGCCAAACGCGAAAGTTTGTCAGTACCTAGCGACCAAGCCGTTAAAGATATTATCGGCTTGAGTTTAGCGCCAGCCATCGAACAGCTTTTTTCTAACATTAGTCATGAAAAAGTTGCTTCTCTTGTTCTCGCTTATAAAGCAGAGTATGAAATTTTAGATACAACACCCAGTGTTTTATTTGAAGGTATCATCGATGTTTTCGAATTATTAACTGAGCGAAAAATCAAAATAGCCATAGCAACGGGAAAATCTCGACCAGGTCTAGCGCGTTTAATTGCTCAAGCTAATGTTGGACACTATTTTTGTGACAGCATGACGGCTGATGAAGCACATTCCAAGCCTCATCCTCAAATGATTGAAGACATTATTACACGTCAAGGCGTGTTAAAAGATGAAGTGATTATGATTGGCGATTCAGCATTAGATTTAACTATGGCAAATAATGCTGGCGTTAAATCAATTGGTGTAAGTTATGGTGCTCATGATGCCGTTAAATTACAAACATGTAATCCGTTAGGTGTTGTTGATAACGCAAAAGAATTACTCGATAGATTACATTCCCGTAATTAATGACTAGTCAGTTTTAGGTTGGTTTAAAAATTTAAGTTACTTATATTGAAAAGCCCATCATTGATTGCTCAATGATGGGCTTTTTTATATAAAATCATCTGCCGTAAAACAGCAGATCTATTTAACTTAATACATTAATTTAAGCTTTAAGTTCTTAACGATTTTAACTTCACCAGAATTACTAATAGTATTAGCTTCAGGCTTCTGACCTTTTTCACCCCAAAGAACCGCAATCAACTTTACTGGATTATTTGTAAAGGTATTATTCTTAAGTGTCAGATTTACAATGCCTCGGTTTTTAATCAAGATAGAATCTTGTTGATTAGCACCAGAGTTAGTCACCGTGTTATTTTCAAAGACTAAGTTACCGCCAATCGTCGATTCATCATATCCGCCGCGATGGTAATCTAAAATAGAACCCGAAATATTATCGAATGTCGTATTTGTAATTGTCACAAACTCAACATTGTAATCACCTTTATTATCAGTTTCTTTATTCACAATAAAACCGTTTAGGTTATTTTTGATAATAGAGTTAGTTACCGTAATCGTATCGGCAAACGAACCTTTTGAAACTTCTAAAACATAATTAAAGTTAGACACTTCAGAATTGTTAATCGATAAATCATAAGCTTTAGACATGCTCTTATCTAATGTCGTAAAGGCGTTCTGCGTGTTATTACCTTTAACAATCACATTATCTAAATGTAAATGACCTTTAGGTTGCATAGAAAATGCAGTGCCTTTAGCAATGAAGTTCAATGTCGACTTAGTATTCTTATCAGCAGAAGTAATGAAAATTTCTTTATTGATAGCAATCGTGTCAGCTACCAAATAACTAGTCGCTGTTAATTCAATCGTATCACCAGAAACAGCATCTTTAGCCGCTTTAGCTAATTCAGCAGATGTAGCCACTTTAAATACATTAGCTTTAGTTACTGTTTTCTCAGCCGTAAACCATTTTGTACCATATTTAGCACGGTCAATTAACGGTACATCTTTTACTGTTGAGCTAACTGTTGCGCCAATTGCATTGTTTGATGTTCTAGTATTACCGAATAAGTCAGTTTTGATTTTATCAAAGTCAAAACCATGATAAACATCAGTGTTATAAGATGTTGGCAACATGAAGTCCTGCGCATTGCCAGTCATCGTAATATCTTGCTTTACAATACCGTCTGTTTCTACGTCAGTTTTGTTGTCATTATTAGATATATTGTTTTTGAAAGTTACGCCGTCAACTTTGTCGTAATGATAAATCGGATAATCTGCATTAGCTTCGTTATAAATTAAGTTATTAGCAAAAATAGTACGAATAGGTCTCGCTGAACGTATTTCAGATTTTGGTAATACGCCACTTTGCTCAATATTAGAACCAACACTGAAGTACCAAGGAGTAGGTGACTCAACAAACGAGTTGTGTGCAACAACAACGTCAGTTACTTGGTTATATCGATTTAACGGTGATTTAGGAATACCATTCATTACTGCAATGGCTGCTCTAAATTTTTCACCTTTTAATTTATAGAAGTAGTTGTTCGTTATCCAGTGACCCGTATTGATTACACGAATACCACCGATAAATTCTGATTCATCATTACCAATGAAAACATTACCGTCTACTGTTGCGTAGTTACCATGGCGTAAAACTAAAGAACCTTCACTTTCAAAGAACACATTGTTTTTGAATTGATTGTAGTTTGATTTACTTGAAATGATTTCTACTTCACCGTTACAACGATCAAAGAAGTTATTTTCAATATTAGTATAAGAAGCTGTTACCGAAGTGCTGCTATCACCAATTTGTAATGTTTCGCCATGAGGGCCACCTTTTCTAGGGCGAGGTCCAAAATGGTTATTAATAATTTGATGATGGTTATTAACGTGTTGGTTACCTTTTAACTGAACCATTATCGTTGGGCCAAAGTTAGACTTACCAGCAATGTAGTTGTTGCTTAATTCATTGTGTTGGCCCCAAAACTCTACCCAATGATCGGTTACGTCACGATCTTGTTGAGTGAACTCTTCAATAACGTTATTCGTGAACTTAGAGTTAAAAGCTATACGTTCATCATCAATTTTAAAACGAACTACGTTTCTAGTTGGTGTATAACCATTTCTAAAATGTAATCCTTCAACAATTAAATAGTTTCCGCCAATGCGTAAGTTAGATTGTCCTTCGATAAAAACTTGACCTGCAGTTTCAGCTTTTAATGTAATTGGATTCTCTTTGGTACCTTCACCATAGAACTTAATATTTAAGTCTGAGTAAGTACCATTTTTCAAAATGATATTATCGCCAGCTTGAGCATTCTTAATCGCTTCTTTAAGCTGCTTGTCGTCACTAACTAAAATATCATTTGATTCTTTTTGTTGAGTGCCATTAACAGAGTCTTTAATCGTTTCACTTGCAACAGTGTTTGTTTGGCTAGGTTCGCTACAAGCAGTCATTAATGCAACTGCGCTCATAACTAACAATAATTGTTTCATAATTCCCTTCACTTTTTATAGATTACAGGTGCAATAATATGCACTCTTATACTTTACTTAATGTTTAAATGTATGCCGCGTTTAATTTTTATTCATTTTTATCACCCGCACATACTAGCAGCGTGTCAATGCTATCGCTATAGATGAAATGTTATATCGCATTCATTTAATAAGAACAGTAAACTTTTGTAAATTTAAGGTACTGTATATATGTACGTACCTTAAAAAGGCATTTAAAATTAATAACAGTATGCGTATATTCGCCGTTTTCATATTTAAATATTTTGCTTAATAGGAAGGTTAATTAATCGTGGAAAAAAATGATAAATTATTAAATTTTAGGGAATATTTACATTTAGCTTTTATTTTTATAGTTTTTATTCTAAGTGTAATTTTTGTAGACATGGACTCTGATGTAGAAAGATCACAATCTATCTTATTTATTGGTTTCATAAGCCTTGTATATGTACTGCAATTAGAAGAATTAGAATATGAATATTGGAATTGGAGAGATGAGCGAGAAGATACTAATTATCAAATTGTAGCTCCTTTCGGTTTAGTACTTATTGCTTCATGGCTTGCTTATGCAGATTATAATACTCCAACAATCATTTCGAAATATTCTGGCTTTTTAATCCTATTAACGTCCCTTAGTGCTATCAATATACATTCAAAAATTAATCAAAGGTTTTCTGAAAGAGCTGTGTCAGAAATGAGTGTTATAGTACACAAAGTTGTACTTTGGATGTTTTTTATAATTTTATATATGATAGCGGCTGAATATTTTATAAGTTATGGAACATGGGAATGGGATATTCCCAGTATAAAAAAACTATTTAAACAGGCTTTTCCTAAACTTTTTTATGTTGTGTAATTAAGTGATTTTAAAAACTATTAGGCCTATAGAGTTTTAAGGAATTTTAAATGGATGTTTTAGACAAATTAAAAGAAAAAAATGATAAACATAGAGAAAGTATTGAAGAGGAAAATAAAGAAATTTGGAGTTTTGGCATACACAGCTGTTTTTTTATGTTCCTTTTATATTATGAATATTTTAGCAAAAATGGAGATGCGGTAATCCCAGGCGTAATTTCATTCGTATTTTTTTATGCTATTTATGACATAATTATATCAATTTTTTGCAAAGTTATTTTTAAAAGTTTTACACTTGAAAGCTTAGCTCTTATCGCGCTACATTCAACATTTACCTATTATTGGATATGGCATCAAGATACCCAGGGACTTGGATTTATACTTGGTTTAATACTTTTTTTAAGTTTGATTATTTCTTGTTTAAAGACTACTTCAAATAAAAACATTTGGAGTGTTTGTATCCATTTTTCGTTTATATTATGCCTCGTTTATTATGAAGTTTTTAGTAAAGAAGGAGAGGCACTAACTTTTGAATATATAAGCACACTTTTTTTTGTTTATATTCTTTATAATTTTATTGTCTTCTTTTTTTGTACAGTCATTTTTACAAATTTTGTATTCACGTGTTTAAGTCTTGTCGTATTCCATTCAACATTTATTTATTATTGGATATGGCATCAAGAAAAACATGGTGTGGCATTCTTACTTGGATTCATGTTTATTGTAAGTTTGATGGTTTTTGGATTTAAAGTTAGGTATTACAAATACAAAGAATAATAAAATATTAATAATTAAGACTTGAATAAGCGTCGAACTTATCATATTTCTAATATTTTTTGATATAAGTCGCTTTATTAAAACTAAATAACTTTTTATATAATTAAATATAAATCTATAGATAATGCCGATTACAATCGACATCATCTTTTCAAACGCTTAGTGAGTTAAACTTTCAAGTAAATCATGAATTTCTTGCTTAAGTTCTAAGTCACTAATCTTATTAGCATTGGCTTTAGCGTCTTGCAAGCTTTTACGAGCTGCTTCTGTTTGGCCCAATTCAATTTGTAGACCAGCCATAGAAAAACCAATAGATGATAAGTGATCTTTAGAATTAATGGCGGCAGATTTTGCTAATGCTTTTTCATAAACCACTAAAGCGTCTTCTAGCTCTTCAGTAAAATCAGCTAAAGTTTCCCATTGAACAGGGTGGTCTTTTTTAGTGTCTTCATTGTCGATACAAATTTTCTTTAGCTGACCATAAAGTAACTCAAACTGCTTACTATCATTTCTTTGAGCCGCTTCCATCAAATTTTCAGCCAAGTCATGAACTGACTTATATATCTTTGTATTCATCATTATTGCTATTACCTTATTGCCGTTGGCTCATTTGAGCGCAAGAAGTATATGCTTTTAAAACTTTCACACTAGGATTCTTTTTAATGTTTATATCTTTAACGTATTACTATTTTATTATTCAACTAATTAGTTAGAATTTTAGTCAATAATATTATGTATTGAATCTCGGGTAACAAGTGAAGGTTTGAAAGAATGTTTGATCTTGAGTTTATTATGTTGATAAACATTTTTTAAGGCTAATTTAGCGGCCATTTGTCCCATTTCAAATACAGGATTACAAATAGTAGTAAGTTTTGGGTAGATATATCGTGAAAATATAATATTATCGAAACCTATAATAGATAAATCTTTTGGTAGGCTAATATTATGTTCCCGAGCATAGGTCATAGCGCCTGCAGCCATTTCATCATTAGCACAAACTAATGCAGAAAAAGGAGTTTCTTTTTTAAGGAATAATTGAGTACCTTCTCGACCACCAGTTTCTTTGAAGTCACCTTCAAAATATAAGTCAGTGTTGAAGGGAATATTATACTCTTTTAATGCTCGTTTATATCCTTGCAATCGTTCTTTAGCATCGGGTTTGAATAGTGGACCTGAAATATAAGCAATATTCTTATGACCTTGTTCAATAACGGCTTTTGCAGCTAAATAACCACCATATTCATTATCTAAGTTAATACAATTACTTTGTAAACCTTCAATGGTACGACTCATAAAATAGATAGGTGTATTACCTTTGCAAAGCTCTTGTAAATATTGATCGTCTAGTGCTTCAATATGAACAATTAAGGCGTCACAATTTCTGCTTAATAAAAAATCTATTCCTTCTTTTTCGTCATTTTCATTACTGTGACCAGTGGTGATAATAACATGTTTACCAGCGGCTCTGAGCTCTTGCTCTATACCTGCCATCATTTGGCCAAAGAATGGTCCATTTAGAGCGGACACCATAATACCAATACTGTTAGTTCGATTTGAAGCTAATGATTGGGCAATTGAATTAGGGCGATAATTTAACGTTACCATCGCATCTTCAACTTTTTTTCTGGTTGTATCACTGACCTTAGCATTTTTATTTGTGACTCGTGAAACTGTTGCTAGTGATACACCTGCAAGTTTTGATACTTCGTAAATAGTTGCCATAACGTCCTAAATTACTCATCAGTGAGTTATTTCAACTGATAGTGTGGTTAATGTATAAATAATAATGCTTAAAATTTTAACATATATAAAGAAGAATTAACTAGTAGAGTGATTTAGCTCTTTTGAGTTTTCACTATTTTTTCTATTAACGTATCTTTTTTAGCTAAGGTAGTAACGATGTAACGCTCAAATGTCGGTAGTCTTGTTAAGATAATAATATGCCTTGCTTAATAATATTAATTAGTTTTTAATAGTGAAATGAAAGCGCTTTCATTCTTGGTTTGATTTTGCTTTCTCGTCATCACATTAAAATAATAAAAATCACTTTAAGGGAAAGGTCTTATGGTTTCATTTTCAAATTCGAATCAGCCTGGGCAAAGCGTAAATAATGAACAAACTGCTGATTATCGTTTTGCGTTAACATCACTCACTTCACTATTTTTTATGTGGGGGTTTATTACTTGTTTAAATGACATATTGATTCCTCATTTAAAAGGAGTCTTTGATTTATCTTATAGCCAAGCAATGTTAGTACAGTTTTGTTTTTTTAGCGCGTATTTCTTAGTTTCTTTGCCAGCAGGCATTATTGTAAAAAAATTGGGTTATCAAAAAGGGATTGTTATTGGTTTAGTTATTGCTGCAATCGGCTGTATAGGTTTTTATCCTGCAGCGAGTATGCATAGTTATCCCGTATTTTTATTGGCATTGTTTGTTCTAGCAAGTGGCATAACATTATTACAAGTGTCTGCTAATCCTTATGTCAGTATGTTGGGAGCTGCAAAAACAGCGTCATCACGATTAACAATGACACAAGCCTTTAATTCTCTTGGAACAACTGTGGCGCCATATTTTGGCGCACTGCTAATTTTAAATGAAGCAGCTGAAGGCTTGTCAACTCAAGATTCGGCTAATGCTGTACAAATGCCATATCTTTTACTTGCTTCAATGTTGTTAATTCTCGCTGCCATTTTTGCTTGGATTAAATTACCTGAAATGAATATGAGTACTGAAGATACCAATACTAAAGATGCCAATGCTGAAGTGTTAAGTGGCAGTGCTTGGCAGTATAAGCATCTGGTGTTGGGTGCCGTTGGGATCTTTGTTTATGTTGGTGCTGAAGTATCAATTGGTAGTTTTTTAGTGAGTTTTTTTGCCGAACCTACAATTGCTGGTTTAGCCGAATCTGAAGCTGCTAAATATATTGCGTATTACTGGGGCGGAGCAATGGTTGGTCGTTTCATTGGCGCCGCGGTGATGCAGAAAGTTTCAGGTGGTAAAGCGCTTGCTTTTAGTGCTGGAGCTGCAATGATTTTAATTCTTATCGCCATATTCACTAGTGGTACTTTAGCTATGTTTGCGATTTTATTGGTTGGTTTGTGTAACGCAATTATGTTCCCTACAATTTTCAGTTTAGCGATTAACGGTTTAGGCGAGCATACAAGTCAAGGGTCTAGTATCTTATGTCTAGCTATTGTTGGCGGCGCAATTGTCCCATTATTACAAGGTGTATTAGCCGATAGCATTGGTATTCAACCAGCCTTTTTCTTACCAATAATCTGTTATGCATTTATTGCTTATTACGGCTTAGTCGGCAGTAAGTTTTCTGTGAAAGATTAATTTAGATTGCATCATATAAATTATTTGAAAGAGAAAGTAATGAAAAACTTTAAATGTAAAGTAAAAGAAATAAACAACACTATAACTAAAAAAAACGTGATGAAAAATAATATGATTAATATGAAGGTTAAGCCTTTAGCTATTTTGTGTCTTGCAGCCTCTCAATTTTTATTAGGCTGTGGTGGTAATACTGCTGAATCTGATAATCAAAATAAAAAAGTAGCAAAGACTGCCAACACACACTCACTAAATGTGTGGCCACAACTGGATATAGCGGTTAAAAAAGACATTAAAGTTGAAGATAAAGTTAACGCATTGCTTGCTAAGATGACTTTAGAGCAAAAAATTGCACAAATGATACAACCGGAAATTAGAGATATTACCGTTGAAGACATGCGTCAATACGGTTTTGGTTCGTACTTAAATGGCGGCGGGGCTTTTCCCAATAATAATAAACACGCAACACCAAGTGATTGGGTACAATTAGCAGAAACATTATATCAAGCCTCTATTGACGATAGTATTGATGGTTCAACCATTCCTACCATGTGGGGTACAGATGCGGTGCACGGTCATAACAATGTTATTGGTGCTACCTTGTTTCCTCATAACATTGGTTTAGGTGCTGCTAATAACCCTGATTTAATTGAAAAGATTGCGGCGATTACCGCCAAAGAAGTCATGGTTACTGGTATTGATTGGGTGTTTGCACCTACGGTTGCTGTGGTTCGAGATGATCGCTGGGGCAGAACATATGAAGGTTATTCTGAAGATCCTGAAATAGTACGTAATTATGCCGCCTCCATTGTTAAAGGTTTACAAGGCGCTGCAGATAAAGATTTTTTAGGTAACCAACGTGTTATTAGTACGGTTAAGCATTTCATTGGTGATGGCGGTACTCAGAACGGTGATGACCAAGGTAATAATACTGCCACTGAGCAAGAGCTATTTGATATTCATGCCCAAGGTTATGTTGGCGGCCTTAGTGCTGGTGCTCAATCGGTGATGGCGTCATTTAACAGTTGGCATGGTGATAAGGTTCATGGAAATGAATATCTATTAACCGATGTGCTAAAGAAACGTATGGGGTTTGATGGTTTTGTTGTTGGTGATTGGAATGGTCACGGCCAAGTAAAGGGCTGTTCAAATGAAAGTTGCCCACAAGCCATTAATGCTGGCTTAGATATTTTTATGGTACCAACAGCTGCGTGGAAACCGCTTTTTCATAATACTGTCGCGCAGGTGAAAAGTGGTGAGATTAGTCAAGCAAGAATTGATGATGCTGTTAGCCGTATTTTACGAGTAAAAATACGCGCAGGCTTATTTGAGAAACCTAGCCCAGCTAAACGTGAGTTGTCAGGAAAGGTTGATTTAATTGGTGCTAAATCACATCGTGATGTTGCCAGACAAGCGGTGCGCGAATCATTAGTGCTACTAAAAAATAATGATAATTTGTTACCACTTAAACCTAAACAACACTTTTTATTGGCAGGTGATGGTGCAGACAATATTGGTAAGCAGTCGGGTGGATGGTCAATTACTTGGCAAGGAACCGGTAATAAAAATAGCGACTTCCCAGGTGGTAGCTCTATTTACAATGGCTTTGCTAAGCAAGTGAATGTTGCTGGTGGTAAGGTCACTTTAAGTGCTGATGGAAGCTTTACTGAAAAACCTGATGTTGCCATTGTGGTGTTCGGGGAAGATCCCTATGCGGAAGGTAATGGTGATATTGATAACTTAGAATATCAACGTGGTGATAAAAAAGATCTTGCGCTATTACAGTCGTTAAAAGCTCAGGGTATTCCTGTCGTTTCTGTTTTTCTTAGTGGCCGAGCTATGTGGGTAAATGCAGAGTTAAATGCGTCTGATGCCTTTGTTGCTGCATGGTTACCAGGTTCAGAAGGTGATGGGATTACTGAGGTATTATTGAGAAATATTAATAATGCAGTACAACATGACTTTATAGGAAAATTATCTTTTTCTTGGCCTGAAAATGCTATGCAGAGTGTCGTTAATCGTTTTGATGAAGATTATAAACCATTGCTGCCTTATGGTTTTGGTTTGAAGTACGGCGAAAAAAGTACTTTGGAGAACGACTTAAATGAAGAAAGTGAGCAAAGTACTGAAGTATTCACGGCGATGAAAATATTTGATCGTGCTACGAAAAAACCTTGGAATTTATTTATTCAAAGTGGCAATGAATCACAATCAATTACCAGTAATGTACAGGCTGTAGGTTCAGTAGCATTAAAAACGATAGATAAAGTGGTTCAAGAAGATGCCAGACAAATTACCTTTAGTGGTAAAGATTTAGCTAGTTTAACTTTTGTTGGTAATTTTCCTGAAGATTTACGTCATTATGCAGAAAATAATACGGCGTTAACGTTGAATGTGATGATCAATAAAGCACCTTCAAGTAAGACTGAGTTGTCGATGTTATGTGAAAGTATTACTGATAAACCTTGTGCTGGTTCTGTTGATGTTACTGATCTTTTATCAAGCTTAGAATTAGATACTTGGCATTCTGTGTCGGTTGATTTGCAATGTTTTAAAGCCAGAGGTGCAAACTTAGCTAAAATTATCAGCCCATTTAAATTAGCTACCTCAGGAGAACTAACTATTAACTTATCTGATATTGCTATTGATGCAGTCGATGAAAAACAAATTGATTTGAAATGTCAGTAAATGTTCTTAATGAAAAGGCTATATTAAGAACATTTTATGCAGAGAGTTATATGAAGAAAATAGTATGAAGAGAGTTGAAATAAATAAAACAACATTAACCATGTTTAATGCTTTGGTTTCATGTTCATTATTAATCGGCTGTAGTTCTCTTGATATTAAAGAGGGAACTATCGAAAAAACCGTAGTGAAAACTACGGCTAACTGGGATCTGATTTGGTCTGATGAATTTTCTGGTAATGTTATCGATGACACAAAATGGAGTTTTGAAGAGAACTGTTGGGGTGGTGGAAATGACGAGCAACAATGTTATACCAACCGAAATGAAAACGCCTTTGTTAGTGATGGCGTCTTAACTATATTAGCTCAACGTGAAGAGTTTACGGGGGCTAATAATCCTGATGGGGACGAGACACAAACAGCTAGCTTGCCTTATACTTCGGCGCGTTTAAACACGTTGAATAAAGGTGACTGGTTATACGGTCGTTTTGAAATAAGTGCTAAATTACCGCAAGGACAAGGCACTTGGCCTGCAATTTGGATGCTACCAACCGATTGGATTTATGGTCGTTGGCCAGCCTCTGGTGAAATTGACATTATGGAAGCTGTCAATTTAAAAGCACAATCAGATGAAAATGATGCGGTTGATGGTGATGAAGAGACTCGCGTTCATGGCACTTTACATTATGGCCCTGTTTGGCCTGACAATGTTCATGCTGGTGAGAGTTATTCACTACCAGATGGTGTTAATCCAGCTGACGATTTCCATACTTATGCAATCGAATGGCAAAAAGATGAAATCCGTTGGTATGTTGATGGAGTACATTTCTCTACGCAAAAATCGAATGTCTGGTACAACCAATATATTGATGATAATGGTAAATTAGTGACAGGAACTGACGATGCACCATTTAATCAAAAATTTCATTTATTATTAAATTTAGCCGTTGGTGGAGCTTGGGCTGGAAGTACCAATGATACAGGTATTAATGAGTCAGTATTTCCGCAAAAAATGCTAATTGATTATGTACGTGTATATCAGTGTTCTGTAAACCCTGAAACTGGTGCGGGTTGTGAAACAACCGCAGAATAATCATTATTGGTTTTTATGGTTATAATTTTATTGGACATAACGAATGGTGCGTTATTCATTATGTTCAATTAAATATTTACTGATATTTCGGAACGTATCCACCCAATATATTGACTTATTATCAGCTAAATATTGTAATAATTGCTGGTGGGCTTCATTACTAATACTAAGATAATCACCACCTATGCCGTGAAAGGTTAAGTTAACCATTGTTCCTTGAGCTTTGGCATTTTTTACATAAGCAATAAGTTCATCGCCACTAATATTAACAGGGCCTATTACGGCAATATTTTTTACCTTAATAGCTTTCATATTCGATGCTACTGAACCTTCCTTTGCTTTAATACCTATAAACAATTGTGCAATCTTCTCAACGTAGTCTTTACCGCCAGCTAAATGATCAAGGCAAGGTACAGTGAAAGTTCGTATGTTTTCACCATCAAGCTTATTTAATATTTCATTGGCTTGAATCACCTCATTGATTAACGTATCAACTGTTTTATTATCTAAATCATTTTTAGCATCGACCCATTCTCTACCAGCTAATGATCCACGACAAGCATGATGAATCGTATGATTACCTAATTCATGACCTGCTACGGCAATAGCTTGCCATTCTAATCGACGTGAAGTGAATGCGGGGGAAGACAGCGTAAGATAAAAAGATGCCTTAAACCCAAAATGGTTTAATGCTGGTATGGCGTTATCTAATTGGCTATTAAGGCTATCATCATACGACAAACTAACAGCAGCCTTTGCACCATTTGGCCAGTTAAAAGCTGATTGTGGATGTACATCGAGAGTTATTAATAAAACAAATAAGAAACAACATTTTTTATTAATTTTTATCATTTACTTCTCTGTTTATAGAGCGTTTATAAATTAAACCTAATGAAAATTGATTATGTAAATTCAATAAAAAAATTGGCAGTAAGTCGACCTGTTTTGGGACAAGAACTTATATCTGTTTCTGGCGCGATGATGCCAGAATGTAATAGATTACTAGGATATAGCACTAATCTATTGGCTTTATAGTCAATGCAGTCAAGTAATTCATATTGTTCATTTGAATTTTTTATATATTGTGAAGGTGCTTTTTTAGTTACATCAACATTGCTATCTATCGACATGAAATATTGCTTTATTTTTTGTTCATTAATGCGTTCAAATCCCGTTGGTTTATGATGAAACATCCCAGTACCACCATGTGTTGAATCATTTAAATAATGTATTGCAGCGAAAAAAAATGGCCTCGGTGTATCAAAATGCGGCGATTGCTGCGGCACACTAAGATCTTTTTCTTGTGTAGTGATCAATCCATAAAACAAATCTTGAGGTTTTAATATTAAATGACGAGGAATATCATAAATACTGTAGAGCTGTTTATATATTGCCTGTAAGGCCGTTATTGCATATTCTCTTGGTAACTTAGCTTGAATACCTGGGTAGTAAGAGTTATTTCTTGGCGCAAACTGTGCTTTATTACAGGCATTTTCTTTAATTTCATCAAGATCTAAAGCAAAGTCATCAATAATAATGATCGGAGTTTTCTCTAAACCTAACTTCACTATTTTAATGTTGAAATTAGGGTTAATGGTTATTATTTTTGATGACATATTCTTTGTCTCTTTAATTCGTCATATTGTTATATTTTTGATGCTTTACAATAATGATTGATAAATTCTAGGTGATCAGGCCAGTTTTTTACTTTGCGCTGCACACCATTGCGAATAGTGGTTAAGAAATGTTCTAGTTCTTCATCACTCATATTATCTACTATCGGATGATATGATTCTGGTAATAAACCTTGGCCTAACATGACTTGGATCCATGAGCTTTCACCAAATAACTCTTCTGATTTTTTAAACACACGTCCAGTCGTTTCAAATAATTTCATTCGATGAGTTAATGACTCTGGAACAGGCATACTACGACAATAGCGCCAAAATGGTGTGTCTTTTCTATCTGTTAAATGATAGTGCAAGATAATGAAATCTTTAATATTATCGATTTCAGTTCTACTCTGTGTATTAAATTCATCAATATCAAATTGATTAATTCCTTGTGATGGAAACATTTGCATTAATCGAACAATAGCACGTTGAAATAAGTGAATACCAGTAGACTCTAATGGCTCTATAAAGCCAGAAGATAAGCCGACTGCAATACAGTTCTTATTCCAATGTTTACGTCTAGTACCAGTTTTGTATTTGATTACTCTTGGTTCATTGAGGAGTTCACCTTCAATGTTGTCGAGTAATATTTTTTTCGCTTCATCGTCAGTCAAATATTTGCTACAAAAAACAAAACCATTACCAGTTCTATTTTGCAATGGAATACGCCATTGCCAGCCGGCATCTCGGGCAATAGAACGTGTGTATGCAACGGGTTTGCTTGTCGTTTTCGTTTGTACTGCAATAGCGCTATCACACGGTAGCAGATGGCTCCAATCTTCAAAGCCAGTATGTAATGCTCCTTCAATTAATAGTCCTCTAAAACCAGTACAATCAATAAATAGATCACCTTCGACAACTTTGCCTGATGCTAATGTTAAACTCTCGATAAAACCTGATTCATCATCTAAATCAACCTTAACAATTTTACCTTCAATGCGTTTACAACCATGTTCTTCAGCAATATTTCTTAAATATTTTGCATAAAGACCAGCGTCTAAATGATAAGCATGATTCAAAGATTGATTAGCAAGTACTGCAAATCTGCCTTCACGCGCCGCTAAATGTTCAGGGCAATAGTCACCAATGTTATGAGCAATACCACGTTGTTGGCCTTTTAACCAAAAATGTTGAAAACCAGCAGCCCAACAATCTTGGCCTAAAAAGCCAAATGAATGCATATAATCTTTGTTAACATCTCGCCAGTTTTCAAAAGAAATGCCTAATTTAAATGTCGCATTTGTCGCGGCCATAAACTCTTGTTCGTTAATACCTAAGAGTTTATGAAAAATATGCAAGGTTGGTATTGTTGCTTCACCAACGCCGACGGTGGGAATTTCGTCAGACTCAACAATGTTAACTTCAATCGTTTTACCGAGTAATTTTGATAATGCTGCGGCTGCCATCCAACCTGCTGTTCCACCACCGGCGATAACAACTTTTTTAATGGCTTTATTATTATTTTCCACAAGTATTCCTCACGATTATTTTATTTTTATGTAAGTTTTAGTGTTTTAATGAACGACTAACGTTTTAATTGATTTAGTAATTCAGCTCTAATTTTTCTTGCTGTTAATTCATCCATTGGTAGTTTTAACATACCTTGAACTTCTTCTGGAATATGTTCTAAATCACCATCTTTGTGTTCAAATATGTAGTGATCAAAGATGCTTTTCCAAGCTTTTCGTTGTGCTAAAGGTAAATTACGTAAACTTAATATTGCTAACAGTAGCGCATTATTAGGACGCCCCATAAAAGCAGGTGAGTTTCGCCACCAATGGGTGATTAAAACATTGAATGCACTTAATCCTTGAACATGGTGCCACCACATACTAGGTAAAAATAAGGCGTCGCCAGCCGATAATTCAGCGACTTGAGCATGTTCGAGGGCTTGTTTAAATTTAGGATATTTTTCATAATCAGGATTGTCAAAATCGACTAGACTAATGTCTTGGCCGCCAGGAGACAGCTCCATTGGACCTACATATAAATTTTTGAGTTGTTCTGGTGGAAAAAGTGTAAAACGTCTCTCCCCAACAGCACAACAAGCTAGATTATTAGGAAAATCAAAATGTGCAGCAATCTTACTTTGATTACCCAACCAAATACTTGTTAATGGTTTGAATTCATCAAGTTTAATATTATGATTTTCACTAAAACCGGGTAACCATTGATTGACTTCGGTGGAGCCAACATACATCGTAGGTGGTTCAACATTGTCTAAATTTTCTAATAACTTATCTAAGACTAAATTGAGATTAACGGGTGCTGCTCGAAAGTTAAATCCAGTCATTTCTTGGTTATAAAATACTCGACCTTTAATGTTTGCTTCACCATAACAAGCATTCACCGGAGTGCCACTATAGAGCTTGCGTAAATAATTTGCTGCATGCTCAGGTGATTTCTTCCCCTCAATGACTAACGGCCAGTCTTTGGCAAAGCCTTTTAAGATTAAAGGCTCAGATGAGTTTAAAACAAAAGCCGGAATATCATCCGGACTACAATCACTGATATGTTTTACTTGTTTATTAATAGGCAACATATGGAGTCTTTTATATCGCATAAACCATTAAAGGTTCATTAAACGATTTTTCCTGTTAAGTAAGTCTCTTATATTTGATTGCGAGGCAATTGCCATGTAGATCGCTTGCATATAATTTTTATCATGAAGGCTTTTTAATACATCACTGCTAAGTTCTTTAAGCTTATCTTCATTAATGGTATAAAAACCAATCATTTGATGTTTAGAACGATCGTTGAGTTCAACATCTAAATTAAAAGACTCTAATAGATTATGCTCAAGTAATGTTTCAACGAAAACTTTATCATCTTCAACACCATGATGTAGTGTTTCTAAAACGTCAGCAGCATTATCTAAATAAGGAGTGTTGCCACCAAACTCTAAAAATAATGCTTCACCTTCTGAGGTATTAACTTTGGGATTATTTAAGTCTATTTGCAACACTCTATGCTGCTTTTGGATGCCATCTTCTGTGATATTTTGGACGCCAATTAAGAACGGTTGACGCTGTACTGAAAGTGGGACATAAGCAGCATCCCATTTTTTATCGACCAAAAATAAATTTTCTTGTTCAGTGAAACCAAATATTGCAGTAGAAAAAAAATGTCCTGTGTTGGCATCTTTTAGGAAAAATATTGGGTAATAAGCTTGTATACTCCTAAATTCCATAGGGAATGTCATCGAATACCAAATATTATCACCATACTCTGCAGAGCGTTCTGTTATTATTTTTAAATCTTTGTGATCAATATTGTTTACTAATGCATGTGTACTCATTTGAACTCCTGAATATAGTGTTTATTATTATTTTAAATTTTCGTTTATATTTTAGGTAAACCAAATTGTTCTATTTTATCAATAAGTGCTCTATTACTTGATAATATTGATGCTAATTGTTGACTACGTTGAGCGTTTTCTTTAAATAATTGTTCAGCGAGATTAGATTGATTTATTCTTTTTGTGTTTTTTATATTTTCTGTAACAAACCCCATCCCATAGAGAATATATTGCATACTTGCAGATGGGAATAACTCATCAACACTATCATTATCATAATGATATGGTGATTGATACTGCCATAAATTAAGTTGTTCTTGTAGGCTATCAGGTATGCTTGATGGATTGCGATGATCAAGCCAATAACTTGAATCAACTCTATCGCTTAAAACGTAATGGAGTTTGAGGAAGTCGATAATTTTTTGCCAATGACGTAAAAATTTATCATTAAAACGTTTAGCGATGATATCCATGATCTTTCGATTGGCAGGAAGTTGTTCGCTAATCATTTTTGCTGATAGTTCAACCAATGCCAAGGATGAAGCTTCTAAGGGTTCGATAAAACCTGCAGACATACCAACAGCAACACAGTTTTTATGCCAAAACTCTTTTCTATGACTTGGTTCTACCGCAATTTTTTTGATTGCGATTGATTCAGCTAATTTTTTTCCTACTGTGGGGGTGATATATTGTCTAAGTGCTTTTTCAGCACTGTCATGATCTGTATGAGCGCTCGAATAAGTGTGGCCTACACCACGACGGGAAGTTAATCCTATATCCCATATCCAACCAGCACTTTGTGCTGTTGATAAAGTATGTGATGAAATAGGGCTATTTTCTTCAGGGTAGGGCAAATGCAATGCCATCGCAGCATTATTAAAAAGTATTGAACTCTTATCGACTAGAGGTACATTAAAGTGTTTACCTAATAATAATGAAGCACCGCCGCTACAATCAATAAATAAATCACCAGTAATGTCTCCTGTTAACTTGGTGGTTAACGAAGCTATGTCACCATTTTCAGCCGAATTGATATTAATTACGTGATCACGTACATGTTTAACACCGAGTTTCGATATACAATGTTGCTGTAAAAACTGACTAAATTTTCCTGCATCTAAATGGTAGCCATAATTGTTATTAAACGAATATTGTGCTGTTGAAATTTGTTTTGGCGCTAGGCCTAGATCACATATATAGCTTTGTGTAGTTACAGCATTAGCAAAACTAACTTGCTCCCGAAAAGGCTGCCAAAATTCAGCTAAGTTAATATCATTATAACCATGAGGTAGTGAAAAAGGATGGTAGTAATTATCATCGCTCTGACTATTATTATTTTTCCAACCAGAAAATTTTGAACCTTGTTTGAAGCTAGCATCACAGGCAAGTAAAAAGTCACTTTCTTTAATCCCCATTTTTTTTAAGCTATTACGCATCGAAGGCCAAGTGCCTTCACCAACGCCTACCGTTGGGACATCGGGTGATTCGATCAAAATAATTTCTAGACTAGAATCATCAACTAAATGTTCGGCAGCAATAATACCAGCTGTTAGCCACCCAGCGGATCCTCCACCTACAATGATAATTTTTTTTAGAGGCTTGTTCATAAAAATACCTTACTACAACCAGTTAAAGTTAAAAACTTTTCTAAAATAGACTGATATAAATACTCAAACTGTTTTGAGAAGTTTTTGAGAAACATTTGATAGTGTTACTTATAATCTATTAATAAGTCACTAAGTTATGCGAATAACTTAGTGACTTAGTGTTACATTTCTATTTAATTAGCTTAGAAAGTATAACGTAAACCTAAACCGTAACGTGCACCGGTTTGAGTAACATTAAGTACTTGATACTTAGAAC
>CALJMY010000157.1 GCA_937981905.1 uncultured Enterobacterales bacterium
ATTCATCCTAATAAAGCCCAATTAATGAAAATTAGTTGGGTTTTTTTTTACCCTATCCGTTATATTGACCATCCAAATGGAAAAATTATAATAGTTAGGAAACAATATGAAAAACAAATTAAATCTTAGTGCTTTTTTTATTTTAGGCACAATATTAATGACCCTTCAAGGATGTGCCCCTTCATCTTACCCAGTTAAAGCCCCAGCATTATCTACAAATCAATTTGAAGCTAAAATAATTGATAAATCATTAAAAATTACTGACAACAGAACTTTGGACGCTGACTTTAAATTTAGTTCAGGAACACTTAATGCAGAATTATTATTTAATGGTTCGGCGATTAATGAATTTCAGTATTTATCAGATTTTACTTTTAAAGAGTTAAAAAATAGAGGTATTGAAGTTACAAGCAATGAACAGTCTGATGTAAATGTTAACGTTGAAACGTTAGCAATTAGAAATCATCGTACTAACGGATACACTCCTTTCATCACATTTACAATGCTTAAAGCTAATGTGAATACACCTGATGGTGTCAAACCGATTGCAGTTTATGTAAAACGTGGAAAGGTACCTGTTTGGAGCTTTGAAGAGCTAATAGAACCTACTTTAAATGAGCCTTTATCATTGCTTGTTCAAGAATTCAGCGCCAAATTAAATCAATTACTTTATAATCAAAAAGTATCAGATTTAGCTGTTACAGAAATTATTAATAAAATAAAAAACAACTTAAAGAAAGGCGAAACATACTTAGACGTTTATCAATTAGGCTTTGGTAATAATGCAACCGCATTGCCTTATTTAAGAGAGCTTGCTCAAAATAGTAAACGTGAATATATCCGATTAGCTGCAATATCAAGTTTAGGTACACTTAAAGATATACAAAGCTTTGATTTTTTAAAAGAAATAAGCCAAAACTCTAAAAGTTGGTCTGATCGAGCGATGGCAATTAAAGCAATCGGAGATATTGGTACTAATGATTCATTTGCCTACCTGACTACTTTGAAATCAAAACATACATCAAAGAACAGTAGAGAAGACAAATGGAATATTGAATTAATTAATTTATACTTAGATTAATTTCATTAAGTTCCTACAATATTATTGTAGGAACTTATATTTTAAATGTTAAAAAGCATATTAACGATGAAAAAATCATGCAAACTCTTTCTTTAATAAACTCCAAGTCATTCTCAAATATTAAACAATTTAACCAAGGTGTGGCCGACTCTATTCCATTAGTACTTGGCGGTGTCCCATTTGGTGTTATTTTTGGTACATTAGCTATGAACGCTGGTTTAGATGTTTGGCAAACCATTGGCATGTCGAGCATTGTATTCGCTGGGTCGGCGCAATTTGTTGCAGTGGGTATGTTAGCGGCTGGTACGTCACTAGGTTTTGTTATTGGCGCAACAATCATTATTAACTTACGGCATCTAATTTACGCCGCCAGCATGCTTCCTCATGTTAAACACCTACCACAAAAATGGCGTGTGCCTTTAGGTTTTTTGTTAATCGATGAAGTGTTTGCAGCCACCTACCCTCGCTATCTTAACTATCCACAAAGTAATAATAGCCATTGGCATTATTTAGGTGTTGGAGTTTCATTTTATTTAAGTTGGAACATAGCCACCATCGTAGGAATTTTCTTTGGTGCTAATATCGAAGGTATTGGTGAATGGGGATTAGACTTTGCTATGTCAGCCACTTTTATTGGTATGGTGATGCCGCATTTAATTAATAAACCGATGATTGCAGGTGTATTAACAAGCGCGGTCTTAGCCGTTGTCACTTATTCACTACCTCACAAAATAGGATTAGTGATTGCTTCACTTGGTGGTATGACAGTTGGTTACTTACTCGAAGAGTGGCAGAATACTATTAATAAGAACAATAATAGTACGGATAAAAATACAGGTAAAGATACTGAGAAAAACCTAGAGAAAAAAGCGGAGCAAGCATCATGAATATTTGGTTATTAATTGCATTAATGGCATTGGCCACATTTACTATTCGTTATGCGCTTTACGCACGTGCGAATGCAATTTCACTGCCGCCTAAACTAGAACGTGCACTTAAATATAGTGCACCTTGTGTTCTTACCGCTATTTGGGTACCCGCGATATTAATGCCTAAAGGCGTACTAGATCCAACGCTAGCTAATCCTTATTTCATTGGTGGTTTGGTCGCTATAATTATTGGATTATGGAAGAAAAATACATTGTTGACCATTGCGATAAGCATGACCTGTTTCTTTACTTATAAGTGGTTACAGTAACAGGTTAAAAGCTCATCATTATTATTAAATCTAACTCTATATTTTTTAAAAGATACGTCATAAATTACATTTATCAACCATCTAACAAACGAATATAGTAAATATATTCTATATCCTACCTCATATATATTGAGCTTAACTTGGAGATTTAAGCACAATATATATTCAATATAAAGTATCCCATACGCTTGATTAATAGGTTAAAAAATCGCTTCTACGCGAGCTATTAACTGGTTATACAATATATTATATTTTTAAGAATATAGTGATGATGATAATAAATAGACATATGATTAAAAAGTAACAATTACATTAAAAAATAATGAGTAAAGCATCATATAACACGACTAAAAGTAACTAAAACATTCCATTAATTAGTTATTTAAATTACAGTATTATTTAAATATTATTTTGATGCAATGGAGTTGTTCGTAATATGATTTATGCTTTTTAACTCTAGTACGTTATTTATAATAAGAGAATAAACATTAATGTCTTGTGATCAAACTATTGAAAATGATGCCACATCCAATCCACAAAATCCGGCTTTAATAACTCCTACTGATAATCGTTTTCCAATTTCTGTCTCTTCTCGATTTTCTTATGTAAAAAAAATAGGAAAAGGAGGCTCTGGCTTAATTTATTTATCTTTCGATTCTCAATTACAGAGACATGTTGCTCTTAAATTTTTTTTAAATTCTTCCCAAAAAAACATTCCTAATCTTATATCTGAAGCACAATCTCAAGCACGAGTAGAACATAATAATATTTGCCAGATTTATGAAATTATAGAATCAGAAGATAGTGTATTTTTAGTACTTCAGTATATTGACGGAAAAAATTTACATGACAAATTACCATCTATAACATTTAATCAAATCATCGATATATTTTTACAATGTGCATTTGCTCTTCATACTGCTCATCAAAACGGTATTATGCATCGAGATTTTAAGCCCATGAATATCATGATTTCTGATGCTCAAGATGAGTTAGTACCGCACTTAATTGATTTTGGATTAGCATGGGATCTATTACATGATCAAGAAAGTGGAAAAAATAGAAATGCCGGTACACTTAATTTCATGCCGCCAGAACAAAGTAATAATTCTGAAAATTCAATAGATCACCGAGCAGATATATATTCATTAGGAGCATCGCTTTATTACTGTGTGTCTGGTGGTATTCATTATCAAAAAGACAACTTTGAGTTATTAACGAATAACGCCCAAAAAATCCCTAAAGATGTACAACTAATTTTAAAAAAATGCTTAGCTAGTTCTCCTTTACAGCGGTATCAAACTGCACAAGAGGTTGGTGATGAATTACAGCGTTATTTAAATAATGAACCAATCAACGCACGCACCGGTATTACTTACCGTCTATCTAGAAAAATAAAAAAACATAAATGGATGTTTTCTTCTTTCATTGCCTCATTACTTATCATACTGAGCATATTGACCGTCAATCGATATAACAACACGGTATTACAAGAAAATGTAAACATTCAAATTGAATTTAATGAGGAAATAAATGCGGTAGAGTCAGCGGCTCAATTTACCTATATGTCACCATTACACAATATAGAATTTGAACGGAATCAATGGAATATAAAGATACTTGAGATAAAAGAAACATTAAAAAATGGCCCTCCTACAATAAAAGGAGTAGCTAACTATGCTATTGGTCGCATATACATCGAATTAAAAGATTATGAACAAGCTATCCCACACTTAGAAAAAGCCTATCAGTTAGGTCCCAATAATAATATCGCATTTTATTTAGCAATCGCATACAGTGAAAAATTCAATCAAGAATTTAATATTATCAATAATATTCCTGATAAAAAGTCACGCCAATCTAAATTATTAATTTTAAATAAAACGTATAAAGAACCTGCCAAAAAACTGTTATTAAATAACCTAGAAAAAATACCACACGTTCCATATGCAAAGGCACTACTAGCCTATTATCAAAATGACTTAAGCGCTGCGAGTTCTATTTTAGATAATGCTTCAAGCCTACCATTTTGGTTTTATTTAGATGACATATTGCAAGGTGATGTTCTGTTAAAAAAAGCACGACAACTCCATGAATCAGGCAGTGCAGCGGCAACCATCATTCCCATCATTAATAAAGCCATCACAGCCTATAATGTATCCATAGAGATAGCACCTAGTGATCCATCCGCAAGATTACGACCAATGATCGCCGAGTTATTAAAGTTACGCGTCAAAATTCAAGCAGGTATAACTGTTGATCGTGATGTCATGACAAGAATAAGCAGCTACAGCAACAATATAGAAAAAATAGATGCAAGCTATGTAGAGCGCCATCAAATAGCCGGGCAATTAGCACAATTTTATGCACTTTCGCTTCATTACTCTAGCGGTTCACCACAACCTTGGTTTGAATTAGCAGAACAGGAACTCACCATAGCTGCCACCCAAAAAAAGAACAGCCAATCATGGTTAGCATTAGGTAGTTTATATACTAGTATGCTCGAATATTATAATGCGGTAGGCTTAAATACTGATGAAATAATTGATAAAGCAATTCAAGCATTTTTGAACATATCACCCTCAAATCAAGACTATTATTATTTTAATGAATTGGCGACGTTACATCGCTCGCAGACAAAGAATAAAAACAATAAAGAGGCTAATGAGTTATATAAAAATGCTATCAATTATTATTTTAAAGCAAATAAAAAGACTCCTGAGAATATTGGTAGTCTAATCAATGCTGCTTCAACAATGTTCGAAATGTCAGAGAATTATACGGCAAATTCTAGGTATGATTTTCTCAACAGGGCAATAAAAATAATTAATACGGTGCTAGAAAAATTTCCTAATCATTTTGTCGCTAATTATTACCTCACAGTATTTCAAACTGAATTATTTGAATTAAAATTATACCGAAATATACATATTGAATTAACTCCTATTATGCTTTCTAAGCAACTGAAAAATCTGAAATCAATTAATAGCAGCCCTTCTTATGTTTTAGATTTAGCGCTAAGAATTCAGCAGTATAATTTAGATAATCAATTTAAAAATACGAAGCAATGGCATAAGAATATAGATAATCTTATAAAAGAGCGCAGAGAATTATTTGAAAAATTCCCTAACAACAACTTCATCATTAAACATTATATTAGGAGCTTATGTGATTACATTGCTATTCGTTTAGCATTAAGCTTACCTGCTGAGCCATACATTAACCAGTTTTCCTCAGTACTTAAAAACACATCAAACATGAAGTCTATTGATGTTTATCATCCGTTATTAATTATATTTAAACATTGGGATAATTTAGAAACTGTAACTAATCCATTAGTTACAGAATATAATACAAACCAAAGCAGTTCTTATGCTGAGCAATGGATACACTCTTTAATTAAAATATTAATGAATAAAGATGAAGATACATTTGAGACTTTTCAACAAGAAATATATAGTAATCATGGATTACTACCTTTTTATAAAAATATTCTAATTAGCTCAATAAAAAATGACTTAATACAACCTGACAATACTAAAATGAGGTCAAACGATGGCATCGTTCATAACTAATAATAATAATAAAATTCACCTAACACATTGTCATTTCTTTGGTCGTCTTTCCAATGCCGTAGAAACCTATATTATGGATCCCTTTGTATCTCGTATTCATTTCTCAATTGAGCACTATCAAAATAATTGGTTCATTATAGATAATAGTAGAAATGGTACCTGGCTCAATAAAATAAAAATGATAAGTAATCATAAACAACTGATTAAAAAAGGCGATCTTATCAGTTGTGGTGAAAACCAATCAATCACATTTTTAATGGAAGATGATAGCCCTCCCAAAGATTTACTTTGTCAAAAAGACGCATCAGATTCCCATTTCAATGAAACTATTCAATTAGATAATATAAACCATTTTTCTGATACCGATAACAGGATCATTTCAATCATAAAAACTGGTGAAGAATGGAAAGTACAAGGCCATCAAGAAGTCAGCTCTATTTCTAATCAAGAGTGGATTGATATATCAAATAAAAAATGGCAATTACTTAGTCCTGATCTAACACAACATACAGTTGAAATGCATAATGAAACGATAGTTATTGACGAAATTTCTCTTTGTATTAATACAAATTTAAACGAAGAAAGTAATCATTGTGCTCTACATACACCTATTGGGAATTTTGATTTAAAAGTGCGTAGCCATCACTACCTCATTTTATTATTAGCTAGGCAATTAGCCAGTGACTATGACAACAATTTAGACACTTCTGAATGCGGCTGGTTATATTTAGATACATTAATGACATTGACTAGGCTCCCTGAGACTCAAATTAATATTCTAATTTATAGAGCTAGAAAGCAATTTACAGATTCTGTTGGAAATCTTATTGCTTCAGATTTATTTATTCAACGACGACAAGGCCAAGTTAGACTCGGTATACAAAAAATCGAGATAACCAAAGGTTCAACTATCGAATATAGTTCAACTACAAAGATTATATTACCCGTTTAATTTTTACTAAATATAAAACTTCAAAGGAATACTCATGACAGATTACATTATTAAAATTGATAAACACTTAGCAATCGACGTTACATACGATAAAAAAACAGTTCCAGTTACACGTGATGGCAATCACGACTGTGTAACATTAACAGACGATTGTAGTATAAGATTTATTCCTACTGACACACTAAAAAAAATAATCAAGAAACCTAAAAAATATTCTGTTCTTCTCATATGCAAATCTAATCTCATTGAAAGTAAAACCGTCATCAAACTACCAAAAAAAGGCATTACTATAGCGAATATCCCAAAAGGAGAGCAATTTGAGATAGTAATACAGAACATTGCTCATGACGCTGGTGATCTTGGTTTACCCTCAAGCTCTCAAATAATTATTGTTCGATAGTATTAATATTGAAATATTAATACGTTGATCAACACGATTAACGAATTCTAATACTAGACTTAAAAGAGTGATAATAATCATCTCACTCTTTTATTTACGAGATACATAATAAATTAATTATCATTTTTAGTTTTTCTACATTGTAAGTTATGAATAATATTAAACGAGCAGATAACAACTTACTCGCCTTTAAAGTTACAATAGATAAAATATCTGATAGCAAAGCAAATATTTCATCGTCAATAATCATTACCTATTCTTCTCACTTCTACGACGACTAGCATTAAACAACACATTAAAACCACACAACCTCTAAAAATATCTCATAGACAATGCAAAAAATATAAAAAATTAAGATATCTATCAACTCATCAAAACAAGAATAACGATTTATTTTTGCCACTTTATTAACTATCGAATTCCTTAGTCATTGTTCTCTTAAAAACTAATTTGTCAGATCATGAAAGTTTTTGCCAAATAGATCACATTTTCTTGTAAAATAAGCCCCGAAAAATTACGTTTTTCAATAATCTAACAACATACAAAGTTTTTATTATTACTTTCTTTAGCTAAGAATTTGAATAATAAAAACTTTTATTAAACTTAATTAATGAGGCTTCATCAACATGTCAGCATCAAGACCTATCAAGCGCGCTCTTTTAAGCGTTTCAGATAAAAACGGTATCGTAGAACTTGCTACAGCACTAAGCGAATACGGTGTAGAAATTCTTTCTACTGGCGGTACTGCCAAATTGTTGGAAGCAAATGGGATCAAAACAATCGAAGTATCAGATTACACTGGTCACCCAGAAATCATGGATGGTCGTGTAAAAACTCTTCATCCGAAAGTACATGGCGGCATTTTAGCTCGTCGTGGTATTGATGAAGCGGTAATGGAAGCAAACAACATTAACCCTATCGATATGGTTGTTGTTAACTTATACCCATTTGCAGACACTGTTGCTAAAGAAGGTTGTTCATTAGCTGACGCGATTGAAAATATCGATATCGGCGGTCCAACAATGGTTCGTTCTACGGCTAAAAATCATAAAGATACGACTATCATTGTAAACGCTAGCGATTACGCTCGTGTTATTGCTGAAATGAAAGCAAATGACGGCGCAACAACTTACGAAAC
>CALJMY010000158.1 GCA_937981905.1 uncultured Enterobacterales bacterium
ATGGGATTGTTTTAAAAATTAATGTAAGACAGTTAAGGCGTATACTAGCAATGAAACGCGGTTACTCCCGCCATTTATCGCCTTAAATTAGAAATTGGCCAATGGAAAAATCAGGGACGATTTTTTAGTATTTACCGCAGGGATGCGGATTAAATACGGTATTGAATAGGCAATTTATCATTTAAGATCAGCGGTAAAGTAACGGGTCGCCTTTCTTTGGGGTACGTTTCTTTGGCGAAGCAAAGAAAGGTATCTGGTGTGCATGCGAAAATCTTCATTAAAAAAGTGAAGTTTACAAGCACATCACGAAAACCACTAAAGCTATAATTATTCGCTTAATTGACCAACATTATGTTTTAAAGATTGTTTTAAACGTTAGCTGAAGTAAATAAAGAGTCTAACTAGTCGTTACCCATAAAATTAATGCATCTTCTTTACTAGTTGAAATCACCACATGCCCCATCATAGCGTCATAATAAGCACTGTCGCCAACCACTAACTTCATCGGCTCATAAAACTCAGTATAAAACTCAATTTCGCCTTCTAGCACTAACAAGAATTCTTCACCGCCGTGACGTACCCAATCGCCGTAATCATTAAATGACCTTGCGTGAATACGTGAACGATAAGGCATCATTTTCTTTTTGCTTAATTGAGTCGCTAGCAGCTCATGCTCATAAGTAGGTGTTAAATGAGGTTCACCCTGTCCTGCTTTAGTAATATCACGGCGACCTGTCGCTTGCGCTTTTTCAGGTTTGATAAATAATTGAGGAATATCGATATTAAGGCCAGCCGCCAGTTTTTGCATCACAGCAAAAGTTGGTGAAATCTGTTCATTTTCAATTTTAGATAATGTAGAACGTGCCAAGCCCGTTAACTTGCCTGCTTCTTCTAAGGTGAGTTTGTTTTGTTTACGAATCGCTTTAACTTGCTTACCCAACTGCATTTTTTCAACAGCACGTTCATTTTGATCGCTGTCTTCAACAGTCATCGATGGGTATATATCAGTCGTCATTAAAACAAGCACCACGCCAAGAAAATTAATAAGGTAATTGTTACATAAATAGCGAGTGGCTGAAATAGCTTGAAGATTTTATCAATCCTAAATTCACATAATAAATGTAATTTCTAAGGCTATATTAATTAAATAACCTTTCTAATTGATAAAGATAGCAATTACTGCGCAAAGTCTAGATAACGATTCACATATGGATTTGATAAACGCTGTGGTGAAATTCTATCAATAATAGACAATGAAGTAGCACTTGATTGTATTGTTTGTTGTTCTTCGTTTTCTAAAGTGTCGTAGAGTTCATCATTACTGAGCTCACTTAACTGAGAAATAGCATGACTAATATCTTGCTTAAATGTTGGTGACAGTTTGGCTGTTTCTACATCTGACAATATTGTAATCGCTCCAGTAATCCCATCTGAGAGAGCCTTGTGTTCATCGCTATCACTAAGCTTACCTTTTATGTTTTCAAGGTGATCAATCAAATTATAAGCTTCTTCTCCAGTATCAGCACTTTGAAACAATGAATTACTGGTTAATTGTTCATATTCATCATCATTCATTAAACCGTACTCATGAACTCTTTCTATTAATGCCGTACTGTCAATTTGAGTGAAATTCCCCTGTGAGAAAAACTCGTTACTTATTGCATTCAATTTTTGTGAACGACTAGATAATACTAAGTTTTCACCAGCACCAACCGCAGATGTTTTCTCTTTAGACACATCATTAGCCGCCTCAACATTATTGAGGTTAGCAATCTGATCATTATTTTTAGCTAATGCTGTATTCGTGCTTGCTAAAGAATTGTAGAGGCCAATAGAAGTCATCGGTAATTCACCATTTTTTGACACATATAAGTGAAGTACCACAAAGCAATTCTTACGCCACAAGATCTTTTGATCATTTTACATTTAATAATAAAGAAAATAGCTCAATCAATTTGATATACTAGCCGATAAATTAAATACTAATTTTATACTTATTAGTCATTGGTATAGCGCTGTAACTCAAAGAGTAATCATGTCAACTAAAAGCAAATTGCATCCCCGAAACAAACATAATGTGAATTATGATTTTTCACGTCTATGTTTAGCATACCCTGCGTTATCTCCTTTTATTATTACAAATAAAATGGGACAACCTTCGATTAATTTTGCAGACGCCACAGCGGTTAAAACCCTTAATAGCGCTATATTACAGGCTGATTACGCGATAGATTATTGGGATATTCCGACAGGATTTCTTTGCCCACCAATTCCAGGGCGTGTTGATTACATTCATTATATTGCCGATTTATTAACAATGACCAATCGCGGTAAAAAACCAGCGAAGAAACATATTACAGGACTGGATATTGGCACTGGCGCTAGCTGTATTTACCCAATATTAGGTCAGCGGGAATATCAATGGAATTTTATTGCTAGCGATATAGATCCACAATCAATTAAATCTAGTCAGTTGATCATTAATAATAATAAAAACTTAAAATCATCAATAAATTTACGTTTACAAGACAATAAAAAACACACATTAACCAATGTAATAGCACCAAATGAGTTTATAGATTTTACAATGTGTAACCCACCATTTCATGAGTCATTAGCTAAAGCAAGTCAAGGCAGTGCTCGTAAACGAAATAATTTAGGCACAAATAAAGCTAGTGATAGCAGCCTCAACTTTGGCGGTCAAAAAGCAGAATTATGGTGCGAAGGCGGTGAACAACAATTCATTAAAAACATGATAAAAGAAAGCCAAATATTAGCGCATCAAGTGCTGTGGTTCACGTCGTTAGTTTCTAATAAAGATAATATAAAACCGTTAAAGAAAGCGTTAACACAAGCGGGAGTACAAGACGTTAAAGTAATTGATATGGCGCAAGGCCAAAAAGTCAGTCGATTTATCGCATGGACATTTTTAACAGCGCAACAACAAACCTTATGGTGTAAAACGCGCTTTTAGAAATGATTAACTTCGTTTGTCATTATTCCCTTAAAAAAGACATAAAAAAACCTTGCCTAAGCAAGGTTTTAATCACTATCTATTACATCTACAACCTTAAAAAGGCTTAGAAAGATTTAGTAAATGCAATACCAAAGATTTCATTACGTTCGCCATCAACAAAATCAAGCGCCAATGTTGGTGCTATTCCTAAACCGCCATCAAAATGAAAATCATATGCTGCACTAGCACGGATTAAATCTTCACTTCCAGAATGCTCACCAATTGACTCTTCACCGTAGCCTAATCCTAAACGGATTGATGGAGTTACATGTGCATATAAAGAAACAAGTCTTACATATACACCATCACCACCATGGGCATTAGTTGTTTTTTCAAATACAGGACCAAGGCCCCAAGTATCATTAAATTTATATTCATACTCTAAACCGTAAGCGAAATCTCTATCGTTATCGATGTTAGCAGTACCTAAAAATAAACCAACGATATGCTTATTTGATGTTGCTTCTGCCATGACTGGTGCTGCGCACATCATTGACATTAAAGCTATTGCAGTTGCTGTCTTTTTCATTAGTATCCCTTTATTTTGTTAATTTATAATTTTTTAAATTAAATTTTAGTTTATATTTTAAACTGTGCAACCTGTGCACGCAAATCAGTAAGTCCATTATTAATAGAGTCAGTCGCGTTAGAAGTATTGTGTGCACCAGCTGATGTTGTTGCGGCAATCTCTGTAATATTAGTTAAACTAACATTTACTTCATTAGCCACAGCAGATTGTTCTTCCGTAGCCGCTGCAATTTGTTCATTTAGAGCTGAAATACTATCAACAATATCAGAAACTTCTTCAAATGCAGCACCCGTAGCACTACTTTTCTCTAGACATAAAACGGTGCTTTCACTGCCTTTATCCATACAGTCAACAGCATTCTTGGCTTCTGTCTGTAAGCTTTCTACTAATGTTTGAATGTCACCAGTAGAACGTTGAGTGCGTTGAGCAAGTGATCTAACTTCATCAGCAACAACCGCAAAACCTCGGCCGGTTTCACCAGCACGAGCAGCTTCAATAGCCGCATTAAGTGCTAACAAGTTCGTTTGGTCTGCAATAGCACGAATAGTATCAAGTACCATACCAATGCCATTTGTTTTTTCGGCTAGCGTAGCAATGGTACCAGATGCTAATTCAATCTCGTGAGCAAGTTGCTCTATTATTTCATGCGATTCACTGGCAGATGTCTTACCTAAATTAACACTACCTTTTACCGATGTAGCCATGTTAGAAGCTTCACTAGTATTAGCAGCAACTTCTTCAATCGTGCTGCTCATTTGACTAACAGCAGTGGCTACCATATCAAGCTCAATACTTTGCTGTTCAATATTTTTTACTGTTTCAGACATTTCACCAGTAGCTACTTTTGATGAACCATCAAGTACATCAACTGAGTTAGAGATAGAACCAATAGTTGTGCGCAATTTGTTAAGGAAGAGATTAAATGCTCTAGCTGTATCACCTGTTTCATCACGTGCACGCTCAGACAATGTGTTTGTTAAATCACCATCACCTGACGCTATATCATCTAATGCTTCATTTAATGTAAGAATAGGTCGAGTAATTGATTTAGTAATAAGTATTGGTAAAATTAGAGCAATAATCGCACTAATAATTAGGAATGTTAGTAACAATTTAACACCTGCGGCTTCATCATGCTCTGCAGTTAATGCCGCTTTAAGCGTAAAATTTTGAACGTGATTAAGCATATCAATTAGCTTATGATCAATATCATCTCGATGCTTTTCAACAATTAATAGTTGTTCGGTCAACAATTCCATATTATCTGAAGAATCAACCAAGTTTAATACCTTATTAGACTCAGCGATTAAACTAATATAATTTGATTGCGTTTGACTCAAGCCGTTTAATAACATATTAAACTCTTCTGTAGCGGCAACACTATGTGACGTTGAGTTCAATTTTTTAAGAAATGTTGTGAGTTCTTTAAATTCAGCGGTTGATTTAGTCACCAATTTAGCCATTGCCTGACGTACATCTTTAAAATGTGCAGACTCATCATGACCTGTTAATTTTGAGTTCAAACTAATACGCAGTGAACGTTCAAACAAAATGGCTTCTTGTAATTGATGTTCTGTTAACACGGTAAGCATTTTTGTGATGGGAATATCTTCTTCCGCAATACCATAGAGCTTTTCACCAATTTTTTCCATTTGAATATAACCAACACTCCCTATTAATAGGATTAATGAAAATAAACTAAAACCTAATAAATTAACTTTTTGTGAAATTTTAATTTTTGATAGCATATGGACTCAACTTATTCTTCAATGAATTATTAGTAAGTGTAAATAAAGTAATGGAGGATTAATACGACCGAATTTAATCCATTAAGTTATTGTAATAATTTTAACCAATTTTTTACCTGTATAGATAAAAATTTGCTCTTTAAATATGTAAACACCAAACCGTCTTAAAAAAAGTATTTGATATTTATAATCCTTTATCGACTACAAATTTAAAAAGTTTAGATTTATTTAACAAAAAATATTTTATTAGTCAGCGCTTTAAAAGTAAAGATAAATAATTTCAAACACAATGGTATTGATTGATTTATAACAACAAAAAAAATAACTTTGAATAAAGTAATGTGAATAATTCGTATTGCTTTTCAGTAAATAAATTGGATTGTTAATCTGTAATACTTTAAAAAGTCAGCTTTAAAATGGCTAAAACAGGTCAACTTAGCGACATAATTACAGATTGTTTAGTCTTTAGTACAATTTTTACACTTTCATTTCAAGTATTCTGTAAAGAATTCAACGACTACATTGGCAATAATCGGTTGTGCTTTTTCATTGGGGTGAACTTGATCGTTTTGCATTAATTCTGGTTTCAATGCTACTTGCTCGATAAAGAATGGCATTAATGTTACGACTTCTTTAGTGGCAATATTAGGAAATAAATTAACAAATAGTGATGTATAACGTTTACCTAAATTAGGCGGAATTTGGATTTGAGTTAAAATCACTTTAATGTTTCGTTGTTTAGCCATCGATATCATGGCGCTTAAATTGTTACTAATTGTATTAGTTGGGTATCCTCGAAGACCATCATTTCCTCCTAATTCAATCCATAATACATCAATGTTATTTTTATCTAACAGTCTGGGCAATCTTGCTTTTCCACCACCAGTTGTTTCACCACTGGCACTAAAATTTAATAATTTAAAATCTGGATTAGTGTCTGCCATTTGTGCTTGAACAATGCTTACCCAGCCTTTTGAGGCTTGCATTCCATAGCTAGCGCTGAGACTATCACCTAATAATAATACTGTTGTTGCCTGCGCAGGCAACGCAATGAGTAATCCTCCAATTAATAAGCAATTGCTTAATCCATTAACCAGGCAATGAATTAGGCAATTACTTAAATAACCATAGGCACGGCGAATGAGTGAAGAGCAAACGGTAAACGATATCATCATAGTAAAAAATCTTATCAAGCAAGTTGAAGTTAATAACACAGCGTTAGTGATTCTCAAGTCTATCTCATTAAATGTCAAACAAGGACAATCAATTGCAATAGTTGGGGCATCAGGCTCAGGTAAATCAACATTATTAGGATTACTTGCCGGATTAGATTGTGCAAGTGAAGGTGAAATTTGGTTAGATGGCGCGCCGCTGCATCAACTTAACGAAGAAGAACGTACAGCCCTTCGAGCTCAAAAAGTAGGTTTTATTTTTCAATCATTCTTATTACTTCCTGCGTTAACAGCCCTTGAAAACGTGATGCTACCAGCACAATTAGCAGGTGTTGAGAACGCCGAAGAACAAGCCATTTCACTACTCGATAAAGTTGGTTTAAGCCACCGTGACGACCATTACCCTAATCAGTTATCTGGTGGTGAACAGCAACGCGTCGCTATTGCGCGTGCATTTATTTGTAAACCTACCATTTTATTTGCCGATGAACCTACCGGCAACCTCGATGGTGCCAATGGGCAACGCGTCGAAAAGCTGTTATTTGAATTAAACGAACAACTCAACACTACACTTGTTTTAGTGACACATGACACTAAGTTAGCAAAAAATTGTCAACGTATGATAACCATGACTGATGGTGAAATTAGTGAAATAACAGACTCGCCTAAATTATCAGAGGAACTATAAAATGTGGTTTAAGCCCGCTGTTGCGCTATTAAAACAACAAATAAAACGCGGTGAACTCACCATTTTCATTCTCGCGATAGCACTTGCTGTTATGTCTGTATTCTCACTTAGTGGATTTGGCGAGCGTTTAAACCAAGCATTGGTATTGAAAGGCAGTAACTTTTTAGCCGCCGATCGCGTGTTGTCTTCTGCTCACCCCATTGAAGATTCCATTTTAAATAGCGCTACAAATTATGGCCTTAAAAACGCACAGTTTCTAAGTTTTAATTCAATGGTATTTGCTGGTGACGACATGTTGTTGTCTTATACCAAAGCGATTAAAGGACAATATCCATTACGTGGCGATCTAAAAATTAGTGAACAAGCATTAACTGATGCGCCATTAAAAACTCAAGGTGTTATAAAGATTGGC
>CALJMY010000159.1 GCA_937981905.1 uncultured Enterobacterales bacterium
GAAATAAAGACACCTTGATTCCAATCTTTAAATTGAACGTTGCGTATCCATCCATTTTCTAAGTTATCAATTCGAATAGCATTCCAAGCATAGTCATGGGTTTTATTTTTATGATGCTCGAAATCTTCTGGATAATTATTCCAATTCCCTTTAAATAAAATATCCTCAAATCCGACATGATTAATCATTGTATGAGGTTGTACCTTAATTGGATCTTTATTGACTTTTAAGCTGATGTGAAGAGGCTCACGTAAATAAACAGTATTACCTTCTATTTTATCTATGGTGTGAATCTCTTGTAACCTGAATCCTTTTTCATGAATTCTCGTCCATTTTTTATCGAGCACTAATGGCGCAAAGTAATCTTTTGCCATCTCAACACTATCGGTTTTTAACACAATGCGTTGACCTACACTTAATTTCTTAGTGCTTTTTACTTCAATTTTAAAAGTTTCTCTAAGGGCATCAGTAATTACTGTTGTGACTGTTTTTCTTTTGTTAGCTAGTGCTTTTACTTCAAAAATATATCGACCGTTATCAACCTTCATTTTATCCATAAATATTTCGGTACCAGTATCCCCAGAGCCCTGCCCTTTAATGACTATATTACTGGTAGTGATGAAAATATTTTCACCAACGGTTTCATTCGGGCTAACCATGAATCTTCCAGCCGGAAAAAGAACAATGCCACCGCCAGCTTTTTGGGCTGCATTAATAGCAGATTGAATAGCTACATCATCATATTTTTTGTCATTAGGGATGGCGCCATATTTAGTCACATCAAATACAGTCCAAGATGAAGTATCTGGTATTGGTGCTTCTGAATATTGATAACCAGCATAAGAAAAGTCAGGCAGCGCCGCTTCTTTGTTAACACTTTTAGCGTATTTAAATTGCTGCCATAATTTAGATTCAATTGCAGACGCTTGTCCACAAAAAAAAGAACAGATTAATGCGCTTAATAATAGTTTGTTGTTTTTGATAATCATATTTATAGAACCACTCGTTATTTATTATTATTATGAATCTAATTTACATATAAAAAATATCATAGCCAGTACCTTTACTGTTTTTTTACTCAATAGGCAATTATCACCATTTAATTACTTAATTACGATAAAACAGATACTGAATATCACGCGTGATTCCTGTATTCTTGCGCAAAGACTTTTATAGAGATTAGAAAATCACAATGGCAATGCAACAATTTGGCAATGAGCTAAGTGTTAAACAGATAGATGTAACTGAAAAATCAAGTGTTTACACACCTATCAGTACAGAATCATTTGATGCTGAATCTGACTCATCAACACAAATAGTACTTGCGACTATCAATGCAAAGTATATTCATGCGAGTTTAGGCTTACGTTATTTGTATGCGAATTTACAAGAATTACAAAGCCGTTGTGAAATTAAAGAATTTGTTATTCAAACGCGCCCACTTGATATTGTTGAACAGATTTTAGAATCAAAACCGACGATTGTTGGCTTTGGTGTTTATATTTGGAATATTATTGAAACCACTAATGTGGTGAGTTTGTTAAAAGTGATTGCACCAGAAATTAAAGTCGTTTTAGGTGGCCCAGAAGTAAGTTATGAAGCAGAAGGTCAACCCATAGTAGAAACGGCTGATTACGTATTAACCGGCCAAGCTGATACGAGTTTTTATGATTTATGTAAAGATATTATTAAAGACACGGCGCCAACTAAAAAGATCTTAAAATCTCAAGTTGTACCGCTAAACGATCTATCATTGCCTTATGAATATTACACCGACGAAGATTTAAAAAATAGACTACTTTATGTTGAAGCTTCTCGTGGTTGCCCGTTTAAATGTGAGTTTTGCTTATCGTCTTTAGATACGTCATCAAACCCGTTTGAAATAGATATTTTCTTAAACGAAATGGAAATCCTATTTCAACGTGGAGCACGTAATTTTAAATTTATCGACAGAACCTTTAATTTAAATATTAAAACGACTATGCAAATCATGCAGTTTTTCTTAGACAAAATGAGTGTTGTTGAAGAGCTTTATTTACATTTTGAAGTAGTGCCAGATCATTTACCGCGTAAATTAAAAGAATTATTAGCTAAATTTCCTGAAGGTAGCTTGCAGTTTGAAGTAGGCATTCAAACTTTTAATGTTGAGGTACAAGCCAATATTAATCGTAAGCAAAACAATCCTAAATCTAAAGAAAACTTAATGTGGCTTCGTGATAATACGACTGCGCACATTCATGCTGATTTAATCTTTGGTTTACCGGGTGAAACCTTCGATTCATTTAGAGATAGTTTTAATCAACTTTATGTATGTCGTCCTAATGAAATTCAATTAGGAATTTTAAAGCGTCTTAAAGGTAGTCCTATTATTCGGCACACTGAGGCGTTTGATTTGCGCTTTAACCCATTACCGCCGTTTAATATACTCAGTACAGATCGCGTTGATTTCGCCACTATGCAATTGGTTAATCGTTTTGCAAGATATTGGGATATGATTGGAAACTCAGGCCGATTTAAGCATGTTTTACCACACATATTAGCTGATAACCCATTTGATAATTTTATGGCTGTGACTAATTGGATTTTTGAAAAGACTGGACAGACTCATAAAATTAACTTGAAAAAACAATTCGAACTTATGTCTCAAGCCGCTCAAGCTTTATTTCCAGAGCAACATTCATTAGTGATTGAGCATATTGAATTAGATTACACGGCGTCTAAATTGAAAAGCCACTTTGATACGCTTGATTTATACGGTAATGCAGAAAAGACTGCGACAGGTACGGGGAAATTTGTACAACGTCAAAAACGTCATATGAGTTAATTTCTATAATATTATTTGAAGATAATATTATATATTCATTGCTAATCACTCAATAGCACTCTAATACATTAAAGTGCTATTGAGTATTTCATTCCAGCTCTGCAACTGAGGTTTTATTTCTACCTGTTGCCTTTGACATATATAACGCTTTGTCAGATGTTTTTAGTAGCTGTTCTAAATTAACCTTTTTAGCTTTTTTTGTCACCACCAATCCGATACTCAAGGTTATTTGAATATTATCTATTGGATTTCTTTCAACATTTAATCTTAACTTCTCTGCTAACTGATAAGCATCCTCGTTAGTGATATCAGGTAATACCAAAATAAACTCTTCACCGCCAAACCTTGATACTAAATCATTTGCTCGCCTATTTTTATTAAATAGCTTAGCGAGATGTATTAAGACTTTATCACCCACTTGATGACCATGAGTGTCATTAACATGCTTAAAGAAATCAACATCAATAGACAACAATGCAAAAGTCGATGCACTACGATCAGTTTGAGAAATCAGTTTTTTAGTTTGCTCTTGAAACTCACGTCTATTTAACAGCCCAGTTAAAGGGTCTGTAGTTGCTAAATTAAATAGCTCTTGAGATTGTTTTTCTAATTTTTTATTAGCGCTTAACCATTCATTTTGTAGTTTATCTCTGTTAATGCAAATATAAACTGACCAATAAGATAAACCATCTTTATCTAACTTAATGTTGACGATTACTGGTATTTTTTCACCGTTTGAGTTTAGCCATGTTATTTGAATTTCTTGTGCTGTTGAGTCAGTTAACAAGAGAGGATATATATAACTATCTAAAAATATATTCGATGCTTTAGTTATATATTTAGATATCGGAGTATCTATCACTTTATTATCAGACTGATTAATTAACTCATGAATATAATCATTACAAAAAATAATCTTTCTATCTTTATTTACAACTAAATGCCCTGATAAAAAATGATTAAGATCAGGTTTAACTTCACTACTCATTATGACGGTTCAATAAATTTAAGAGCAATTGGTAAAATATAATCATAATCTGTCATATGTAAGCAGTGCCCTTCGGCTTTAATCACAACCATTTGACTTTGAGGTATACGACTAGCCATATATTCCCCAACACTAACATTGGCTAATGCATCAGAAGAACTTTGTAATATTAATACAGGACACTTTATATCTTGTAATATATGTCTGTAATCTGAGAAGAATGTCGCATTGGCAAAAGACTTAGCAACCACAGGATCTGTGCTACAAAAACTACCAGAGAGTTCACCAATCAATTCTTGAGACTGCGATGTGCCCATTACTAGTGGCGCTAGATAGTTAGCCCAACCAATGTAATTTTTATCCATTAACCCAATAAGCTCTTCTAAATCATTTCTTTCAAATCCACCTTTATAATCAGGCGGACAATTCAAAAAACATGGGGATGGGCAAACCATTATAATTTTTTTGATAATGTTAGGCATTGCGATAGAAGCAATAGATGCAATGGTAGAACTAACAGAATGTCCAATAATAGTAACGTCTGTAAATTTGAGTTCATTAATAATATCTTGAATGTCTTGTGCATAACCTTCTAATGCAGAGTATTTCTCTTTTGAAAATTTGGTTAATAACGACTTTCCTGAACCCACATAATCAAATAGCACAACTTGGTAATGCTTTTCTAATGTTGGCAGCATAAATCGCCACATGTTTTGATCACAACCAAACCCATGAGCAAGCATTAATGTAGGCGCACCTTTAGGCCCGATTACTTTTACATTATTGCTTAAAACGACACTGCTCATGTTTCTTAAACCCATTTCATTAAAAACGTCCCGAAGTATACAAGTAAACTGAAAATGGGGATATCAAGATGTCATTTTTAATCTAACAATTTAAACAACCAAAGAAAGCGTTTGTAAACTTGCTATTTTCAGCGCTAATAATTGATGTAACTAGTACTGAGAGACTTCAACATTAACTACTAGGTTAAAGTACCTGTTAAAGCTTTAATTAATCATTTATATAGTGCTAACGACAACATAAAATATATAGCTATTTAAATATCAATATTTACATTTATTTTACATTTAATTTTTTTAAAAATTACACTCTCATGTTTTAGTTTTTTTATTCATAACATATATAACAATATAAGAGTCAATTGATTAATCATCCTTTACTTACTTAAATATATAATACAACTGGTTAACAATTAATTGTTACCAGTTTATAAGTAACTAACCTATTGACTTTGACAATTGGTTAACCGATTATGGTTAACCAATTGTGAATTAATAGGCTTTTTTTGTAACAATTGACTTGACAAATATACGTGTTTGGTAAAGTATCTACCACTATGTAGAGTTTGTATGGTTGTTGTATGGCTCTTCACTAATAATAAAAATTACACATTCTATATATAGGAATAATTATGATTAAAATGAAATCGTTAATCGCCACAGCAGTTATCTTAGCGTTAACTGCATGTGATGGCGGTGATGAAGAAGTAAGCTCCTCAGCTAACTCTATTGGAACACTTGAAATTGTAGGTAATGACTTTTTCGCTGGTGCTCCTCTTTCTGTTACGTTAAATGATACAGATGGTGTTGTAGACGAATCAGTTACATATGTTTGGGTAAGAGACCCTGACGGCACTCCAGTAGAGCTTTCAACTACTTCATCTTATACGCTTACTGAAGCGGATGAAGAGTCAGTTATACAAGTTACTGCTTTATATAGTACTGACAGCGGATTATTTAAATCAGAACAAGTTTCTACTATTGAAATAAACCCAACTCTAGACGTATCTGCTTTCATCATTAAAGGCCCTGTAGATGCAGCTGTTTGTAACATTTTCGAAGTAGATGCAACTGGCGTAGCCGGCGCAACATCACAAGCGTCATCAACTTCTGATGCAACGGGTGCTGTTACATTCACAGATGTTAACTTTACTGGTAACGGTTTAATCTCTTGTACTGGTGGTACATATACGGATGAAGCAACTGGTACTACATTAAACGCACCAACTTTAAGAGCGGTTGTAGATGTAGTTGAAGATGTAGTGGTTGAAGATGTAGTGGTTGACGGTGTAATAACTGAACTAGGTGCTGACAGTTCAATTGTAGCACCTGACTACATTGTTTCTCCATTAACAGAGCTAGCGGTACAAGCCGCGGGTACAGATCTTACTACGGCTGAAGCTGAAGCTGCTATTATTAATGCAAATTTTGGTATTCGCTTTGACACAACAGAAACATCTCCAACTATCATAGGTGTAGATACTCTTGGTGCAGATGGTGCTGATGATGCTGACCAATACGGCGCCGTATTAGCACTTATATCTCAACTTGATGCAGATAATGCGGATAGCGACATTGGTACTCTTTTAACAGAGCTATCTACTGACCTATCTGATGGTTCGTTTTCAACAGAAACACAAACGACATTTGAGACAGCTCAAGCAAACCTAGAAACAACTTCTGTTGTAGCTGGACTGGTTACTTCTGACTTATTCATAGCAATAGGTGCATCTATTGGTTTTAATAATGATCCAGTTGTTGCCATTATTGAAGGTGACTTAGAGGGTACTATAAACAGTTCTGCAACGACTGCGTTAACTGGCACAGCAACGGTAATTGATCCAAACGCTGATGAAGCTGCTTTTGTTGTTCAAACTGATGTTCAAACTGATTTTGGTACATTTAGTATTGCGGCAGACGGAAGCTGGACATACACAGTTGATACTATAAATGCTACTGTTGCAGCCCTTGATATAGGTGAATCAGTTAACGACTTAGTCACTATTACATCAATTGATGAAACATCAGTGGTTATTGACGTTCGCGTTGCAGCACTGACTCAAGTTGCTGAAATTACAAATATAGCTGGTGATACAGGTGAACTACGATTTAACGTAGACGATTTACGTCAAGGTAAGTTAAGCGTATCTTTCTCTAAAGATGTTGCAATAGGTAGCGATAACAACTCTAAAGATGCTTATATTGCCCTTTATGGCTCTTCAGGCAGCAATAGTGAGTCGTTAATCGACTTGCGTATTCAAGGTGATCAAATTGACGCTAATGGCGTTGCAATTGCTCCAAGGTTCTTAGTACGAAATACTGATAGCGCTGCTTATTCTGGTGACATTGTTACTGCACCGTTCGTAGAAGAACAGTTTTATGACATCGACATCTCTTGGGATTTAGATGCCGCACAGCAAATAACACTTAGTATAGATGGTGAAGTAATTGGCGGTGGTGCTTTTTCAACAGCAGCAGAAGCTGATTCAGATTTCGTAAGCTTAGATCAGTGGTTTGTTGATGGTGTTCAATCAATTCAATTTAGATTTGGTGATAACGGTACAACAATTCCTTTTGGTTCTTACTATATAGATGATATTGAAGTTTACTCAGATGCTGCTGGTACAACAAAAGTATTTGAAGATGACTTCGAAATTTATACTGTAGGCGAAACCTTAGATGGTGTTGACAGTGATTATAGTGCTTCTATTTATACTTCGGTTGAGACATTTGACCCGAGTGTTCCGGTTGGACCTACCCCAGCAGTATTTTTCGAACTAACCGAATCAATTAATAGCGATGAAGTAACTCCATTAACAGGTACTATTACTGTACAAGACCAAAATGATGGCGAAGATTCAATAATTGCATCAACTATTACTGCAACTTATGGTGATTTTTCTATTTTAGCTGACGGTTCATGGACATACACATTAGACAGTGCTAATACTACTATTGCTGCTTTAGAAAGAGGCGATTTTGTTTTAGAAACAATCACGGTTGAATCTTTCGATGGAACAACAGCTGACTTAGTTATTACCGTTTTAGGTACTCTTGTTGTTGATACTGGTGTGGCTAGTAATGGTTTAGGTAGTCCAGGTAATCAATTTGCAAACCTTACTGATGTAGCTGGTACATCAGCAAAGGCTACGGATACATCAATTAATGAAACATCAGTTGGTGCAGCAGATGGTACAGTCGCATCAATTGCTGCTGATGATACTGGTGAATTTAGAA
>CALJMY010000160.1 GCA_937981905.1 uncultured Enterobacterales bacterium
GCAAGCATCACAAACTGCATTTTCTCAAGTCCAAGACTTAAGTTTATTAAACTTTATATAAATAATCTGAATATTGGATAAGTTCACTTATCCAATGACCTTATTTTAACTTCTCATTTGAAATCCTCATTTAAAAAATAAACTATGTCATTTCTACTTTTCATCATTCGTGATGCACTCTTTAATTCAAATAATATATAGCTCTTCAATTTAAGTAATAGGTTAGGCAGCACAGATTACTAATCTATGGTTATTACCTTATTGTTACGAACTTATAGCTACGTATTCCTGGTTCGTTAATTCTAGTACAAAGTTTTTCCTAAATAACATGAACAATTAAACGGCAATAAAGAAAGCGGCAATTATTGTCACTTTTTAAAAAACAGAAAAGTTGAATAAAAATAAAGCGATTAAGCAGTCAAATAGTTGACTTACTAATCGATTATTTATCTGTTAAATATTTTATTTGGATTTAAGTTGCTGTTTTTTTAGTGTTTTTAATATTTTAAAACAAAAAGGTAAGTAGTTGGCACACTGGTTGCATTTATATTATTAGCTAAGCAGTACTTTCTAATAATTATACTGGCTTGTTGTCATCCATGTGATGCATCAGCCATCAACGTGGAGGCTATATTATGAGTCTTACAGTACAAACCAATACTACATCCTTAAATGCACAACGTAATTTAGGGCAATCAGGCATGGACCTTTCAACGTCGATGCAACGTTTATCATCTGGTCTACGCATTAATAGTGCAAAAGATGATGCGGCTGGGTTACAAATATCTAACCGTCTAACATCGCAAATTTCTGGGCTAAATGTTGCTGCTCGAAATGCTGGTGACGGCATATCGTTAGCGCAAACTGCTGAGGGGGCATTGCAAGAATCAACAAATATCTTACACAGAATGCGTGACCTGTCTATTCAAGCAGCTAATGGTTCAAATACTTCTGAGGATCGTGATGCGATTCAAGAAGAGGTAACACAACTACAACAAGAGATTTCTCGAATTGCAGAAACTACTACTTTTGGTGATCGTCAATTACTTGATGGTACTTTCGGTACTGAAAGCTTTCAAGTAGGCGCAAAATCATTTGAAACTATTAATATGGGACTAGCAGCGTTTGGTTCTAGTGATATTGGATCGTTTCAAACTGATATTGCGGGGAACGATGTAGATGGTTATGGCTCTGTTGGTGCTGCTAATAGTGTGAATGGTACATTAGAGATTGTTAGTAGTGACGGTACGGCTACTGGTCTTGGTGAGGTAGGAGCTTCAGCTAGAGAACTTGCTGCATCTATTAATACTAGTGATTCATCTGCTGATGGTGATGCTCGTACTGGTGTTTCATTAAGTGTTGCTACTTTTACAACTGCTGGTTCTTTATCTTTTGCGCTTACTGGTAGTAACGGTGATCCAATTCAAGTGTCTGCCGCAGTTTCTGCTGATGATCCTGAGCCTTTAGCTAACGAAATTAATCGTATATCAGGAAAAACAGGTATTACGGCTGACGTTGTTGATGGTGAAGTTGTATTAACAAGTGAACGTGGTGATGATATTGGTATCTCAGACTTTACTAGTGCTAATACAGTAACAATGACCGCAATGACTTATGAAGGTGAAAAAAGAACCGATACATTTGACCTTAATACAGCTAATCCAGTGGGTGTAGCAACAGGTGTTGTTCGTTTGTCATCGCCACTTAACTATACTGTTACAGGTAGTGATGTTAGTGTTTCTGCTCTTGCGACAACCTCAGCTGAATTAGATTCTATTGATTCTATCGATGTAAGTACGTCACTTGGTGCACAGCTTTCAATTGAAGTTATCGACTCTGCGCTATCATTTATTGATAGTAACCGAGCAATGATGGGTGCGATTCAAAATAGATTAGAATCAACTATTTCAAATCTTACTAATGTTGTTGAAAATAACTCGGCGGCACGTAGTCGAATTCGTGATACAGATTTTGCCGTTGAAACAGCTAATTTGACTAAAAATCAGATATTACAGCAGGCGGGTACATCAATACTGTCGCAAGCGAATCAAATACCTCAAGCCGCAGTACAATTATTAGGCGGTTAACGTCTTGAATTGAACACCACTGCTAGCGCTAATTAAAGCCTACCTTGTAAAAGGTGGGCTTTTTTGTGTTTAAAACAAAATAAAAGTAAATAAAAAATTTAAATTATATAGTTATTTAAAACAGTATCTTAAATATTTTTATTGATGTTTTTTTTAAATAATTTGATAAAAAATCAATTTATTTTCAAAAAAAACTAAAGTAAATCTCAGCTGCGCCGTTAAGTTAATTATCGAGGGGCAACCTTCACAATTTAATTAACAACTTTAGCACTATGCTAACAGGAGATTTACCATGGCTTTAACAGTACAAACTAATGTAAGTTCTTTAAATGGTCAACGTAACCTTTCAGGTTCAAGCGATGGTTTAGCTACATCACTAGAGCGTTTATCGTCTGGCTTAAGAATCAATAGTGCTAAAGATGATGCGGCTGGCCTGCAAATATCTAACCGTTTAACATCTCAAATTAACGGTTTAGGTGTAGCGCAACGTAACGCAAATGACGGCATCTCAATTGCTCAAACAGCTGAGGGTGCAATCCAAGAGTCTACTGATATTCTACAACGTATTCGTGACCTTGCAATCCAGTCTGCAAATGGTTCAAACTCATCAGGTGACCGTGAAGCACTTCAAACAGAAGTAACAGCACTACAATCTGAATTAACAAGAATTTCAGAAACTACATCATTCGGTGACCAACAATTACTTGACGGTTCATTTGGTAGTAAGCAATTCCAAGTAGGTGCTAACGCTAACGAAACTATCGGTTTTAGATTAAGCAGTACAGGTGCTGACGATATTGGTAAGTTTGCTTCAGAAAGTGCAGGTACAGCTTTAGGTGTTGCTGGTACAGTTGATGCCGCTGGTGTTATATCAAGTACGCTTGCTGCTGCTGATGAGTTAATCATTAAAGGCGATAATGGTAGTGCTACTATAACTGCTGCTGCTGGTGAAACGGCTGATGTAACTGCAGCTGCTATTAATGCTGCTGGTACTGGCGTAAAAGCTGAGGCTGTTGCTAGTGTACAAATAGCTGGTTTTGCTCCAGGTGATACAGGTTCATTATTCGTCGGTGATAAAGAATTTGATTTAAAAGATTTCGCTGATAGTGAAGCACTAAGCGATGCGTTAAGCGAAGCAGGTTTCCAATCTACACTAAGTGCAGATGGAACAACCATTGACCTTGAAGCATCGGGAGTTTCTGGAATTGCATCGGTTGGTAATACTACATTAACATTAGATGCATTAGATGACGATGGATTACCAGCTGGTGCACCAACAACAGCAGCAGCTGATTCATCGATAACATCTAAATTAGAGTTATCATCAAGTAATAGTTTTGCTGTTGCTGGTGCTCAAGCTGCTAGTTTTAATACTGTTGCTGCTACTGGTCCTGAATTACAAACTGTAGGGAATATAGATTTAAGTACTGTTCAAGGCGCACAAGATGCTATCTCTGTAATTGATGGTGCGATTGGTAATATCGATGGACAACGTGCTGACCTCGGTGCGGTTCAAAATCGTTTAGACCACACGATTTCTAACCTTGCAAACGTTGAAGAAAATGTATCTGCATCACGTAGCCGTATTCGTGATACTGATTTCGCTTCTGAAACTGCAACATTAACTAAAAACCAAATATTGCAACAGGCTGGTACGTCAATCTTAGCGCAAGCTAACCAATTGCCACAAGCAGCGTTAAGTCTA
>CALJMY010000161.1 GCA_937981905.1 uncultured Enterobacterales bacterium
ATGTTGTCATGTAAGCAACGCGGTAATGGTTGTAATCTTTCTTACCATCCCATGCCCAAATATTGCTGTCGTTTGACATTGAACGGTCAAACGTAAATTTTACGTTGTGATTAGGCGCAATTTCAACAGTATGAGCAACCATCGCAATTCTATGGCCAACATCAAGTCCAAAATAATCCCAGCTATACCAATAATTCAATTCACTCGTACCTAGCACTGAAACGTAATTTAATTTTGCATAAGCTTCAGGGTAGTTATAGCTACTTGAAACTGAATCACCGTGGTAGGTGTAATAAGCAATACCAGCGTCTAATCCTAGTTTTTCATTGAGCTGAAAATATTGACCAACATAAACATCAAATTCAAGATTTGTATCATCTTCGCCGCCAAAATCGACATTAGATGCCCACGCGCCGGCATAAAAACCACTATCGTTGGCGTAGTCTAAACTTGCTTGTAATGCTGGGTTCTCTTGCGTTTGGCTAACACCATTAAAGGTGTAATCTGAAGCAACATTAACCGTTGACGATAAAGCAGCAAGTGCAGGCGTTGATGTAATAAGTAAGCTTGCAATAGCTAATGGTATGTAAGTATTTTTCACGATTATGATTACTCTTTATCTTGACTAAGTTGAAGGTTAAAGTTGTTAATGTTTTCTTGAGGTGAGCTCGTTATTTGTTTCACTGCATTATATTTTTTTATTAATATAAAACCAAAACAGCTAAAAAATAGTCCAATAACGACGGCGCCAACCCATTGAATTTGTAAAAAATCTAGTTTGAATAATAAGGTTAATAAACTTAATGCAATTAGATTGCCCCAAAAATATTTAATGGTGCCTACTCGTTTTGACCCGATATTTAAGTTGTCTGAATATAAACGTATTAACGAATCAAGTGAGTTAATCACAAACATGATACCAACAGCCGCCATCGCTAAATTATAAATCCCATCCGTTTCAATACCGTTCGCGCTGAAGTAATAAAGAACAGTAAACCAAAGTGCAATAGGAATAGATGGAAATACCAACATGGCAATAAACACTTGATAAGTACGCAAACCACCAACGAAACGTGACGTAAATTGGCCAATCATGATGCTCCATGCAAACCACCAAAATAAGTAAAATTCGTGATAATCATTCATCGGTAATACAAATTCAGGGATGTGATTAAAGTAATCGCTAAGCAATACTAGTGTATTAATAAACTCGCCTATACTCGAATTTTGAGGTATGAAAGCGCCTGCCCACATTATAACAATTAAGATAGCGAATAAGGCACAGGTCATTAAACTCAAAAACTTAACGTAAGCAATGCGTGTGCTTGAATACACCGCTGCGCCAATAACTGCAAATACAATGAAATAGAAAATAGGCGAAATAGTTTCGCCATCACCTAATTCTGGTAAATACCACGGTAAATTAGTTAATAATAAATAAGCAGTAAATGCACACGTGCCAACAATGACAATATTATTAATGATTTTAACTAATGGAATTTCGAAAAATTTCACTCTAGGTTCTATCACGCAGAAATAGAAACATGTGAGAAAATAGAATCCCCAGATAAGAAATGCCCAAAAACCAAATTCTATGGCTAATGGATTAGTAAACGCATATTCAGGACTGGCGGCTAAATCTGCATACCCTGAGAATTCAGTTAATGGAAACATAAGTAAGCCAACATCAAGTCCTGATGTGAACAAAATAGCAATAAAGGTAAATGTTTTAACCGGCGTCACGCCAATGCATTTTATGTTTCCCCAGCGATAAAGAATAAAAGCAATAGCGGTAAATGTGAAAATGATACCGGCTGATAACCAATAGGTCATTTGTGTTTCCTTGTTATAGTTTTAATATTAATTTTCGATCAAGTTTAAAGTAAACGTATCGTCATGTTGTTGTTTTCACTTTTCACGTTAACCTCTGGTGTTCATTTCTTATAACTAATAGCTTTAGTTAATAGTTGTCATTAATGACTATGTTGTTTTATTTTTATACCATCATCTGTTGTTATGGCTTCAACTACAACAGCGACGATGGTGGTAATGGTGTTTTGCCACGAATTAAGTCAGCCGCACGTTCTGCGACCATAATCGTTGATGCGTTCAAATTACTATTTGGAATGGTAGGGAAAATGGAGGAGTCGACAACGCGCAAACCTTGTATTCCTCGCACTGCCGTATTGCTATCAACCACGCTCATGTCATCTTCACCCATTTTACAAGAACACGATGGATGATAAGCACTTTCTACTGATTCACGAACAAAGGCATCTATTTCATCATCGGTTTGAATATTAATGCCCGGTTGAATTTCTTCACCACGGTATTTATCAAAAGCAGGTTGATGAATTATTTCTCGTGTTAAGCGTACGCACGCTCTAAAACCTTCACGATCAGCCTCATTTTGTAAGTAATTAAAACGAATGTAAGGTGATGCATGTGGGTCATTGGAAGTAGCTTTAATCACACCACGACTTAGCGGTTTATTATGACCAATGTGTACTTGAAAACCATCACCTGCAAATGCTTCTTTACCATCATATCGCATAGCAGCAGGTAGGAAATGATATTGTAAATCGGGCCAATTAACCGATGGTTTCGAGCGAATAAAACCACAAGATTCAAAATGATTAGTCGCCCCTAATCCTTTTTTAGTCAAAATCCAGCGCGTGCCAATGAAAAACTTACTCCACCAATTAAGTTTACGATTAAGTGAAATAGGTTCTAGGCATTTAAATTGAAAATAAAACTCAATGTGATCTTGCAGGTTTTGACCAACACCCGGTAATTCATGCATTAACTCAATGTTGGCTTCTGATAAAACATCTTTAGGGCCAACACCTGACAGTTGTAATAAATGTGGTGATCCAATAGAGCCAGCCGACAAAATAACTTCACCTTGAGGCGTTGTTAATATTTCCGTTATCTTACCGCGACGTTCAAAACGCACACCAATAGCGCGCTTTTCTTTAACAACTTTTTCTTTAACACATTGGTCTTTAATCAGTACTTTATGAACTAAAGCATGTGTGATTACGGTTAAATTTGAACGTTTCATTGCAGGGCGTAAATAAGCATTAGCCGTTGAACAACGCACACCATTTTTTATGGTCATGTGCATTGGGCCAAAGCCTTCTTGCTGCGCACCATTAAAGTCTTGCGTATCAAGGTATCCTGCTTCAACACCTGCATCAATAAAGGCTTTATATAATGGATTTTTCATTCCATTACCATTATTAGTGCTTAAAGGCCCTGTATTACCGCGATAATCATCACTGCCTTTTTCCCATGTTTCAGACTTTATAAAATAAGGTAAGCAATGTTTATAATCCCAATTTTTAGCACCATGTTGTTGCCATTCATCAAAATCTTTAGCGTGTCCACGCGCATACACCATGCCGTTAATTGACGATGAACCGCCTAATACTTTGCCACGTGGACAATGCATTTTTCTATTGTTAAGAAAGGGTTCTGGTTGCGTTTCAAACTGCCATGCATATTTTTTGCTATTCATAGGAATAGAAAGCGCGGTTGGCATTTGTATGAATATACTTTTGTCACTACCACCTGTTTCTAATAACAAAACCGTCTTAGTGGCATCCTCTGTTAACCGATTAGCTAATACGCAACCAGCAGAGCCTGCACCGATAATGATGTAATCATATTCTCGTTTATTATTCATACAACGCTTATTGTGTAATTGATGTTATATCTTAGATATTAATAGGATATGAAGATATTTATAAACATACAAGATTTTGTTGGAGGGGGATTCTAATGGGTTGTACGAGGAGTTTCAATACTTTGATAAGTATTAAAATGATAACCCAATACTAAAGAATTAGACAATATAGTTATTGAAAATTTTAAATGTTAAAAAGGTTACAATAATAGAGATAAATCGAGGCTTAATTTAAATGCCTGACACCCAGTTAACGTAGGTTCAGGCTTTTAAGTTACTAAATAGAGTATGTCCAATTATCGAAAAGGGATATTAGATTATTAATCTACCATTCACCGTTTTCGCAAGGAAGACCATCATTATCAAGGTCCATTTTAGTATCGGGGCAATTATCGAGGAAGAAATTTGTTTCTTCGTATGAAGTCATTTGACTACAATATTGACGACCATCACAAGTAAAATCTGAAAAAAACCAATCAAGGTTTGGTAGTGATAGTTTTTTATCAATTTGTTGAATATACAATTCACCTTCAGTGTAAGTAATACTCTCTGAAGAAACTCCCCACACGGCGACGCACAATAGCGCTACTATTATTTTTTTCAAGTTAACATCCTTTGTTTTTTAAAATCCTACTGGTTTACTATCCAATAAACCAAAACTTACTTATCTCGTATATTTTATAATGTTACAGAGCAAATTAAAACTCTTGTTTGTAAAAATTTAGATCATAAAAACTAAATTATATTTTAAATAGCTTAAGCAACTTTAAGAGGTCAAGCGTGATAATAAAATTGATCTAATTCGTGGTCATAAACAATCTTAATTAATTTCCCATTGGGGTAATCATAACCAGTTGAGACTAATTTTCCTTTATTAAATTGAGTCATGAAGCACCTCAATAATTCACCATGAATAATAATTAATGGTGTATCTATAGTATCTTCGTTTGATGAAGCGTTTAATGGCGTTTGTAATATTGCTCTTAAGGCTTGGCTAAAACGTGTAAATGATTGTTTTGCACTTTCTCCTTGTTCTGGTTTACAGTCGGTCATTTGCGAAACGATTTCATCATAATCACTGTGCAAAGCCATTTTGGGTGTTAATTCTCCTTGCCACATGCCAAAGTTACGTTCTTCAAATCCTTTAATTTTTGTCACGGTTAAATTTAATTCATGGCCACATATTTCGGCCGTTTCTATCGCACGGCCAAGTGGTGACGTCAGTACTTTGGTGATACCTAATGAATGGCATAAATGAGCTAATCGCAACGCTTGCACTTTACCTTCTTCTGTTAAACAGCTATCGAGCTGTCCTTGAATACGGTGCTCAATATTCCATTGAGTTTGGCCGTGCCTGGCAAGATAAAAAATAGTGTTTTTATTCAATGTTAGCTCTTATTACTTAAATTCAAGAAAAGATGAATTGAGAAAATGATTATAAATATTATTGATAAGTTAACTCATCGATAAATATAAACAAGCCCCATTACTAATAATAAGTAATGAGGCTATGTCTGTGTCATATGACTAATTAACACCTATATTTTTACAATAGTCTATTTACGATGTGCTAATGCTTCACCTTGTACACCGTTTTTAATACGGTCACTTTCTTCGTCTAATAACGATTGTGGGAACTGTCTCATGAAACAATTACAAATCCCCTCTCCAATCATCGTTCTTGGACCTAGCGGATGGCTGATATGTTTATAAACACCATG
>CALJMY010000162.1 GCA_937981905.1 uncultured Enterobacterales bacterium
TTCATTCGGCGATACTTTACCCTGATAAAATATTTTGAATTCATTATTTTTTAAAGCAGAAGTAATGGAGTTAGCAATAACTATTTTTCTTTTGTTTTCTTCCATCATTGAATGTACAAAAAGAGTGTGTTGATTACGACCAGCTTCTTTAGAACGGTACATTGCAGCATCTGCATTGCTAATAAAGTTATGCGTATCAAAATCAGAATCAATCGCTTGTGCAATCCCTACACTTGCACCTATTTGAACTTCCCAGCTATTAATATCAAAAGGCACATTAACTGTTTGTATAATTTTTTCTGTTATTTCAATTAAAGTATAATCATCAACTTTATTATTCATTAGAACTAAAAATTCATCGCCGCCTAGTCGAGATAAGATATCTCCTTTACTTAAACACTTTGCTATACGTTTACCTACTTGATAGAGAAGCTGGTCTCCAGTGTCGTGGCCTAAACTATCATTTACATTCTTAAAGCCATCTAAATCAATATATATTAAAGAGATATTATTATTATTTAATTTTGCTTTAGCGAGCTCATTGCGCAATATATCAAGAAAAAATGTTCGGTTAGGTAAACCAGTTAATGAATCAAAATTAGCCAATTTCTCCATTGCGTTTTGTTGTTCAACTAATTGAATGGTATGTTCTTTATTTTTTGTTGTTTCTTCGTTAATGGTTGACATCATATTGTTAATATTACGACTTAACTCAGCAACTTCTTTTTTTCCATTAATTTTTATACGAAGGGAGTAATCTTTAGTGAATCGAATTTTTTTGGCTAAATTTGATAAGCGCGTTAAAGGAATCAATAATTCTTGTTGAATAAATGATGTAATGATAATCATCAACAATACAAAAAATAGAGTAACGGGCAATACATCTTTTAATAATTTTATTTTGCTTTGTTTTAATGGTTCTTTAGAGTTATGTACTATTAATAAGTAACCTAGAGGTAATCGTTTATCCCCGATCAACTTTAATGCAATTAACTCATCTTCAACTACTTCTACACCTATGTTTTCTATATTTAAATAATTAATTGGAATATTTAAACTAATATTTTGGTTTTTTTTACCAATGTATGTTTCCATTTCTTTCCAAGAGCTATCGTACACTCGAGCAAATTTCACATCTTCATAAGGATCTAAACGTAATAAAGTACTGTGTATTTCAAATGATGAGTCTTTAAATGACAATATGGAAACAAGATCATTAGCCATATTCTCAGATAAGCCATCTAAGTTCCCTTTAACCGATTCTCTATACAATTTTTCATGTTCTAAAACAGAAAAAAACAACACAGCGGCACAGACTACAAAAATAGCGACTGCGTTTAACGTTGTAATAGTATTTTTTATCGTTTTAAATAGCATTGATAATACTTCTTAAAGCCTAATATGATTAATGAAATAGTTATTATAAATAGAACACTATATTATTTGCATATTCATTTTATTAGTGCAGTTTAATTACACTATAGAATACAGTACCAGATTAATTATTTTATTGATTTAAATAATTCTTTTTCGTTTTTCATTTTAAGTTCTTACATCTTTTAATCCATTACATATAAACTGTAAATTATTATTAGCTTTAAGGTTTAAGTTATCGGCATCAACTTAGGTTTCTTTAAATGATTATTTTAATTACTATGTTGAATTGCTATTTATTATATAAATAATTGAATATAAATATAATATCATTAATTTTGGTTGTAAATTTAAGGTACAAAAAAGCGACCATATAGGTCGCTTTTAAAAATACAAAAAGAATGTAATGATTTATGCCAGCTTTTAAGAGTGTAAACTCGACAATGAAGTTGGCTTAAATAAATCCTTTAAAGTATTTAGTATTGGAACATTGCGCTGATAGACTCTTCATTTGAAACACGACGAAGTGCTTCAGCCATCATGCCATCAAGCGATAATACTCGAATTTTACCAGTTGCTTTCATTTCTTCTGACAGAGGAATAGAATCGGTAACGATGAATTCATCAATAACACTATTAGCTACATTATCTACAGCATTGCCTGAGAATACTGGGTGAGTTGCGTAAGCGTAAATATTACGAGCGCCATGTTCTTTCAATGCTTCAGCTGCTTTACATAGCGTACCAGCAGTATCAATCATGTCATCAACGATAATACAATCGCGGTCTGTTACATCACCAATAATATGCATTACTTGAGCAACGTTCGCTTGTGGGCGACGTTTATCGATAATTGCTAAATCACAATCATCTAATAATTTAGCAAGTGCACGTGCACGTACTACGCCGCCAATGTCTGGAGAAACAACGATTGGTTGATGAAAATCACGAGATTTAATATCGTCTAGTAATACAGGTGTACCAAATACATTATCTACAGGAACATCGAAGAAACCTTGAATTTGCTCTGCGTGTAAATCAACCGTTAATACACGGTCAACGCCAACGCTAGATAAGAAATCTGCAACAACTTTTGCTGTAATAGGAACGCGAGCACTTCGAACACGACGATCTTGACGAGCGTAACCAAAGTAAGGAATAACTGCTGTAATACGACCTGCAGATGCACGGCGTAGAGCATCAACCATGACGAGTAATTCCATCAGGTTGTCGTTAGTTGGAGCACAAGTAGATTGCAAGATGAATACATCTGCACCACGAACATTTTCATTTATTTGTACAGTTATTTCACCATCACTAAAACGACCAACAGTTGCTTTACCTAATTTAAGATAAAGACGATCAGCAATTTTTTGAGCAAGCTCAGGAATAGCATTTCCAGCAAACAATTTGATATCAGGCACGTAAAACCCCAGGTTTTGGTTTGGTGGGCGGTGTGAATCCGCCAGTTCATTAGCGTGTTGCTAATAGATTAAGTTTTTGCATTAATGAGGTTGGCGTCAGCAAGAGTTGTGGCAAGTGGCGAAATGTTTATGCCTTTTGCAACAAATCCGTGCATATTTTTAGGTAGTTTTTCCAATGCTATCATGGCGTCAGCATGTGAAGAGAACTCCCCGAAAACACAGCTTCCGGTTCCTGTCATTTTTGCTGGCACATATTGTAACAACCAGTCCAGTGCCATAGCAACCTCGGGATACCTATTTTTTGTCACTTCTTGGCAGTCATTTTTTAATTTTGACGTTGTAAGTTGGCCTAAGGTTATTTTTGGCGTATTTCTTGGGAGTTCTGGTAAGTTAAAAATTTCAGCTGTACTAACGCTAACACCTGGCCAAATAATTAAATACCAAGGTTGCGGTGGGTTAATTGGTGTTAAATCTTCACCAATACCTTGTGCAAATGCGGCGAAACCTCTTACGAAGATAGGAACATCGGCACCAAGACTAAGGCCAAGACTGGCTAACTTGTCATTAGATAAATTTACCTTCCACAAATGATTTAAGGCGACTAATGTTGTTGCTGCATTTGATGAACCACCGCCAAGGCCTGCACCCATTGGTAAAATTTTTAATAAATTGATATCAACACCGACTCGATTATCAACATAAGGCTTTAACAGCATTGCGGCACGGTAAATTAAGTTTTGTTCAGGTAATATTCCATCAACTTCTGGTGTTACTGTTATTTGTGATGATTGATTGATATTAAATGAAAGGGAGTCACCATAATCTAAAAATTGAAAGTTTGTTTGCAAGCTATGATAACCATTATCTAATCGACCTGTTATATGAAGAAATAGATTAATTTTAGCTGGTGCTGGCCAAGTATTTTGTTTGAACATGTTAGATATTCTCAATGTAAAAGCGGCAATAAATAATATGGAGTATTAATTTCTTTGTAATAGGATTCATTAGGCTTATTTGTATATGTGCCAGTAGACTATTTTTGAATTTTCCATTGATTCATTGCAAGTTTAAAATAACTGTCGCCAGATTTTAATAATAGTTTATGAGGTCTAGGTACATTATTAATAATTTTATAATTACTTAATGTTAACTGCCATTGTTTATTATCGTTACTGGTGATCGTTCCCTGGGAGAAATTACCATCGGAATCATATTTCGAGTCAGTAGAGTTATAAACAGAACCTTGAACCCATTGTTGCAAATCATTAACGGGTAAATGCCAACGTGTTAATCGATAAATAAGTTGTTGAGCATTTGCACCAGTATAAACTTCACCATTTTGTTCTATGGTTACTTGATTATCATCACCAATGATCGACATCACCGAAATACCAAAGACAGTATAAATATTAATATCATATTGGTCATCTACTTGAGACCAGTATAATTTTGCTGAATTTTTATCATTTGGAGTTTTGACAGCAAATTTACCAGTGAATTGCCATTGTTGTTTTGTTTGTGAATTTATAGCTGTGGTTGAATCAAATGTTATACAACCTGATAAAATCAATACAAAAGATAGTAATAATAATCGTTTAAACACAATAAATAGACAGAAATTGAAATAAGATGGGTTAAGAATAACTTCTTTTAGGATTGTGCACTACAGATCCTTTCAATTAGGTCACTCTTTCATGTAAAATTCACGGTTATCAAATTATCTAACATATTAATTGAATTTATTACATGTCATTAGTTGCCCTCGGAATTAATCATAAAACGGCCTCGGTAGAATTGCGTGAAAAAATCGCGTTTTCTCCAGATCAAATGACTGATGCGTTGCAGCAACTTCGATTAATTACGGATGATAGTGAAGCTGTTATTGTCTCAACGTGTAATCGCACAGAATTATACTGCCGGGGCGCTGCTCCTGAACAATTAATCGAGTGGTTAAGTCAATTTCATCAAGTTGATAGTAATGATTTAAAGCAAAGTATATATGTTCATAATAATGTCGATGCAGTTAATCATTTAATGAGGGTTGCTTGTGGTTTAGATTCTCTTGTTTTAGGTGAACCTCAAATTCTTGGGCAAATCAAACAAGCTTATAGTACTGCTAAAACAGTTGGTGCTATTGCCGTAACGTTAGATAAATTATTTCAACGCACTTTTTCTGTTGCTAAACGTGTTCGGACTGATACGAGTATTGGTGAAAACGCAGTTTCAGTAGCTTTTGCTGCTGTTAGTTTAACGAAACAAATTTTTAGTGAGTTATCAAAAACTAATGTGCTGCTAATTGGCGCAGGTGAAACGATTGAATTAGTGGCTAAACATCTTATTGATGCTGGTGTGACTAAAATTACAGTAGCTAACCGAACGTTAGCTAGAGGTCAATGTATGGTCGAAGAATTTGGTGGTAGTGCAATTACGTTGGCACAAATTCCTCAACATTTATCACAAGCCGATGTTGTTATTTCATCAACTGCTAGTACTTTACCTATCTTAGGCAAAGGTTTAGTCGAAAGCGCTGTATCAACAAGGCGTCATCAACCTATGTTATTAGTTGATATCGCTGTCCCACGAGATATTGAAGCTCAAGTGGGCGACCTTGATGATGTATACCTTTATACCGTCGATGACTTACAAGGCATCGTTGAGCAAAATATGGCATCGAGACGCGCCGCCGCTGATGATGCTGAAGCTATTACGATTAAAGAAGCACGAGAGTTTATGGCGTGGACTCAATCATTAAAAACTGTTGATTACATCAAGCAATATCGTCAATGTAGTGTTGAAAGCAAAGATGAATTATTAGAAAAAGCATTACAAAAATTAACACAAAATGGTGACCCTGAAAAAATCATCATTGAGCTTGCAAACAAGCTGACCAATAAATTAATTCATCACCCAACTCGTGCAATGAGTAGCGCAAGTTTGATGGGTGATAACGAAACGTTAAATATTATCTCTAAGGCACTAGGTCTTGGCGATGATAACTAATACAAT
>CALJMY010000163.1 GCA_937981905.1 uncultured Enterobacterales bacterium
AATTTACAAGCCAATGTAATGTCAAATGTGTCTGATGCAATTTATGTATTAGATCTAAATTTTAATATTGTTGATGTAAATAAAGCATTTTTACAAATAACAGGATTAGCGATTGATGATGTTCTTGGTAATAATAAAATATTTGATACGTACCCAGAAAATATCCCTGATAATATAAAACAACGATTACAAAAAGGATTAACTTGGTCTGGTGAACTTAAAGTTGTTAAACCTAACGGGGATTATTATCAAATAGAACTAAATGTTAATACTATGCTTAATGATGATCGTGAAATAAGTCATTATGTTGCTGCTTTTTCAGATATTACTCAACGGAAAAAAACAGAAGCGGAGCTAAGAGACTTATCAAATATTGATCCTCTAACTAAGTTGCCTAATCGATCATATTTTCAATATGCACATCGTAATTTAATTCGTCGTAAAGAGTCTCATGCATTATTAATGATGGATATTGATAACTTTAAAAATATTAATGATTCAATGGGGCATGATGAAGGTGATAAATTATTATGTATGATTGCTGAGCGTATTGATTCAAAAATAGATTGTCAGCATTTATTATGCCGTTTAGGCGGCGATGAATTTGCGGTATTACTTGATGATATTAATGTTATTACTCAAGTATTGTATGAAATTGAAAGCGCAATGCAAACTCCATTTTATCTTAATAGTGAAATGTTAGTGATGAGTTGTAGTGTTGGGGTTGCTATTTATCCTAATGACGGCGAGACCACTGAGAATATGTTACAAAGCGCTGATACGGCAATGTATCATGCAAAATCGGACACTGGGTTTAGCTATCAATTTTTCAGTTCATCAATGAACGATACAGCAGTCCGACGCGTAAAAATTGAGAGTTTAATTCGTCAAGCATTAAAAAATGATTGGTTCGAGGTTTTTTATCAACCCAAAATTGATTTAGCTACTCAGACTATTATGGGGATGGAGGCGCTAGTTCGATTAGATCATCCTGAAGAAGGTATGATCTATCCTAATGAATTTATACCAATTGCTGAAGATACTGGGCTTATTATTGCTATCGGTGAAAAAGTACTAGATAAAGCATGCTATGCGACACAACAATGGCGAAAAAGTGGTTTGTTTAATGGTCGTATCGCTGTTAATTTAGCGGCTAAGCAATTTGCTCAAGCAGATTTATTACAACGTATTGAGCATGTCTTAGAGTGCACTCAATTACCATTAGCTAATTTAGAATTAGAAATTACAGAGAGTACTGTTATTGAAAACCCTGAATTAGCAATTAAAACAATGGAAAAACTATCTAGCAAAGGTATTCACTTAGCATTAGATGATTTTGGAACTGGTTATTCATCACTGAGTTATTTAAAACGTTTTCCTATTCATACCCTGAAAATAGATAAAGCATTTATTGATGATTTGAGTAATGAAAAAGATGATGGGAATCTGGTTGCTTCAATTATTTCTATTGCAAAAAATATGAATTTATCGGTTGTTGCAGAAGGCGTTGAAGAGGAGTTTCAAGTTGCAGCTTTAGTAGCTTTAAATTGTGAAACTATTCAAGGTTATTTTTATAGTAAACCATTGTCGGAAGATGATTTTACTACATACTTATTAAAAAGTAATCTAAGTAAAAATTATAATTATTTAAATAAGTGATGTATATATAGTTGGCATGTTCCTAGCACTATAGTTTATGTAATTACAAAAAATTGACATTAACTTACTAGGAATTATATTTTATGAAAGCATTACTTTTAGTCTCAACACTAGGTCTTACATTATTAGCTAATACAGCTGTTGCTGCTGTTTCTGCAGAAAAACGTTCAGTATGGCGTAATGATGCAGTAAGTACGATTGTTACTGGCGAGAAAGATGTTAAAAGCAATGATTGGAAAAGTACAGAGTTTACTACTGCTGTGGAAATGGCCGAAAAAGAAGCAAAATCCCCTAAGAGTTTCCGTAGAGTTAGATTCTAAACTTAAGTAGTCTATTCAAGAAAGAGCTTCGGCTCTTTTTTTTGGTTTATAGAAACTAATATTAGTTAGAGGCATTAATTTGCCGGATAGAATACGCCCAAAATTGCCGCTTTTCTGGCACCTGTAACACTAGGTAAGTTACTGGTTTTATTATTAATAAAACAATAAGCTAACCATGAAAATGCAATGGCTTCTACCCACTGAGGTTCAAGGCCTAATTTAGCAGTTGAATCAATTGTTGAATCGTTTAACAGCCGTTTAATTCTGTTAATTAAATCATCATTAAACAACCCTCCGCCACAAATATATACCTGAGCAATCGTTGATTTTTTTGTTATTTCATCGCTAATAGTCTGTGCTGTAAGTTGAGATAATGTGGCTTGAATATCTTGCGGTGCTAGTGACGTAAAATGACTCAAATGGTTATTTAGCCAAGGCATATTAAATAATTCTCGCCCTGTGCTTTTAGGAAATAGTTGTGAAAAATAGTTATCTTTTAACATTCTATCTAATAAAGGTTGATGTACTTTCCCTTGGGCTGCCCATTGCCCTTTTTCATCGTAATTGTTTGTATTATGTTGTCGATACCATAGATCGAGTAAGGTATTGCCAGGGCCTGTATCATAACCAAAAATATCGATACCATCACTGCCAATCCACGTAATATTTGATATTCCACCAATATTTAAAATAACACGATCATGTTCTGAATTTGAAAAAATAGCCTGATGAAAGGCAGGAACTAAAGGAGCGCCTTGCCCACCAAGTGCAATATCCTTACGTCTAAAATCAGCTACTGTATCAATTCCAGTGTTGACGGCAATAGTACATGCATCGCCTATTTGTAATGAAAAAGGATAAGTTAGATTAGGCATATGACGAATAGTTTGGCCGTGGGAGCCGATAGCAATAACCTCTTCAGCAGAGATATTTGTCTGTTTTAATAAATTATTAACAGCATTACCAAATAATTCGCCGCAAGCGCGGTCACATTCACCTAATAAGATTATATCTTCAGTGGTTGGATTTGCTAGAAGGTGAAGTTTTTCTAATAAAAATTCAGGGATTGCTTCTTCATAAGTAGCTACAACGCAAGGTTGGCCCGATTGAAAATCAACAAGTACAGCATCCACACCATCCATGCTGGTTCCTGACATTAAACCAACATAATATTGATGTGACATATTTATTCCTGATTATTAGCAAGCATAATGCGTTTATTAGTATTTAACTGGGCCATACGTTTTTCTGAAATTGCCAGAAATGCAGCTTTCTCTGTTTTAGCAATTGATTGAGCTTTTGGTAACTTCACAGTACGTGGATTACGATGTACACCATTAACTAAGAATTCATAATGTAAATGAGCACCCGTTACACGGCCTGTTGAACCCACTGTGCCAATTTTTTGTCCCTGTTTAACTCGAGCCCCTTTTTTTACAAATTTCTTTGTAAGATGAAGGTATTTAGTAACATATCGCTCGCCATGTTTAATAAAAATATAATTACCATTATATTTGTTATAACCAGACGCTGTTACCGTTCCTGAACCTGATGCTTGAACTGGGGTTCCGCGTTTAGCAGCATAATCAATACCGTTGTGAGAGGTTACACGGCCTGTTACAGGGTGAAGTCTGCGAGGGTTAAAGCTAGAACTAATATATTTGAAATTAACAGGAGCACGTAAAAATGCTTTGCGCATACTACGCCCTGATGCTGAATAATATTCGCCATCACTATGACGGATAGCTTGATAACTTTGCCCTTGGTTTACAAACTCAGCTGCTATTATTTGGCCTGTTTTAACTTCAACACCATCTAAAAATTTGGTTTCGTAAACAAGGTTAAAATAATCACCTTTTCGAATGTCTAAACCAAAATCTATATCCCAACCAAAAATATTAGCCAAATTCATAATGATACTTGGTTCTAAACCGGCATTGACACCGGCATTCCAAAAGTTTGAGTTTATAATTGCGCTGGTTAATTTTTCGCGAGTTTCTAATGTTCGTTTTTCCGAAGTTACTTTGTACTTATTATCATCACCTAAAGAAACAAGTAAGCTATTTACAATATCTTGTTGATATTCTAACTTTACTAATTGTTTGTCATTATTTTGACCAAAGCGAATAGTTTGACCAGGCATAATTTTCTTTAAAGATTTTCCTGCCGCTTTAATACTGGTTATATCATGCAAAGTACGTGGGCTGAACCCTGCTCGATTAAAGATAAGTGCTAAATTGTCACCTGATTTAACGGTCACTTTTTTCCATGTTAATGATGGCTCATCTGGCAGTGAATTTTCTAATAGAGGTTCTGCCGTAACATTTATAGTTGGTGTTATTTCTGATGTATCAGGTATTTCTTTTACAATATTAGTTGTCGAGGTTTTTATTACGGTAGCTGGTTCGTCTACTTTAGGAGGTGTTATAGGAATCAAAGGTGTATTTTTATTAAAATCACCAACGGTAACCTGATAGCGTTGTGCTACCTTCAATGTTGTATTTTCAGAGGATGAACGTGACGCTTTTGCTTCATCTGAAGGAAGCAAAAATAGCATACCTGTTATTACACTGACTGCAATTAATAGATATTTATGTCTAGAAGGTAATTGTTTAAAAATATGAATCATAATGAGTACAAATAACCGAAACAAATTAATGTGAAGAAAATGATTTTTGGAACGTTTAAAGTTCATTTTCCATCGCTAATCGAGTAAGATTACCAGCTTTATTTATATCCTTAAACCTAACAACTAAATTAATGTCATATAAAGTACTTATTTATCGCATTATTAGTATACATAGGCTTATTTAATGACCTAGGAGAACTGTGAATGTCACAGGTAGCCGATGCACTGAGTGAAATTAAACGTGGTGCTGATGAAATTCTTGTTGAAAAAGAATTAATTGAAAAACTAAAATTAAAGCGCCCATTAAGAATTAAGTTAGGCGCTGATCCTACTGCACCTGATATTCATTTGGGACATACCGTTATTTTAAACAAAATGCGTCAGTTTCAAAATTTAGGCCATGAAGTTACTTTTTTAATTGGTGATTTCACGGCTATGGTTGGTGACCCTACAGGTAAAAACACAACAAGACCGCCTTTAACTAAAGAACAAGTATTGAAAAATGCTGAATCTTACACTGAACAAGTCTTTAAAATTTTAGATCCTGAAAAAACTAAAATAGCATTTAATTCAACATGGTTAGAAGAGTTAGGCGCTGTTGGCATGATCAAATTAGCTGCTAACCAAACAGTTGCAAGAATGCTTGAACGTGATGATTTCAAAAAGCGTTATGCTGGCGGCCAGCCAATTGCCATTCATGAGTTTTTATATCCTTTATTACAAGGTTATGACTCTGTTGCGATGGAAACTGATGTTGAACTAGGTGGTACGGATCAAAAGTTTAATTTGTTAATGGGCCGTGAGCTGCAAAAAGTTAATGGTCAATCGCCACAATGCGTAGTGATGATGCCATTACTTGAAGGTCTTGATGGCGTTAAAAAAATGTCAAAATCAGCTAATAACTACATCGGTATTAGTGAAGCACCGTCAGAAATGTTTGGTAAAATAATGTCTATTTCAGATGTTTTGATGTGGCGTTACTATGAGTTATTAAGTTTTAGACCGCTTAGTGAGATTGAACAGTTTAAAGTTAATATTTCAAATGGTGCTAATCCACGTGACGTTAAAATTAGTTTAGCGAAAGAAATTATTGCGCGTTTCCATAGCGAAGCTGATGCGGAAGGTGCTCATAAAGAATTTATAGAGCGTTTTCAAAAAGGTAAAATCCCTGATGATATGCCTGAGCTAACACTTGGTGTATTACCTATGCCAAACTTACTTAAAGAAGCGGGCTTAGTAACTAGTACTTCTGACGCTAATCGTATGATTAAGCAAGGCGCTGTAAAAATTGATGGCGTTAAGTGTGAAGATAATAAACAACAATTAACTGATGGTGAATATGTTGTTCAGGTCGGTAAACGCAAATTTGCTAGGATTACAGTTGCTTAATAAATAACTTAATTTTATGCGATGAATAAAAGGTCATATTGAAAAATATGGCCTTTTTTATTGCCTATAAAATAGGTGTATGTTTTGATTGTAATCTTGATTATTGCTCAGTCCTGTTTTTGTATTAATTGATTAAAGTGGAATTAAATATGGAACCAAGAATACTTATAGAATATCAAAATAATATTGCTGTAGTGAGTTTAAATCGCGGCGATAAATACAATGCACTTGATATGGCAATGTTTAATGCCATTTCTGACACGATAACTACATTGAAGAGTAATCGCGTAATAAGGGCTGTTATTTTAAAAGGTAACGGCAAAGGGTTTTGTGCAGGATTAGATATGGCATCAGTACTTAAGAATCCACTTAATGTTAGAGATTTACTTAAAAAGGACGATGATAAAATCTCAAACTTAGCGCAAGATGTTGGTTATTTATGGCGTAGTCTACCAGTGCCTGTTATTGCTGTTACTCATGGAAACTGTTTTGGCGGCGGAATGCAAATAGCACTTGGTGCCGATTTTCGTTATACAACACCTGACTGTAGATTTTCTATTATGGAAGCTAAATGGGGGTTGATTCCTGATATGAGTTTAAGTGTTACTCTTCGGGAGCTAACTCGTATTGATATTGCCAAAGATTTAATCATGACTGGTCGAATATTTAGTGCTAATGAAGCTTATGATTATGGTTTGGTTACTAAGGTTTGTGATAATCCGCTAGAAGAAGCGTTAGTATTTGCTAAATCATTAACGGCAAGGTCACCTGATGCTGTGATGTATGGTAAAAAGTTATTAAATGAAACGTGGGTAAGCGATGATAAATTATCATTAAACTTAGAAACTTTTTTCCAAAAGAAGCTTTTAGGTCGTTGGAATCATTTAGTAGCAACAAGTCGTAATTTTTTTAGTAATTCTTTGTCTTATAAAAAACGTCAACATGATGAGTAACTGATTTTGCTCTATCTGTCATCATGTTGATTATTTCGTTGAACGTATATTACATATATTGCTTGAATAACATGTCTAAGCTGGTTTTTCTTAATCGACCTAGCCACTTTTTAACGAATTGTGGGTAATCGTCTACCGTTTCAATGTCGTTAGAATGATTAATAACGGTCGTATGTTTAATAATTTCTTGATGCTCATCAGAAAAAACATTCTGTAATTGTTGTTGTTTATCATCAATCAATAATCCATTTTCAATATCTAAACGCCAAGCCCTAGGGTTTAAGTTATTTCCTGTGAGTAGATGATAACGGTTATCTACTTGCATTCCTTTTATATGAAATGAGTTCTTTTCATGTTGCCATAATCTAATTGTTAGCAAATTATTATCAATAGATTGTTGGTGACGCTTAACAAATTTTCTGAGTGTCGTTTCGTATAAATATGGAATTAATCCTATTTTACTAAACTCTTGGTCTTCTGGTATAAAAAAGTCACTAGCTCGTTTATCACCAACAATAATTTCAACTTTAATCCCTTTTTTTAGTAGTTTGGTAATAGCTCTTTTCAGAATACTTGGGAGGTTAAAATAAGGCGTATACAAGATTAATAACTTTTCAGTTTTCAACATTTGTTGATGAATAACTTTATTAAGTTGGTTATTACGTTTGCCTAAGCCAATTAATGGGGTAATCGTTAATGGGTTATGACTATTTTCTGCCAATAAATCATATTTTGTTTTTGTTAATTGTTTATGTTGAGCTGCTATTTCTTTATTGAATGTTTTTCCTAATGTTAATGGATTACGATTCAATAAATGTACACCTTCACTTGGCATTAATGCATCTTGTAAATATTGCACAAAGCTATTACAAAGTGTTGGAGATTTTATTTCACAATAACGATCATAACGATAACGGTCACCATAGTGTAGGTAAATATTATTGATACTTGCACCGGTGTATAGAAGCACATCGTCAATAATAATCCCTTTTAAATGTAGCACACCAAAGAGTTCTTTTTGTTTAATAGCTACGCCGTAAAATTGAATGTAATCAGGATATTGTTCATCTATTTTACGATAAAATCCTGCATTACCTTCGCTTTCTTTTTGGCCGAACAATCCGCGCCTTGCACGATGGAAATCTACAAATATTTTAATATCAAGAGATGGATTTTTTTCTTTGGCAGCAATAAGGTGCTTAACAATTAATTGTCCTGCATCATCATCTTCTAAATAGAGTACTGTGGCATATATACGAGTCGTTGCTTGATCAATTAATGTTAGTAATCGATTAAGGTAGTCTTTGGCATGTAACAATACATTGATATCTTGCGACTCAACCGCAGTAGCAGGCAGTTTGTCTAGTAATTGTTTACGACGATAAAGGTTAACCATAACACTCTTTTTAAGTTTTATTTGATAACCGATTACTTTAGCTAACAAACCCGAATATTAAAAGGAATTGATTATTTAAAATGAAAAATAATCACTTTATTGAGTAATTAATCAGCAACACATTCAATACTTTATAAAACTATGTCTTATTGAATCGTTACCCTTTTAATAACTATTATTAAAATTAGTATTGTTAGTCTTAGTTGGTTATGGTCATTGAAGCGGTTTCTTTTTCATCTTTGAAAACATTCCAAGATAATTCATTGATAGCGCCACGCTCTACACACACAAATTTATTTGAATGGATGATATCACTCATTTTGTTGGCTAATATTTCACCGGGATTCCAAACTATTACGCTATTACAGTTTTGTCCTGTAATAGTAATTGGAGAAATATTATTAATTTTTTGGACGGTTGATGCGTTAACAAATGAACGATCTATTTCACCTTCAAAAACTTGAGGCTTAGTAAGTAGAACCGCTTTATTATTTTTTGTTTTATCTTGATAAGTGTAATTTAATAAACCATCGACTGTTGTCGTTTTGCAATCATCAACTTGAAAGTAGCTATGCATTGCCCATTCGCAAGTTTGTGAAATATCTCGATTGTTTTCAAATGAAAAATTAATAGATAACGTACTTCCAAGTATTATATTTATTTCCATAGTGAATTGTTGATAATCATACTGTTTAGACAATTCGTTTTCAGTTAACTTTAAAGTAATAACTACATCACTATTTTTTAATTGGTTTATTTCGGCTAAATCCCATTCACTTATACGTGCGAACCCATGATTTAATGCATATTCAGAATGTTCACCAAACCAAGGTGCACAAATAGGAATCCCGCCCCTAATCGCAACCCCATTTTTAAAAACAGCGTTTTCACTTAGCCATAATAAAGGTTCTTTATTTTTAGCTTTGAAACTCAATATTTGCCCGCCGTATAGAGAAATAACGGCATAGCATTTATCGGTATCGATAATGATCAAAGGAAGGGAATGCTCACTAGCATAATGTTCTTTAGTGTTACTTATTGAGTAATATTGAGTTGGAGTATTCATATATTCAATTATTTGTGACCTAATGAGTAAGCTCAATTATAATAGCTTCTTAAAATTTAACATCTTATATTGGATAAATAATGAAGAAAATTAATGTTGCTGTTGCTGTTATCCTTAATAAAGAAAATAAGGTGCTAGTAGCAAAAAGGCATGACCATTTACATCAAGGCGGTAAATGGGAGTTTCCCGGTGGGAAAATAGAAGAAAATGAATCCGCTAAAGAAGCGTTATTTCGCGAAATAGCAGAAGAGGTTGGGTTAGCTATTCAACAAGCATCACCTATGATGGTGTTAGATTATGATTATGGCGATAAACTGGTGTCGTTAAATGTTTGGACAGTGACTGATTTTATAGGGGAAGCTATTGGCGCTGAAGATCAAGAGATACGTTGGATAGCAAGAGA
>CALJMY010000164.1 GCA_937981905.1 uncultured Enterobacterales bacterium
CATTTGTACATCATAATATTTTTGATATTGCGTGTTATAAAATGTTTTAACTATTGGCTTCTTCATGTCGTTTTCGTTAGATTCCCAGACCAAACCGAGTAAATTATTAGATAGTTCAACGAGTGATCCCACAGGATAAAACCCGACACATAATATGAATGCTTTAAGTAGGTCGCTATCTAAGTGAAAATCTTGCAGGCTCATCATAATCTTCAGCGCCGCAGCAGGAGACATCGCTTTTTTGTAACATCGACTTGCTGTTAATGCGTCATAAATATCAACAATAGAACTCATTCTACCAACTTCGGTAATTTGCTCTCCTTTCAAACCTAACGGGTAGCCGTTTCCATCAAGTTTTTCATGATGCATTGTACTAACTTCACGACTATCAATGTGTAAATCGTTAATTTCATTTAGCAGATCGATTGAATACACTTGATGTAATTTCATGTGTTCAAATTCTTCTGGTTCAAGTTTTCCAGGTTTATTTAGCACCGATAACTCTACTTTGGTTTTACCAATATCATGAACAATCCCACCAACAATAAGCAATGCTTGACGCGAGCTATCCCAACCTAAATATCGTGCAAAAGAAGCTAATAAAACACCAACATTGAGAGAGTGTTCAACTAAGTAAGCATCTTTGGTGCGTAGTGCTGATAATGACTGTAACGCGTCGGTATTATTTGATAAAGATTCAACTATTTCATCTGCTACTTGCTCAATAGGACCTAAATCTACCGTATTATCTGAAAATACAGACTCGAGCATTTTATTCACAGTGATTTTAGATTCTTTAAGAATTTTCTTTGCGCGTGTTATTTCTTGATTGAGAGGCATTATTTTAGATTTGTCACGAACCCAAGATTTAGGTTCTATTTTTGTATCGAACTCAGAGCGATCATAATCTACGACAACGCTAATAATGCCATCAGATTTTAGTTTATTAATAAGTTTTAAGCTGGGAACTTTGCCTGGTTTTTTGACGGTTATTTTTTTCTTGTCATCAGTAAATTCAATAACAAACATACCTACTTTTAACTCAGCAATTGAAATAGATTTAATACTCAATGTAGGCTCCAAATCCAGATGGTGTGTAAATTAATGAGTTATTATTTACTGAACAGCTTAATCGTTTTAAATGTAGTATATGTATTACTTTTATACATAGTAACTCATTATATAAATATTAATTAGAGATTTATATCGTTCATGGTTAAATCATGTTAAATATATGCCAAATAATGTCATATTTATTTCTTCAGGAAAATTACTTTATGCAAGACGGTATAAAACTACAAACCTTAATAGCCAAAACAACCGTTATTTTTGATCTTGATGGTACGATAGTCGATAGTGCTGGTGATTTAGTTAACTCAATTAATGCGATGTTAGCTATCTTAAAAATAGAAACTTTTAGCAGTGATATTATTCATCACTGGGTTGGTAACGGTGCAAAAATGCTAGTGGAAAGAGCATTAAGTGGCCAGTTAGAAATTGATAACGATTTAGACGAAGAGTATTGTGCAAAGGCATTAGCTATTTTTCTTGAGCATTATAAAAATAATGTGTGTGTAGATACTCGGTTATATGAAGGCGTAGCACAAACCCTTAATACATTAAAACAACGTGGTTATACTTTACATATAGTGACGAATAAACCATTGATGTTTGTAGAGCCTATTTTAAAAACGTTAACTATTGATCATTGTTTTGATACGGTGTTAGGTGCTGATTCTCTTGTGAAGAAAAAGCCCGATCCAATGCCGCTAAATCATATTTGTAAGGTGCACGACGTGGCTATTGAACGTTGTGTAATGGTTGGTGATTCTCAAAATGATATTTTAGCGGCTAATGCCATTGACATGGATAGCATTGCAGTAACTTATGGTTATAACTATGGTAAAGATATTAGAGAGCATAAACCTACCGTTGTTTGTGATCATTTTAGTGAGTTATTAGATTATTTGCTACCACTGAGTTAAAGCTTGAATATCGATTAATACAATTTAAATATAAGTAGCAATAGTTATAGAAACAAGAGTATCGACATGCCAGATAAGATTTCAAAACAAAGTCAAGATGAGTCATTAGCTATTGCTAATTCAACTCAAAAGCCAGGACAGACTAAAGCGCAAACTAAGTTAATTGCTGCCGGTATTGAAAAAGGCATTGCTGTTTATAAGAAACAGCATAAAGCAAAAATGCGTACTCAAGATAAACAACGTAAAAAATCGCAACGTGCTCAAGAATCATCAAATGTTAATAATTTGAATACAATAGATGAGACAAACGCAGCGACTACATCATCAAGTGCTAAATTACCTTGGGCGTTATTAGTACTTTCGTGGCTTGGTTTTATAACTTACATAACGTTGTTTTTATTATGAGTTGTTTAACAATAATGGTGCAGGGCACAACTTCTGATGCTGGTAAATCTACTTTGGTTTGTGCTCTTGGTAGAGCTTATAAGCGTAAAGGTTTAAATGTTGCACCTTTTAAACCTCAAAATATGGCACTTAATAGCGCAGTGACTGTTGATGGTGGCGAAATTGGGCGAGCACAAGCTCTGCAAGCACAAGCTTGTGGACTCGAACCAATTTGTGATTTTAATCCTGTGTTATTAAAGCCCAGTTCTGATATCGGTTGCCAAGTTATTATTAATGGTCATGTGGCTGCGCAATTAACTGCGGTGAATTATCATGAATATAAACCGACAGCGATGAAAGCTGTTTTGGCTTCGCATCAACGCTTAGAAGATCAGTTTGATGTCGTTGTTGTTGAGGGTGCTGGTAGCCCAGCTGAAATCAATTTACGCGATCGTGATATCGCTAATATGGGCTTTGCAGAAAGTGTTGATTGTCCGGTGATTATAATCGCTGATATTGACCGTGGTGGTGTATTTGCTCATTTAACCGGTACGTTAGCCTGTTTAAGCCAATCTGAACAAGATCGCGTTATTGGTTTTGTGATTAACCGTTTTCGAGGTGATAGATCGTTATTAACATCTGCTAATAATTGGTTAGAAGAGAAAACGGGTAAACCCGTGTTGGCGGTATTACCATATTTGCAGGGGTTATACCTTGATAGCGAAGATAGTGTAGCCACTGAGCAACATAGTAGTGATGCGAAACTGAAAATCATTGTGCCTGTGTATCCACGTATTAGTAATCATAACGACCTTGATGCAATGCGTGCTCATCCACAGCTTGATGTTGAATTAATTGGCCCTCAATTAACAGCTAATCATCCATCGGCTGATGTCATCATATTAATGGGATCAAAGAGTACACAAGCTGACTTAAAGTGGTTAAAAGAGCAAGGCTGGGATAAAACGCTTGCGAAACATTTACGCTATGGCGGTAAAATTATTGCAATTTGTGGTGGTATGCAAATGTTAGGGCAATTAATTGATGATCCTTTAGCTATTGAATCGATTAAAGCGGAAAAAAGTGAAGGTTTTGGCTATTTACCATTGTCGACTACTATGGGTAAATCGAAAGAATTGACGCTCAAACAAGGAATAATTCAATTTCCACAACAAGTACCTGTACCTATTGCTGGCTATGAAATTCATGCGGGAAGTACGGATTATACACTCAGTGATATCGTTCCTGTTGTGACTGATAATGATGACGTTGATAATATTGGCGCTGGTTTCTTATCACATGACCAACAAATCTTTGCTAGTTATTGGCATGGATTAATGGATACGCCACAAGCGCTTAATGCATTGATTACATGGGCCAGTAATGGTGATGAGTTTGACCAAGTCGATTATGAAGCATTGCGAGAACAAAGCATTGATGCTTTGGCTGATTCTTTAGAAGAAGAATTTGATTGGCAGGAATATAAAAGTCAGTTAGATAAATTTAATCGTTCTAGATAATTTAAAAAGTAACGTAATAGCCGTTTTATAAAAAAGTGACCAAAGCTATTTGGTCACTTAAATATCATTTTTATTTAAAATTAATGAATGCCAATATTTTCATCGAGAAAAGACAGTATAGTTTTAAAAACGAGTGCTTTGTTTTTTGGATCTCGATAACCATGTCCTTCATCTGATATTTCTAAATATTGATATTTCTTATTATGTTTATCCATTGCAGACTTTAAAGATTCTACTTGTTCAATAGGCGCTCGCTCATCTTGCTTACCATGAATTAATAGTATATTCGCTTTAATTTTATCAACATTGTAACTAGGGGAACGTTGCTTTAAATCTTCCTGATTTTCTCCTAAAACATTTTTTAAATAAGCTAATCCTGATTTAGTATTAGTAATATCACCTTCTTTAAACATTAATGGTAAGTCATATACACCAACTGAGCCAATTGCACATTTGAATAGATCTGGCGTTCTTATTGTCCCCATTAACGCTGAATATCCGCCATAACTACCGCCATAAATACACATACGATTTTTATCAACGATATTATCGGTAATTAATGCATTAACGGCATCTGTGATATCGTCTTGCATTAACGTACCCCATTTACCATATCCGGCTTCTTGGTGAGCTAATCCAAAGCCTCCACTACCTCTAAAGTTAACTTGTAATACTGCGTAACCACGATTAGCTAACAATTGAACTTCTGTTTGATATTGCCAATAGTCACGCACACCGTGAGGACCACCATGTGGAATTACAACCAAGGGATATTGTTTTGCTTTGCCTCTTGGTTTCGTAAAATAACCATGAATAGTATTATTATCACGAGTCGTAAAGCTTCTTTCTTCCATTGGTTGTAAATCTTCAGGGTATAACCAAGATTTTCTACTTAATAAATAATCAGCATTTTTAGTTTCAGTATTAAATAGATAATAATCACCGGGGTTATTATCAGCATATACATATACTATGGCTTGCTTACCATCATCAGATTGTGAAGTAATAATAATATCACTGCCTGAAAAAGCCTTTCTTAGTAATTTATGTAATTTAGCTTTTTTATCGTCAGGCTCAATATAATGATATTTTGGTAGAGCTAGTTCTGTTCCAACAGCGATTACTCGGTTTTTATTAAAGTCTTTAATCAATTGAGTAATATCAACTTGTTGGTCATGAAATAATAATTTAGATTTATTCAAGGCTAAATCATACTCGTATAAACCACTTGTTCCATTATTAATCGAGCTGGTAAGGTATAATTTTTTATTGTCTTTAGAAAAGCTTATTGGTGATATATCTTTTCCACTAAAACCTGCCAATGCTAAATCTTGCCATTTGTCAGAGTTTAATTCGCGGTATTTGATAGAAATAGAATCATCATCATTCTTTACTATTGCTAAACGAACCTTACCACTGTTATCTGTAAGTGCTTCTGCATTTTTTTGAGGTAATGAACGTATATATTTTAATTTTCCTGAAAAAACGTTTAGTTTATAAATTTTTGAAGTAGCGTTAGGATTTATATACCAAGTGTTAGTAAGAAGGTGCCATGGATAATATTGAATTAATATGTGTTTTTTATCGTTTTTTAATATATTAATGACTCGTTGGCTACCATTCATAGCTTTACGCTTTTTAATGAGTGTACCCGTTGTTTTCTCTCCGGCACGATAACCAAATATAATGTCGTGTTTAGAGCAGTCAGCATTTACTCCGTACAACTCCCCAGTGCTAAAACGAAAGTTATCCCATGGCAGACTTTTATCAACAGTATAAACAATTCGATTATCATTAACCCAGTAAATATCACCAACACTAGTATTATATCCTCGTGTACCGACGCTGCATAAATATTGCTTTGATACTTTATCTATAATAGCAAATACACTTTTACCTTTTTGATTAAACGCTACTGCTAAATGTTTTCCGTCAGGTGATATTTTTACAGATTCATAGGTTGTGGCTTTTGCAAAATCATCAATAGAAATAATAATATTTTTTTTATTGCCCGAACTCTCTGTATTTGCAAAAGTTATTACGCTAATACTGCTTAATAAAAAACATAATATAAATTTAGTCATAAATATCCGTATTTAAATAAATTTTAAGAATTAATTTGAAATAATATTATTTCAAATGGTTAAGGAAATAATTCGTCATCATCGTTTTAAGATGAAGCGTTGTGCCGTCACCTTCACGCAAGCTATGGCTACGATTAGGGTATGACATAAAATCAAATTGCTTGTTATGTTTAATTAATTCGTTAATTAAACGCTCGCTGCCTTGGTAATGAACGTTGTCATCGCCAGTGCCGTGAACTAATAATAATTTACCTTCCAAGTTTTTAGCGTAGTTAATTGCCACACTCTTCTCGTAAGCTTCTTTATTATCTTCTAGTAAGCCAGAATAACGCTCTTGATAGATACTGTCATACAAACGAAGGTCTGGTACTGGCGCGTTCGCTATGCCTACTTTGTATTGCTCAGGGTAACGAAATAACAAGTTAAGTGTTGAAGTGCCACCGCCTGAATGCCCCCAAATACCTACGCGAGCTTCGTCGATAAATGAAAATTTCTTAGTCATGGCTGCTAAGGCATCACTTTGATCGCGCGAAGCGACTAAACCTGCTTTTGCATAAATCGATTTTCTCCATGCGCGGCCTTTAGGTGCTTTGGTGCCTCTATTATCAATAGAAGCAACAACGAATCCTTTTTGGGTTAGTAGCTGATCCCATAAATAAGAATTGCCACGCCAGCTATCTTTTACTGTTTGACCTGCGGGTTCCCCGTAGACATAAAAGATAATTGGATATTTTTTATTAGGATCAAAATCACTAGGAGTTGTGATGTAACCATCTAATATAACGCCGTCATGTGCTTTTACTTGAAAGAATTCTGTTGAACCTAACTCTAAATCAGCTAGTTTAGATTTTAATTCTTTGTTTTCGGTAAGTACACGTTCGATTTTATGATTCTTTAATGACACTAAACGCTTAGTTGAAGGTACGTTAAAACTTGAATGGGTATGAATAGCCCATTGGCCTTTATCGTCCATGTAATAACTGTTAGTACCAGAGAACTGAGCGGGTGTTACACGTTCTTTTTTACTAATTTTGTTAGTATCATTGTTAAGCGGAGCTCGGAATAAATAACGTTGAGTAATATCCTCAGGTGAAGCAATGAAGTAAACCCATCCAGCTTTGTCATCAATTGATTGAATATCTGTAATATCAAAATCACCAGGTGTTAAATCAACAACTGATTTGCCATCACGTGATATTTTATAAATATGACGCCAATCATCTTGTTCACTTATCCAAAGAAATGATTTACCGTCGTCAATCCATGTTACATCGTGAACAGATTCAATAAATGTCTCTTCTTTTTCGGTATAAATATGATTTAAAGAACCGTCTTTCGCTGATACTAGATATACTTTGTTAGTGTCTTGTTTACGATTCATGCGTTGGACAATGATTTCATCGCTGTTATCCGCCCAAGACATACGCGGAATATACATGTTGTGCGCGTCACCTGTAAAATTTGCCCATACTGTTTTTTGCGTATCGATTGTAACAACGCCAACTTTTGCTGCGGGATTTTTTTCACCAACTTTAGGGTAGGGGAATGTGGTTAATGTTGGATATAATGAGTCGGTATTGTTGATCATCGTAAAGTTTTTTGAACCACTAGTGTCTAACTGCCAATACGCAATTTTACTTCCATCTGGGCTCCAACGAAAACCATCACGAATGCTAAACTCCTCTTCATAAACCCAATCAAATACACCATTAATAGTGGTCGTAGATGCATCAAATGTTAATTGAGTTATTTTTTTAGAGTTGATGTCTTGAACGAAGATATTATCTAGATAAACATAAGCGACTTTACTGGCGTCAGGTGAGAATTTTGTAAACATCAAACGACTTTCTTGATAATCATCGGCTCCAATTTTAGCTAAATTAGATGTTTTTAAGTTAAGTACGTAATAATCACCACGTGATTTTGATCGCCATACTTTCTTCGAATTGGTATAAATTAATACTTGTTTGCGATCTTTTGACCAAATGTAATCATCAATTGATAATGGTTCATCACCATCGTTTACGATCAACTGTTTAGCCGAAATAATTACTTCACGGGCATTTGATACTGGATCATATTGGACAATATCGTGTCCTATAGTTTCTATTTCACCTTTACCATTCTTCATTTCAAAGTCAGATTTTTCAACGGCTGTATAACCAGAACCATCACTTAACCAACGTATGCGGCCAGTCCATTGTGATTTAAACTCATCGTCTTTATAAATTTGTTTTAGTGTTAATGGATTTTCCATTGAAAGGCTCGCCGTGTTATTAGTAGTTTGACAACCACTTAATATAACACCAAGAGCAAATGTTAACGCAATACGTTTAAATAAATGATTCGAATTCATTGGCTTTTCTAAGATGATGAAAATAATCTATCAATGTATAGCAGTCGATTTAATTATCACTATATTTTTTGTAACTTTATTTATAAGAAGTTACAAAAAACCGTTATTACGGACTAATTTATCTTTATACTATGTGATATTAAAAATAATGGTTTGAAATGATGAGAATTCCACGTATTTATCACATTGGTGAGTTAGCTGTTGATCAACAAATAGAACTTGATAATGATGCAGCTAATCATGTTGGCAGAGTTTTACGTTTATCTGTTGATGCCGAGATTATTTTATTCAACGGCCTTGGCGGTGAATATAATGCAACGTTAATTGAATCTGGAAAGAAAAAAGTCATTGCACAGGTCAATACTTTTGTTGATAAATGCATAGAATCTCCGCTTAGTATTCACTTAGGCCAAGGGATTTCCCGTGGCGATAAAATGGAGCTGACTATTCAAAAAGCCGTTGAATTAGGTGTTACTGAAATAACGCCATTATTCACAGAACGTTGCGGTGTAAAACTGAGTGGTGAGCGTCTTGAGAAGAAATTAAATCAATGGCATAAAATTGTTATTAGTGCGTGTGAACAATGCGCTCGTAATACGATTCCAGTTATTCATGCACCTAAATCATTAGAGGTGTGGGCGAGTGAACAAACAGATGAGCTAAAATTAAATTTACACCCAAGAGCTAATTACAGTATTAATAGTTTACCAGAACCAACACATGGTATTAGATTAGTTATTGGCCCTGAAGGTGGGTTGTCTGATGTTGAAATAGAATTCGCGTCAGAACAGGGCTTTGATGAAGTGTTAATTGGACCGCGAGTCTTACGAACTGAAACCGCTGGTTTAACAGTTATTAGTGCATTACAAACACGATTCGGTGATCTAGGTTAAGCATTTAAGCATCACTTTTTATAAAAATTATTAGTTGTTATGACATTCATCATGACAAGAAAAATTAAGGAATTAACATGACAATAAAATTAGGTATTTTGATGGATCCCATTAAGGATATAAACATCAAAAAAGACAGCAGCTTTGCTATGTTAATGGAAGCGCAGTCACGTGGTTATGAGATGTATTATTTAGAAATGAATGATTTATATCTTGAGCATGGCCATACTTATGCTCGTGTTGCACAAGTTACTGTTAAAAATGATTCAAACGATTTTTATCAATTGGGTGAGTTTCAAGAAATTCGCCTTAGTGATTTAGATGTATTATTAATGCGTAAAGATCCACCATTTGATACAGAATTTATTTACGCGACGTATTTATTAGAACGTGCTGAAGATGAAGGTTTGTTAGTGGTTAATAAGCCACAAAGTTTGCGTGATTGTAATGAAAAATTATACACCGCTTGGTTCGCTGATTTAACACCAGCAACACTAGTTACACGCCGTGAAGATAAAATTCGTGAATTTTACGCGAAACATAAAGATATGATCTTAAAACCTCTTGATGGCATGGGCGGCTCATCTATTTTCCGCGTGAAGGAAGGGGATGCTAATGTTGGTGTAATTATTGAAACATTAACGCAGTTAAATACGGTTTATACAATGGCACAAGCTTTTGTTCCAGATATTAGTAATGGCGACAAACGCATTCTTATTGTTGATGGCGAACCAATGCCATATTGCCTAGCACGTATTCCTGCTGAAGGTGAAACTCGTGGCAATTTAGCCGCTGGTGGTCGTGGTGAGGCGCGTCCTTTGTCTGAGAAAGATTGGGAAATTGCTCGCCGTATTGGACCATCGTTAAAAGCTAAAGGACTTATTTTTGTCGGCTTGGATGTGATTGGCGATAAAGTGACAGAAATTAATGTGACCAGCCCAACTTGTATTCGTGAAATAGAAGCTGCATTTGACGTTGATATTACAGGCGCACTAATGAATGCTATTGAAGTTCGATTAGCTAATAAAGCGAATGTTTAAACGTTTTTAAAATAAGGGCTCTTAATTCAAGGGCTCTTAATATTAGTAAAGGAAAGTCATGACAGATTTTACAAAAGTTCAACGTGCTGTAGAAGAAAAACTTAACGCAGAGTTTTCACCAATACATTTAGAAATATTAAACGAATCACACATGCACTCAGTACCTCCAAATTCTGAAACACATTTTAAAGTTACATTAGTGAGTGAGTCTTTTGAAGGAATTCGTCAAGTGAAACGTCATCAATTGATTTATAAAGTCTTGGCAGAAGAACTTGCTGGACCAATACATGCTTTAGCATTACATACGTTTGATACGAATCAATGGCAAAATGCTAATGTACCTGATTCACCAAATTGTTTGGGTGGTGGTAAGTAAATTAGTTTTATTTTTAATAGTGCTGTGAGCTATGTTGCAGCATTAAAGTAATTAAACAAATAAAAAGTAGTATAATAATCAATTAATTCTAATTTTTTGTCGCCCCAATTATTAGAAAGTAATGACGGAGAGGATAAATAAATGAATAGCCACATGACTATATTATATTATTTTATTGGCTGTTGCTTATTACTCCTGAGTTCTAGTAATTATGCTGCTTACAGTAATAAAACCTTTATAACTCCAATTAAACTATCTCCTCAATTAACCCCTATCCAAACTAATAAAGTTATATTAGGAAATACATTATTTGAAGATAAAAACCTATCAAATAATAAAGAATTGTCATGCTCTAGTTGCCATATAATGTCAAAGTCTTATTCTGATAATTTACCTTTTTCTAAAAATAACATTGGTAAAAATACTCAATACAATACGCCATCAGTTGAGTACAGCATTTATAACTATTATTTCTCATGGACCGGTCAATTTTATAATTTACAAGATCATATCAGTGCGATTATGAGCAACAATAAAATAATGAATCGTAATTGGGATGAACTAGTTCAGCAACTAAATAACGATAAAACTTATCAACGACTATTTAGTGCAGCAAAGTATGATTCTATTTCGCAACATGCTATTAACGATGCAATAATTAATTATATTAAAAGCCTTGCGAAGCAGTCACGCTTTGATTTATTTTTACTCGGTGATAAATCAAAATTATCTAAAAAAGAGATCGCAGGTTTTAATTTATTTAAATCATCAGGCTGTGTTAGTTGCCATCAAGGAACTAATTTAGGTGGTAACGTTAGACAGAAGTTCGGTCTAATGAAATCTTATTTTAACAATAATAAAATTAAACAAAGAGATTTAGGTTTTTTTAATATCACTAAAAATGAAGATGATTTCAATTTTTTCAGAGTACCAAGTCTTCGTAATGTCACTAATACAGCGCCTTACTTTCATGATGCTTCGGCCGATAACATAGAAGAAGCCATAAAAATTATGTTTTCCTATCAGCTAGGTATAAAAGCCTCTGAACAAGATATATTAAGTATTAAATCATTTTTAGAATCTTTGGAACCGATCAAATGATTAATAATAAAGATAAAATATTTAAACCATCACTGCTTATTATTATTCTAATATTACCATTAGCTTGGTTATATTTTCATTCTGAATTGGGAAATAGCCGTAAAGCACACGAGATTGAATCTCTGTTGTTGGAAATAACTCAAGTTGAAACTCAATTAACTGAATATGTATTAAAAAATAGAAGTCATTTAACACTACATTATGATGATATATCCGCGTCTCAGTCTCGGTTAAATGTTCTTATGGATAAGTTTATTCCGTTATTATCAAATAATATGAATATATCTAGTAAGCGTCTTGATAATGTTGATGATTTATTTCGTAATATGCAGATTTTTATTGAACGTTTTAAGTCTATAAATAGCCAAATTAGTCAGCGTCAGCGGTATATAAAAGTAATTTCAGATCAAATTAAGCAGTCAATAATATCTGATCCACATAACATTATTGAGCAAATTAATACTATCACTATAATGGTTTTTAAAGGGCGAATTTTTGGTGAGCCTCTTTTGGATCAAGCATTAATTAAAGAAATAGAATCATTAACTCTTCATGAGAAAGAATGGGATTTGAAAAACAATGAGCTAATCCATACTTTTATTCTGCATGTTAATAAATTATCTGAATTAGAAGGGAAAGAAGCCGTTATATTAAACACATTGTTTCAACATGAATTGAGAGGCGCCATACAGGTAATCAGAAATAATCTAATTGAAAATAAGTTTGAGATGGTAAATAACAGCAATACGATTCAACGTTATTTTATTATCTACGCCTGTATTTTATTATTACTAATTGTATTTTTTATTCTAAATCATAAAAAAATTCTACGTAATGCATATTTACACAAAACACTTAGCGAGGTCGACGAACTAACTAAACTAAAGAACCGCCGATCTTTTCTTGATGATTTAGAATGTGTTATTGAGAAACAATCAGGTGCGCTCTTATTTATTGATTTGGATGGTTTTAAGTTAGTTAACGATCAGCTAGGACATTGTGTTGGTGATGTTGCTTTGCAAACGCTAGCCGATAAATTACAGACCTTCGTTGAAGAGATAGATTCTTTAAAGTATTCGGCACAAGCTTATCGCTTAGGTGGTGATGAATTTGTTATTTCAATTGAAAACATCGTTAAAGCTGATGATTTTTTAATGCTTAAAAACTTTGCAGCACAAGTTGTTCGAGGTTGTGAATTTTCAGTAGATGAACAATATGAATTATCTATAAGTGTTGGAATTTCGTTATATCCAGAACAGGGAAATGATGTAGCGACTGTTCTTAATTGCGCAGATAAAGCCATGTATCACTCTAAATATAATGGTCGCAATCGATTTACTTTTTATAGTGATATCTAGCCTTTATAGATATATTAACTAGTTATATTTGACATAAAAAAACCGCGAATATCGCGGTTTTTTTTGGAGATTATTTACCAGATTTCTTTTTTTGCTTCTTGAGCTGCTTCTTAAGTTTTGCTTTCTTTTGAGCGAGTGTTAATTTTACTTTTTTCTTTTTAGATATGACACGAGACTCTTTATGTACAGGCTCTAGTCCTTTTATTTTACGACGCTGTACATGTTGCTCTGTATAACGCTCTATTTTACCAAATACCTTCATTTCATGGCCTTCAGCAATAGAAATCGCAATACCTTTTTTACCTGCACGGCCAGTACGGCCTATACGATGTAAATAAACATCACTGGTATAAGGTAGGTCATAGTTAATAACATGTGTAATATCATCGATATCTAAACCACGAGCTGCAACGTCAGTAGCCACTAAAATATTAACTTGACCATCTTTGAAACGCTCTAGTGACAAATTACGTTTATCTTGCGCCATTTTACCTTGTAGGTAAGAAACACGAATATCAAAGCTTTGTAACTTAGCTACAAGTTCCGCTAAACGTTCACGTGTTTTTACAAAAACAATAGTACGCTCTAAGTCAGGACTCTTTAATAAGTGCTCTAAAATCTTTTGTTTGTGTTCTAGAGAATCAGCAAGATGAATCCACTGATTTATCTTAGCTGCTTCTTTACGAGAAGGATTAGCATCAATGCGAATTGGGTCTTTTAGGACTGTAGCACTGAAACGATCTAAACCTTTACCTTCCAATGTTGCAGAGAACAACATGGTTTGTAAACGCCAGCGAGCTTCGTCAGCAACGCGTTCCATATCATTAATAAAACCCATATCTAACATACGGTCTGCTTCATCCATGATTAAAAACTCAATACTACGCATATCTAATTGCTCAGTATCAATAAACTCCATCAAGCGGCCGGGAGTTGCTACTAAAATATCAGCGTTCTTTTCTAACATTTCTTCATGAAGTTCATAATCAATACCACCCGTAATACAAATAGGGTGAAGCGCTGTAAACTCTGTTAATGCGACAGCATATTCGTGAACTTGAATAGCAAGCTCTCGTGTCGGTGTAATAACTAAGATACGAGGTGCACCAGGTTTTACACGCGGAAAATCGATTAGATGTTGCAATGCAGGTAATAAAAACGCGGCTGTTTTACCAGTCCCCGTTGGTGCACAACCAAGAATATCTATTTGATCCATTGCTGCAGGGATCGCTTCTCGTTGAATAGTCGTTGGTGTGGTGTAACCCATTTTTGCTAATGCTTGTTCCAATGAAGGATCAAGCTCTAATTCTGCAAAGCTCATGATGAATGTTGTTCCTAAAAAATATTGTGGCTATTATACCTGCAATGTAAATCGTTCGTCGAAATATATTATATTAATGTCGATTTATGCAGATATTAATGTATTTACTAACTGAGTTCTGAAATCTCTTCCAAGATTTGAGTTAACCACTCGTTAATACGCTGTTCACTGAGATCAAATTGGCACTCATCATCAAGTGGTAAACCAACGAAATGACTTTCATCACTAGTTAATGCTTTTGAGGCTTGAAATTCATACCCTTGAGTTGGCCAATAACCGACGACTTGAGGACCTAAAGGTAATAATTTGTCGTGCAATATTCCCATTGCATCGACAAACCATTCAGCATAACCTTCTTGGTCACCTTGACCAAAGAAAGCAACGATTTTTCCTTCAAGATTAAAGTTATCAATCTCATCCCATAATGCTTCCCAATCTTCTTGTAATTCGCCATAATCCCATGTCGATATACCAAATATTAAGATGTCGTAGTCTTTAATTGATGCTAAACCTGATTCTTTGATATTGTAAACATCAAGTAAATCAGCACCTAAGAATTCTTCCATTTTTTCTGCGGTCATTTCGCTGAAACAAGTAGTAGAACCGTAAAATAAACCTATTTTCATGTGCTTACTCAATTTATCTTTGATCAAATGCCAATGTTATAAAAAGCGATGGCGTAATTGGCGCTAGTTTAACAAAAAGTTGGAACGATTGTGCAAAGCAATGCAACAAATAGCGAAAAAGAATTAGAAATCGAACACGTATTAATAACACGTTTTATTGATATGTTATGGCTGGAAGTAGGGCTTAGTGATAATACGTTAAATAGTTATCGGAGTGATTTACGGTTATTTCGATTATTTTTGAATCGTCATCAGCTTGATGTTGATAATGTCGATTACTCTATTATTCAAGCGTATCAAAGCGAATTAGTCGAGCTTGGTCGTGCAAAAACTACGATTACGAGAATGATTTCTTCATTACGACGATTTTATAATTTCTTGCAATATAATCAATTGATTGTTGTTAATCCAATGGCAAAAGTTGTAATGCCAAAACCTGATAGAAAACTCCCCAAAACATTATCTCAATCGCAAGTCGAAGCGCTATTAAACGCACCTGACATCGATGATGTGGTTGAGTGTCGTGATAGCGCTATGCTCGAGTTATTATATGCAACGGGGATACGTGTAACGGAGCTAGTGAGCTTGCAAGTATCACAAATTAGTTTGCAACAAGGCGTTATTCGAGTGGTTGGTAAAGGCGATAAAGAACGTTTAGTGCCAATGGGCGAAACTGCGATTGAATCTATTGAATATTATTTAACGCATGCTCGTCATCAATTGTTAAACAATCAAAGTGATGTTTTGTTTCCCAGTAAACGAGGCGTTCAAATGGCAAGACAAACATTTTGGCATCGAATAAAGCATTATGCAGTACGCGCTAATATTTCAGTGGATTTATCGCCGCATACTCTACGGCATGCGTTTGCAACGCATTTAGTGAATCATGGCGCTGATTTAAGAGTAGTTCAATTATTGTTGGGGCATAGTGATTTGTCGACAACACAGATTTATACCCATGTCGCTAAGGCTCGTTTACAAGAGTTGCATCAGCAACATCATCCACGAGCTTAACTTTTTATTCAATATGGTTTGTTCTATTCGGCTTATTAGATTAAAAGTTAATAAACGCAGTAATTTGTTTAATGAGGCCATCGGAATCTAATTCAAGCATAGCTTGTTGCTCGGCTTGTGTACCTTGACAAATAAATTGATCAGGCAAACCTATATTAAGTACTGGCACATTCAAACGATTATTCATCACAAACTGACTAATGACACTACCTGCACCGCCAATAATTGCATTTTCTTCAACCGTGACGATAATATCGTGAGTTTGTGCAATATCTTTTACGAGCGCTTCATCGAATGGTTTAATGAATCGCATATCTACAACCGTAGCATCCAAATATTCCCCAGCAATAAGCGCGTGATTAAGTAATGTACCATAACTTAAAATAGCGACTTTACTAGTGTGTTGCTCTTTAGTTGATTCACGTTTAACAATGGCTTTACCAATAGTTAATGCTGTCATCTCAGATGAAATATCAGCATCAGTAGCACCACCACGAGGATAACGAACAGCAGCGGGGCCTTTATAAATATACCCTGTGTAGAACATCTGTCTACATTCATTCTCATCACTTGGCGCCATAATCAGCATGTTAGGAACGCAATTTAAAAAACTTAAATCAAATGCACCTTGATGCGTTTCACCATCGGCGCCAACAAGTCCACCACGATCAATGGCAAATAACACATCAAGATTAGGTATTGCTACATCGTGAATTAGTTGATCGTAACCACGTTGTAAAAATGTTGAATAAATCGCTAACACAGGTTTTAAATTTTCACACGCCATGCCAGCACTTAATGTAACTGCATGCTGTTCTGCAATTGCAGCATCAAAATATCTTGTTGGAAACTGTTGTGAATATTCAACCATGCCAGAGCCTTCACGCATAGCAGGCGTAATAGCCATTAGCTTTTCATCTTGCTTAGCCATGTCACATAGCCATTGACCAAAGACTTTAGAGAAAGTCATTGATTTAGAACCAGCTGGTAATGATGTAGTTGCAGGATCAAATTTTGGTACACCATGGTAACCAATAGGATCTTTTTCGGCAGGAATATATCCTTTGCCTTTTTTTGTCATCACATGCAGAATTTGCGGCCCTTTAAGGTTGCGCATATTTTTTAATGTTTCAACTAAACCGTTAACATCGTGACCATCTAAAGGACCAATATAATTAAAGCCAAATTCTTCAAAAAGAGTACCAGGTACAACCATGCCTTTTAGATGTTCTTCACCACGACGAGCTAATTCTTTGATACTAGGAACGCCTGACAGTAATTTTTTACCACCTTCACGAATCGACGTATACATTTGGCCAGTGAGCAATTTTGCTAAATGGTTGTTTAGCGCGCCAACATTTTCTGAAATAGACATTTCATTATCATTTAAAATAATGAGCATATCTTTATCAATAGAACCAGCATGATTCATCGCTTCAAAAGCCATACCACCAGTAATTGCACCATCACCGATAACGGCAACCACTTTACGATTAATCCCCTCTTTGTCAGCCGCAATTGCCATGCCTAAAGCAGCACTAATAGATGTACCAGAATGACCAACAGTAAATGTATCAAATTCACTTTCATTACGATTTGGAAAAGGATGTAAACCATCTTTTTGACGAATGGTGTGCATTTTGTCGCGTCGACCAGTCAGAATTTTATGAGGGTAAGCTTGATGCCCAACATCCCATACAATACGATCAATTGGCGTATTAAAAACATAATGAAGCGCTACAGTTAATTCAACTGTACCTAAGCCTGATGCTAAATGGCCACTAGATTCACTAACTGTTTTTAGTAAATAGCTACGTAACTCATCACTTAAGCGAGGTAAATTACTTTGGGGAAGTTGGCGAAGTTCTTGAGGCGTGTCTGCCAAAGCCAACAGGGGAAATTTTGAAATATCTACACTCATAATTATTTGCTATTTATTTTTATTGGTTACGCGCAATAATGAATCGAGAAAACGCTTGTAATAAAGCGCTATCAAACGGCAGTGCTTGTAATGATATATTAGCCTGCAATATAAGATCTTTTGCTTTATTCTGTGCAGCTTCTAATCCTAATAATGCTGGATAGGTACTTTTATTTGCTGCCTCATCTGAACCTTGAGGTTTGCCTAATATTTCAGTATCGCCAATTACATCTAGAATGTCATCATGAACTTGAAAAGCTAAGCCAATATTTTGTGAAAAAGTCTTAAGGTGTGCTTTTTGCTGAGATGTCGCATTAGCTGCTATAGCACCCAATTCAACTGCACAACATATTAAAGCGCCAGTTTTTAAACGATGTATTTTTTCAAGCTGTTCAAGTGAAATGTCTGTGTCTGTTGCGGCTAAATCCAATGCTTGTCCACCACACATACCTTGGTATCCACTAGCTTTAGCTAAACATTGCATCATTTCAACTTTTTGAGTATCACTAACTCTTGCATTTCCTAGCAATTCAAATGCAAATGTTTGTAAAGCATCACCAGCTAAAACAGCAGTCGCTTCATCAAATTTAATGTGACAAGTCGGTTGGCCACGACGTAGCGCATCATCGTCCATAGCGGGTAAGTCATCATGAATAAGGGAGTAAGCATGAATGGCTTCTATGCTGCCAGCAACGTGATCAAGTGAATCTTTATGAATTCCAAGCATTTCACCAACGGCATAAACAAGAAAAGGGCGAACACGTTTGCCGCCTAACAATAAACCATGTGACATAGCTGCATGTAAGCGAGGCTCATTAATCGCTAAATCAGATAATTGTTCTGATAAAAAATTATTAACACGTTGTTGATTTTCTTGAAGCTGAATTAAAGGCACTAGCTTTCCGATGTATTATCAAAAGGAGTAAGACTTTCATCGCCATTATCATTCATTAATAATTCGACTTTTTGTTGAGCACTTTGTAACTTTTGTTGACCATTTCGGGCTAAACCTATGCCACGTTCAAATTGAGCGAGTGCTTTATCTAACTCTAAGTCACCTTGTTCAAGTTGATTTACAATATTTTCTAGTTCATCAAGACTTGCTTCAAAGTTCATATTTTCAATTTTTTTGGTCGCCATTGTTACGCTCTTATTGACTATTTCGCGCAACTTTAGCGGACTTCACTCATTGGGTCAATTTTTTAACGATTGAGCGTGTTTTTTCAACAAAAGAATTAAAAAAACTAAACAATTGATGGGATGTTCCGATATGATTAGAGTAAGAACAAATTGTTATGATCCATTAATCAATTGTTATACATAATATTGATGGGTTAATTGCCTTAGTAAATAAGTAGTCAGGGGAGAAACTTAGTGGATTTAGCAACGTTAATAGGCATGATTGGTGCTTTTGGTATGATTGTCATGGCAATGGTTCAAGGTGGCGACTTAGGTATGTTTATCGATGTACCATCTGTTTTGATTGTATTTTGTGGTTCCCCATTTGTAGTTATGATGATGTACAGCATGAGTCAGTTTGTTGGTGCGGGTAAAGTACTCGGCAAAGCATTCATGTTGAAATTAGATGATCCGCAAGATCTTATCGCTAAATCGGTTGAATTAGCTGATGCAGCACGTAAAGGTGGTTTTTTAGCGCTAGAAGAAGCAGAAATCCCGAGTGCCTTTATGCAAAAAGGTATCGATATGCTTGTGGATGGGCATGAAGCTGATGTTGTAAAAGCAACTCTAGGTAAAGATATTGATCTGACACTTGATCGTCATAAGTCTGGTTCTGGTTTTTTCAAAGCACTAGGTGATGTTGGTCCTGCTATGGGAATGATTGGTACGTTAGTTGGTCTAGTAGCAATGCTTCAAAACATGGATGACCCTAAATCTATTGGTCCTGCAATGGCTGTTGCGCTACTTACAACAATGTATGGAGCAATGCTTGCTAATTTAATTGCGTTACCAATAAGTGCTAAATTAGAGCTACGTGGTGTTGAGGAAGCAATGAATCAAACCTTAATATTAGATTCTATATTGGCAATTCAAGATGGGCAAAATCCAAGAGTTATTGAAAGTATTCTTCAAAATTACTTAGCTGAGGGTAAACGCCCCGTAGCTGAGGAGTAATTATGAGTGATGACTGTCCTAAATGTCCCGATTGTCCCCCTGAAGGATTGCCTGCATGGATGGGAACATTTGCCGATTTAATGTCGCTGTTGATGTGCTTTTTTGTATTATTGTTAGCAATGTCTGAAATGGATGTGCTTAAATTTAAACAAATTGCAGGTTCGATGAAATATGCGTTTGGTGTGCAAAATAAAATTGAAGTAAAAGATATCCCTAAAGGTACGAGTGTAATCGCTCAAGAGTTCCGTCCTGGTCGTCCAGACCCGACGCCAATTGAAGTTATAAATCAGCAAACTGCTGAAATTACCCAACGTGAAATAGATTACCAATCAGGTGAAGACCAAAATTCAGGTGGTAAAGAAGCGCAGCGTGGTGATCAACGTGGCGCAGCAGCAGCTGCAGATAATCCGACTGAAGCTGAAAAGTCAGAATCTCAAAAAGAAACAAATGAACAATTGAAAAAAATCGCTAAAGCAATGGAAAAACAAATTCAAGATGGTGCTATCGAAATTGAATCACTTGGACAACAAATTATTATACGTATTCGTGAGAAAGGAGCATTTCCGTCTGGTTCTGCGAATTTACAACCACGTTTTGTTCCTGTAGTTACAGCTGTTGGTGAATTATTAGCTGATATACCAGGTGAAATAACAGTATCTGGACACACAGATAGTGATCAATTGCATACAGAGTTGTATAAATCTAATTGGGAATTATCGAGTTTACGTGCTGTCGCTGTTGCTCATGAGTTGGTAAAAGTTAAAAACTTCAACGGTAAGAGATTACAAGTAGTTGGTTTAGCTGATACATCACCATTAACGGACGGTAAAGATATTCAATCTCAACGTCGTAACCGTCGAGTTGAAATTGCAATTATGCAAGGTAAGGCTAAAGAATCTAAAAAAATTGGCTTAACTGAAGAATAAGTAATTGAAAAGTTAGGGAAAGGGGCAAACTTTAGTCTTAAGGTTTGCCCTTTTTTTTGTATTTATTTTAATTATAACTCGCATAAAAACACATTTCATTAGATAGAACTTCTGAAACGATCATCATTTATGTATAATGCGCGCCAATTAACCGTTGAATGGCATATACATGAAATTTATCCTTAAGTTTTACCCAGAAATCATGATTAAAAGTAAATCAGTTCGTAAGCGCTATTGTAAGCTACTGACTGCAAACGTTCGTAATGTTCTTCGACGTTTTGATGATTCTGCCACAGTCATGTTTGATTGGGATAAATTGAATGTAAATACTCGCAACGATAGTGATGAAAATATCGCTAGGGTTATCGATACTTTGCAATGTATTCCTGGTATTGCACACATTTTACAAGTGACTCAACATCCCTTCACTGATGAACACTCAATTTATGAAACTGTTGCGCCTATCATTGCTTCTGAAATTGAAGGGAAAACGTTTTGTGTTCGCGTTAAACGTACTGGTAATCATGATTTTACTTCTAATGATATTGAACGTTATGTTGGTGGTGGTTTGAATCAACATTATCCATCATTAGGTGTGAAACTTAAAAAACCTGATTATACCGTTCGTCTAGAAATCAAAAATGAAGATTTGTTTGTGATTTCTGCACGTTATGAAGGCATCGGCGGATTTCCATTACCTGCGCAAGAAGATGTTTTATCACTAATGTCTGGTGGTTTTGATTCTGGCGTTTCAAGTTACATGATGATTAATAAAGGGGCTCGTACTCATTATTGTTTCTTCAACCTTGGCGGAGCGGCTCACGAAATTGGTGTAAAGCAAGTTTCTTATTATTTATGGGATCGTTTTAGCGCATCACATAAAGTAAAATTTATAACCGTACCGTTTGAAGGCGTTATTGGTGAAATTTTAGAAAAAGTCGAAAATGGCCAAATG
>CALJMY010000165.1 GCA_937981905.1 uncultured Enterobacterales bacterium
CCTAAATAAACTAAATAGGCAGCCCCACTCCATTTTATAGCGTTAAATAATATTTCAGAAGAAGATATTACAATCCCTAATCCTGAAAAAGATAGCGTCATAATTCCTATAATAGCTGTTAAACTACCTAACGCTGCATAAATAGAAGCATTAAAGCCTTGCGTAACGGATGTTGTTACGCACAGTAAAACACTAGGCCCTGGTGATGCAGTTAAAACCAAAACGGCCAAAAAGTAATAAACCCATACACTAATATCCATATCTTAACTTTCCTTAAATTTTAGACTTACTTAAATCAATTTGGGTTTATTATTACCTACACCAAAAACTTATAATGACCAATATTTTAAACGCTTTCTAAACTTTAAATTTGCTAGGAAACACAGAGGTTTGGATTTACTTAAAGGGTATTTATTATCAAGTACATCCTCTATTGCTTTAATAACACGTTTAGACGATTCACCATCAGTATAAGGGTGCGTTTCTTGATTATACTGAGAAATCTCTAGCATTAATTCATTTGGATATTGTAATGCTTTTTCGATTGTATGCTTTAACTCATTAAGATCTGCAATATTTAAAAAACGCGGTTTAGGGTCTATATTATTAACTGTAACAACGGGCTTATTTTGAACAAGAAACATATCCAACGCTGATGATGTATCACCAACCATGATATTAGCTTCTTTTAAAGTAGAAATAAGATCATCTGTTGCTACATAGCTCAAATTATCACTTTCTATCGATTTATAAAGTTCAATAACACTTGGATCGGTTTTAGGATGTAATGACACTATCCATTTCCAATCCATTGTTTCACACAATCTCTTAACTTCAGGAAAAATATATCTTGCTTGTGACAATCGCTTACTAAAAGTAGAACCTAAGAAAATAGTTACTTGTTTAGATTTGTTAAGACTTGTTTCAATTGGAAATAATGTATCGTAGGTAGACCAGCCTGTTTCAATTACATTAAAGTGACCATATTGTTGTTGTAATTTTTTAAATTGAGTTGTTGTACTTGGTCCTTGGGTACAATAAAGATCAAAACACCCCCTCACTTTAAAGTGATCATTATTACCTCTATTATCAAGTTTACCAGCATCAAAACCGTGAAAAACACAAACTTTTAGACCCGGGAGAAAACTAGGAATACTATTAGCAGGAGCAATGATCACATCAGGTGAATAATCAAAAATATTAATTGCCGTTTCAATTAAACGCTCGTCAGTTGTGAAAAAATCTTTATTGACTTTATCCCCTTCAATAAACCAACTGACCTCATCGCCCTGTGCTATCAATACTTTTTGAATCGAGCGTAAAATAGCAAAACTATAATCTTGAGAAATGTAAAAAAGGTACTTTTTCAAAGTGTTATCCTGGGTACATTGTCATAATAAATGTAAAATCAAATTAATCTAATATCTCTTAATAAAGAGATCCGTCATTATATTTTTAATAAGTAAATACAAAATAATTGATATTATCAAATAATAAACTTATTTTCTTAAGGAAACATTAAAACTGGTTAATTCAAGCTCCCAACTTGCTCCGAAGTCTTTAGAGTTTTTAATATTTTCAAAGCCATAAGACCCATTAGAAATCGATAATAAACCATGTTTTTTTGTTAACAATAATTTATTTGATAAAACACTTTCATTAGATATTTTATACCAATTTTTACCATTATCTGTAGACCCATAAATACCTTCATCACTAAAGACACCACCTGTTTCAATAATAAAATCATCATCGACTAATAATGGAGCAGATGCTTTCACTGTATAAGGAGAATCTGTTTCTAACCATGTTTTACCACAATCCAATGACAAGTGTGTTTTAGCGAATGCGCCAGCAAAACCACCTGGTGCTGAGGTCAAAATTCCCACGCTTTCATTTACTAAAGACGCAGATATTGATATCACATTACGTTTATCTGGAGTGCTATTTTCAATCCACTTATCATTTGTATAATCATAACAACTTAACGTTGTATTTTTACCTGACGCAACACCAATGCCATTAGGCATACGCCAATAAAAGGCATTCTGAAGTCCACTCCAAAAATCTACTCCTATCTTAATTTTCTTTATTAACGCCCAATCACCATTTTCAATACTATTTGATTGATACAACTCAGAATAATCATTTCGAACAATGGCAATAAACCATGTTTTATAATCGGCTGATGAGCTCATAAATGTAATTCTACCTTGTGGTAAATTACCCTTATTTAAATCATGAATTTTACCATCAGTCGTTATCTTAGAAAAAATACCAAACTCATTAGCAACAATTGCAGTATAATTATCTTTGTCGTAAGAAGTAGTAGCAACAATCTGATGTAAGTTATTATTTCTTGATAATACATTCCAGTGACCTGAATTAGATCTAATCAATGTAGTACCGAGTGCAGTTCCAGCAATAATTTGACCGTTTTCTTTTTCAGACAAACTCGTTATGCCCTGAGGGTGAGATAACGCAAAAGCTTCAACAATATCGATATTTTTATGTGCTTCTAACCAGCCAGAATAAACTGGTTTATTTAATTCTTTTTCTTCAGGGAAAAACTGTTTAACTAATGCTTTATTATCTACGATAATTTTACTACGCCCAAATGCGACCTTTGTATTAACGGCTGTAAAAATTAATCTTCCTAAATCAGCAATCTCGCCCGATTTAACAATAAAATTTCCAGTTAGATTCACTCTTGATGTACTTAAATCTAACGACAAAGTTGCAGCTAAAAGATTAGCCGTCACCTTAGTAATCTTATATTCTCCACTTGGTAATCCACCAAAAAATAAAGACGTATCATTTGACTGTTTTGTAATTCGGTTTCTAAAAATATGTACACTGTTTTTATTAGTATTTATATTTTTTACCGTCACAGAATAAACTTGATGTATTTGTCCTGTATTCTCTGTAGTCGAAAATAAAACGAGACCAGTATTTTCCTTATTACTTTTATATTCATCAACACTTGAAGCAAAATTGGTTGTTTCACAACCTTGAATAAACATGGTTACCATTACCAATATGAACAACTTTCTAAACACGTTATATTTCCTTTATTATTATAATTAACACATTGAGTTAATTACTTACTCAATTAAACAGCATGTATTATTTAGTTTAAATTATTTTATTAATATTATCGCTTACGCGCGGCCATATCGCCAATACAATGATGTCATATTAATACCTTTGTACAGGTATAACTCAATATGATTGATTATCAATACTAAAAAACCTCAATCAGTGTTTTATAACTAATTAAGGTTTTATAGATGTTGATCAATTAAAAAGGGGGTTAAAAGTGATTTTATTCTTCGGCAGGTAATAACTCTGCAACCGGTAAAGAAATTTCTTTTTTAATTTCTACGGCTTTAGGCAGAGGTTCAGTAGGTAATGGCGTCTCTTTCAAATCATCAAATTGTTCAGATCCCATTCCTGCTTTCGGCTCTGTTTTAATCAACCTTATACGCCTAATATCTTCTATCCTAAATAGCATAGAACCTACATCTTCATTATCAGCGTAATCATAAATCAAATCATTATCTCCCCAATATTTTATATCTTCGAGGAAAATGTAACCCTTTTCTATTTCATTATCTTTAATTCTCTGAAATAACGATTCTGATACACGACCATAATAATAATAATCTTCAATTTTATTATCTTTTTGTGGGACATTAATTTGGGCAAATATCCATATTGTTTTAGCATCTAAGTTTTCATTGATTGCGTCAGCTTCTTTAACTAAATCACATGCAAATAATGTACAAGACATTAAAACTAAAACCAACTTCCTTATCATTGTATTTCTCCAATCTTAATTTATATATTAATACTACAAAGCAATAATATACTTATTACTTAAAATAGGAATAACAATATGAGCCAAAGTATAAACTGTTACTTAATACGGTTACTTACTTCTAAATGGCATCATTAACAATCCTAGCAACGATGCGTTTTGTTTCGCATCAGAATATTGCGTTAATCCAATATCAAGATCGCTATCATTTTTTAAGGCCTTATCTTTATAACTGCCAAATAATTTATCCCACCAAATTACACTAAAACCATAATTTGAATTAGTTTCATTAACGACTTTGCTATGATGAATTCGGTGTAAAATTTGCGTCATTAAAATTAAGCGTAGCGGTTTTTCAATAGCATGAGGTAATCGTATATTAGCGTGATTAAATAACGCTAAGCCATTTAAGGCTATTTCAAAAATAAGCACAGCAATAGCTGGAATGCCAAACAAACTAACAATAATCACTTTAACTAATATACTTAAAATAATTTCGATTGGATGAAACCGTAAACCAGTACTACTATCAACATGAGTATCGCTGTGATGTACACGATGCAACCGCCATAACATTGGAACCGTGTGGAATAAACGATGTTGCCAATAAATAGTGATATCTAAGATCAACAAACTCACCACTACAAATATCCAATTAGGCACGATTAATAGAGAAGAAAGCGTAATAATTGATTGGTTAAACAACCCCAAATTATGTTCTTGATTATACAAAGCAACTATGGTTAAACCCACAGGAATAATTAAGCGCACAACAATAGAAGAAGCAATCACCAATCCAAAATTAGCAGTCCATCGTTTAGTCATTTTAATAGATGATTGTCGAGCTGGTTTTAACCATTCAAACAACATCATAATAGTTAAAATACTAACAAAGCTGCCAAGTCGCCACCACATTTCATTATCTAACATAGCTTACTCTTCAATCGCTACTTTTTTTATAGCGTCTATATCTTGCTGCTTAAGCGTATGGTATCCACCATGAATACGAGTAAAAATAGTAATAGCGCACGCAATCGAAAATACAATAGCGAGTATTGAAAAATACTCTGGCCAAATACAAAATGCTACAAACAATCCAATTGTTTCAGTACCTTCTGTTAAACCGTTTAAATAATAGAAACTTTTATACTTAAACTGAGGTTTATCAATCTTAAATTTTTCCGCTGCAATAGCAAACGCTAAAAAGCTTGACCCCGTACCAATAAACGTTGCGAGTAAAATAGAACCTGCAATAGCATTCTCATCAGGGTTAGCAAAAATGAATCCAAGTGGAATAGATGCGTAAAATAAGAAATCGAGCGTGATATCTAAAAAACCACCAGCACTAGAACTTTGATTAGCATAACGTGCTAACTGCCCATCTATTCCATCAAAAATACGATTAACAACAATGGCCGCCAACGCCCAATACCAAAGATTAAAAGCTAACAGCGGTACTGCTAACATACCAATGACAAACCCATAAAAAGTAATTTGGTCAGCACTAATATTACGTTTGTGTAATGACGCAACAAAAGGCGTTAATACGGGTTTAATAACGGGAGTAAT
>CALJMY010000166.1 GCA_937981905.1 uncultured Enterobacterales bacterium
GACTGAGCGTTCATCTGAAGCATTGGTTAATAACTGCATCCCCAAACAAATACCAAGGACGGGCTGAGTTAACGATTGAATAAGCGTAACGAGATCTAAGTCGTTAAGGTTTTTCATCGCCGCGCCAGCTGTGCCTACGCCCGGTAGTACCACATGAGATGCTTGTTTAATTAAATCTACATCACGACTTACCGTGACGTCGTCTGACAAACGTTCAAAAGCACATCGCACTGATGTGATGTTGGCACAACCTGTGTCAATAATGACAACGTTAGTTTTTGTATTCACAGATGACATTTACAAAACACCTTTACTACTTGGCATTGCATTGCCTTCAACTTTAATCGCTTGACGTAGCGTACGGCCAAATGATTTGAATATACCTTCCACTAAGTGATGGTTATTTTTGCCTTCAGCTTTTATATGCAGGGTTGCAGCCATTGCACTTGATAGTGAGTGGAAGAAATGATGAACCATTTCTGTCGCTAATTCACCAACACGTTCGTTACTAAATTTAGCCTCAAATTCTAACCAACCGCGACCTGATAAATCAAGGGCACAAGTACATAAGCACTCATCCATTGGTAGAGTAAAACCAAAGCGGCCAATGCCACGTTTGTCACCTAATGCTTCTTTTAACGCACTGCCGATAGCAATCGCTGTATCTTCAACGGTGTGGTGATCATCAATATGTAAATCACCGCTTACTTGTGCGTTAAGCACAAAACCGCCGTGAGTAGCTATTTGATCAAGCATGTGATCGAAAAAGCCAATACCTGTGTCAATAACGCTGCCACCTTGTTTATCAAGGTTAACGTCAATGCTAATTTGTGTTTCATTAGTATTACGAACAACGGTTGCTTTACGTTCTTTAACGGTTAAAGCGCGTGCAATGTCATCCCAGTTTAATGTTTCAGGATGGTATTTAAATGATTGTAAGCCCATGTTGTTAGCAAGACCGATGTCGGTATCTCTATCGCCAATAACATAACTGTTTTTGAAATCAACACGACCTGCTTGTAATAAGTCTTTAACTAAGCCAAGTTTTGGCTTACGACATGAACAATCTTGTTCGTCAAAATGAGGACAAATTAGTACTTCTGAAAATTTTACGCCTTGAGATGTGAAAATATCCATCATTTTATCGTGTGCTAAATCAAAGTCTGCTTGTGGGAAACTGTCTGTTCCTAAACCATCTTGATTAGACACCATGATAAGCTCATAACCAGCATTTTGAAGTTGTAATAATACTGGAATCACATTAGGTTCAAAAACAATCTTCGCTAGTGTGTCTAGTTGTTTGTCTACGGCTGGTTCTTCAACAAGAGTTCCATCACGATCAATAAATAATATTTTACTTTGCATGCTATTGTCTCTGCTATCTATTTTGTCTATTACTTAAAAGAGTCCGAAATACGAATAAGCGTATCGGTTAATTTTTTCATTTCACTGTCGCTGCCGATACTAAATCGAAGGCAATATTGCAGGGTCTCAACGTGTGATTGATTGCGAACAACAATGCCAGCATCGCCTAATTTCTTAAACCATGAATCATCGTTAAATCTGACAAGAACGAAGTTTGCACCAGAATGATATACGCTATTTACACCATGTAATTTACTGATTTCATCAAAAAATGAATAACCTAAAGCGTTAAGTTCTTTAACTTGTGTTTCCATTTGCTTAACACCATCAAGCGTTAATGCATTTGAAGCAATGTCACCAACAGGTGCTGAAATAGGGTAGGGTGCAATTACTTTTTTAGCTAAATCGATAATGTTGTCATTAGCGAGCATGAAACCACAACGTAAACCAGCTAAACCAAAAGCTTTTGATAACGTACGAAGAATAACTAAATTATCATATTTTTCAATTAAGCTTGCCATAGTCAGTTCTGGTGAGAACTCAATGTAAGCTTCATCTACAACCACAATGCAGTCATCACTTAATGCAGCAATAATTGGCTCAATTTGAGATGGCGTTAGTGTTGATCCTGTTGGGTTATTTGGATTACAAATAAACAATAATGATGAGCCATTTAACTTGTCAGTTAATTGCGGATCGAGTTGCCAGTCAGGTGTTAACGGCACCTTATTTACAGCAACATCACAGGTAGCTGCACTAATGGCATACATTCCGTAAGTTGGGGTACAAATAGTAATACTATCTTTACCAGGCACACAAAAAGTACGAATTAATAATTCGATGGCTTCATCAGCGCCGCGACTTGCTAATAATTGTGATTCTTTAACGCCGCTATAACGTGCATAATTTTCAACTAACGCCGTTGGTTGAAATTCAGGGTAGCGATTATAGCCAGGTTCATTATTAGCAAAAGGCGATTCATTAGCGTTAAGCCAAACATCACCTGTACCACCAATACGTCTTGCTGATTGATAAGGCGTCATGCTTAATAATTCAGGACGCGCTAAACGTTCAATAAGAGTCATGTTATTTATTCGCCTCAGGCGCAAGTCTAATCGTTACAGCATTTGCATGAGCATCTAACCCTTCAGCCATTGCTAAAGGAACTATTGAGCGCTCTAACCCTGCAAGACCTTCATACGATAATTCTTGAACAGTGAAACGACGTGAAAAGTCAGCTAAACTCAAACTTGAATAACTGCTACACATGCCGTAAGTCGGTAGTACATGGTTCGTACCGCTAGAATAATCACCTGCAGATTCAGGGCTCCATTTTCCTAAGAATACAGACCCTGCGGCATAAATATTTGCTAACACGTCACGAGGTGACTCTGTTTGAATAATTAAATGCTCAGGTGCGTAACGATTAGAAATTTGGATAGCTTCATCAATACTACTACAAACAATTATTTTGCTGTGCTCAAGTGCTGCACGGGCAATGTCGCTACGTGATAATGAATGTAATTGTAATTCAAGTTGCTCGGTAACCGCTGCCGCTAGTTTATCGCAATTAGTTAACAAAATAGTTTGCGAGTCAACACCATGTTCTGCTTGTGACAATAAATCAGCTGCAACAAACGCCGCGTTAGCATTTTCATCAGCAATAACGAGAACTTCAGATGGACCAGCTGGCATATCAATACCAGCACCGCCAATAGCATTAGATACTTGCTTTTTAGCTTCGGTAACGTATTTATTACCAGGGCCATAAATTTTATCAACACTCGGTACGCTTTCTGTACCAAATGCCATAGCGGCAACTGCTTGCGCGCCGCCAATTTGAAATATCGTAGAAACGCCGCACAATTTAGCTGTGTATAAAATCACATCAGAAATTGGTGGAGGACTACAAAGCACGACATTTGGGCAACCAGCAATTTGTGCTGGTATTGCCGTCATTAATACCGTTGACGGTAATGGCGCTGTGCCGCCTGGTGTATATAAACCGACACTGCGCAGTGCTTGCGTGCGCAGTTCACATTGCACGCCTTTGCTTGTTTCTATTGATAAGTCTTGCTGTATTTGAGCACGATGAAATTTTTCAACATTCGCTTTAGCTTGCTCAATGGCTTGCTTAAGTTCAGGTGAAATACTGTTAGCTGCCACATCGATTTGCTCAGCAGATACAGCAAGTTCATCAAGGATAATATTGTCGAACTTAGCGCAATAATCTTTCAAAGCAGCGTCGCCTTGCGATTTCACGTTTTCAATAATATTACTAACTTGTTGTTGCAACATCGCCGAATCATCGAGTGCAGGGCGCTCTAATTGTCGTTGTTGCTCTTGTTCACTCAGTGATGACCAAATTAACGTGCGCATAAACTTATCCCAGCATTCTTTCAATTGGCATTACAAGAATTGAACTTGCGTCCAATGTTTTTAATTGTTCCATTATTTCCCAGCATAATGTTTCACTGCTTACAGCATGTACAACTACTTTGTCGCTATCGCCTAATGGTAAAATAGTTGGATTTTCTGCACCTGGTAACAAGCTAAGAATTTTTTCAACGTTCTTTTTAGGTGCATGAAGCATGATGTACTTAGATTCACGTGCTTGAATAACGCCGTTAAAACGAGTCATTAGCTGATCAAGCAATGCTTGTTTTTCGTCAGATAATTCACTTTTAGTTTTAATTAATACCGCTTGGCTGTTGAAGAATATTTGTGATTCTTTTAATCCATTAGCTTCTAATGTTGCGCCAGTAGAAACAAGGTCACAAATTGCATCAGCGATACCAGCGCGTGGAGCAACTTCTACAGAACCTTTTAATGTTACATTAGTGAAGTTAACATTGTTGCTGTCTAAGTAGCGTTTTAAAAGGTGAGGGTATGAAGTAGCAATGCGTTGACCTTCAAACTGCTGAACACCTGTGTATTCAATTTCTGTAGGAATCGCTAGTGATAAACGACAACCACCAAAATCTAAACGTTTTAATACGTCATATTGATTTGGAGCATTTGCTGCAATACGCTCTAATTCTGTTTCTTCAAGCTCATTTTCACCAATGATGCCTAAATCACATACGCCATCCATTATAAGAGTAGGGATGTCGTCATCACGTACTAATAATAAATCGATAGGTAGATTAGTTGCATGAGCAATTAAACGTTGTGAATTAGTGTTAAATTTAACACCACTAGCTTTTAATAATTTTTTTGCTTCGTCTGATAAACGGCCTTTCTTTTGAATGGCAATTCTTAATCTGTTACTTGTTTGCATTATTGTAGTACTCCAAAAATAAAAAAACCTCTGTGTTGTCAGAGGTTTTTATTAATCATTTAACCGCTGGCAGAAACATCATTTTTTTCCAGCAGATAATCTCCTGAAAATTACCGGATAATATGGTGATGGTGATGGTGTCCCAGAGAATTATTCATATGTCAGTTAAAAATTAAATTAGTTGTGTACACAGTATGCTAGAGGACATTTAAATGCAATATTTAATTGGGATATAACGTATTTAAAAAGCTATTAGTTATCTCATTATTGTATTAATAAAGTGTGGTTTGTATAGAATAGCCAAAATTTTGATAAAAAATGTAATTATCATCTTTTATCTGTTGAAATTTGTTGTAATCATTTATCATTATTAATGAGTAAATAAATGATTAACAGTGATTTATTTACGTCTGTTAATAGGAAGTTCAGTTTAAATGACTGAAAATTCACTCGTAAAAAAATCATAATAATCTAAAGGAATAACAAATGGACGAATTTTCATCGGAAAACTTACAAGGTTTAGCAGATAAAGCAATCGAAATGTCGATGCTTTATTTACCTAAGCTATTATTAGCGTTACTGACACTTATCATCGGTTTTTGGGTCATCTCAAAAATTGTTAATGGTATAAGTAAAATTTTATCAGTTCGTGCTGTTGAAGAAACGCTACAACGCTTTTTAGCAAACTTAACTGGTGTCGCTTTAAAAGCAATGCTTATAATTAGTGTTGCATCAATGATTGGTATTGAGACAACATCATTTATTGCTGTTTTAGGTGCAGCTGGTCTTGCGATTGGTTTAGCACTACAAGGGTCATTATCTAATTTTGCAGGTGGTGTATTAATTTTACTATTCAAACCATTTAAAATTGGTGATGTAGTAGATGCACAAGGCTATGTTGGTGTAATTAAAGAAATTCAAATTTTTAATACAATTATTACTACGCTTGATAACGAACGTGTAATTATTCCAAATGGTATTCTATCAAACGGTCCTATTAAGAACTTGTTTGCAGAACCTATTCGCCGCGTTGATATGACGTTTGGCATTAGTTACGACGATGACGTAATAGGCGCTAAAGAAGCGTTACGTGAAATAGTACTAGCTGATACTCGTTTATTAGAAAGCGATAAAGGTCATGAAATTTATGTATCAGAACATGCTGATAGTTCAGTGAACTTATTAGTTCGTGTTTGGTGTGATTCAGCTAATTTCTGGCCTGTTTACTTCGGTATGCACGAAAGTGTTAAATTAGCGTTTGATGCTAAAGGAATTACAATTCCATACCCACAACGCGATGTACATATGAAGTAAGTATTAATTTATTAATACTAAAATAAAAAAGGGAACACTGTGAAGTGTTCCCTTTTTTTATTATTTTTGTGAAGTCCTAAGGTAAGTTAATACTTTGGAGACTTATCATTCAAAACATTAAAAAATACACAGGTTAAGCGTTCTTAACGTGTTTATACAATGGGCTTTAAATTATCTGTTATTACGTACGTTAAAAAAGGAGAGTTCACCTACAAACAATCCTAAGACCATTTGGTTATTCAAGGGCGTAGCACATACTCACATGACTTAGGAAACATGGTAGATTAGACTCAACCCATTTTAAGTACACCGGTGTCTAAATAAATAAAATGCCCACCAACAGATAAAACACCTAGAGCGTGAACATCTCCGATGTCAGTAAGGATAAATGACATTCTTAAACAAGAGTTTCTATTATACAAATGCAACAGACTTAATTGAAACAGTTAGTTACAGAATCGATAGACACTCATAACAATCTTTGACCGCAATTAAGTTTGGGAATGAAAACACTTAATGAAATGCATAAAAAAGCCAGTTTGCAATACAAACTGGCTTCATAAAACCGTAAACTTATTTTTAGGACTAGATATTTATAATAATGATTATAAATTAGTCTTCAAAATGTAACCAACTCAATTGTAAATCTGCTTGTTCAGCGCCATCCTTAAATTGTGTCATTTTTACTACCGTATAATTTAATGAGGGTGCAATCCAAATCAAAGTATTACGTGTTGAATTTTCACGTACACGTTGTAATTTTATTGCTTCAAAACGGCCCATAGGAGTTTTAATCGTTTCAGTGCCTAATCTTTTAAATGTGTATTGTGTTTCTTTACAGCGTTTAACCATATGATAAGAAAGTATTTTATTCTCTTTAATTAAATCTCTACGAAGAGCAAGTTGGTAAAGTAATGGATCAAAAGTATGCTGTATCGGTTTAAAACTTTCTTTATTGTTTTTATAAATTGATTTAATGGCTTCTTTTTCAAACGTTATATGTTCTTCACGGTCTCTGCCAGTACCTGTACGTATATAATGATAATTATCAGGGGTAAAAATACCATCTTTAATAGTGAAAGCACTATTTTCTTTTCGTGTGTCTGATAGAAACATCCACTTAATATTACTGCTAGAACTAAGATGATAACCATCTTCAGTCTTTTCTAATTTTCGTTGTCCTTTGCCTAATTCATTACCTTTACGAAAAAGTGTGTAACTTGCTTGATAAGGAACTAATGCATTTGCAGTCTCAGGTATATTCATTTCTTGTGTTTGCCCAATCGTGGCATAACTACATAAAACTAATGCTAGAGAAAGTTTAAATATGTTTATCATAAAATTGTTGTTCCTAATTTGCGGTAAAGCCTATGGGCCGCTTTGAAAAAACGTTACAATACCTATTACTATTAAAGGTATAATGGTTTGTATAAGTGATGCAACAGTGGCAAGAAGATTTTTTTAAAATAACACCTATTTTTAATGATTTAGATCATATTTTAGCTAATGTTAGTTGGAATGATTGGCCAAGCTGCCAAGATTTGAACAAACTTATCCCAGATCAAGTTGCTAATTATCAAGGTCAACGCTTAACCTTAGTTGAACAAACACCAGAGTTGTTAAGCGATGGTTTGTATTATGAACAAAGAATTTACCAACAAGCACTTGTACCAACCCGCTCTCATAATTGGCATGATTTTTTTAATTCACTCATTTATTTATTATTTCCGTTAACCAAAAAAGAAATGAATAGACTTCATGTTGAAGAGATAGAGCGTTTTGGTGACCAAAAACGCTCACGCTGTCGTGATGCGATAACTCTATTAGATGAATGCGGTGTCATTATTGCGCATTGCGATGATGACATTGCTGATGACTTAATGAATCATCGTTGGGATGATGCGTTTGTAAATAAACGTCCAGCATGGGGACAAACCGTTAATGCTATTATGATCGGACATGCAAATTATGAAAAAGCACTCGACCCTTATATTGGTTTTACAGGTAAAGCATTGTATTTAAAAGTAACACCTAAGTTTTTTTCAATGGACATATGGGATAAGTATCAATATTTAGATACAATGTTATCTAATCAATTGGAATTACTCTTACAAGATAATAGTAAGCTTTATCCTTTACCTATTTTAGGTGTACCGGGATGGTGGGACGCGAATGAAAATACAGAATTCTATGAAAATGGCCAATATTTTAGACCTAAACGTAAATCAAAATAATGAAATGGATTTTTAATGAGTAGTTTAGATAAATATCTTTATAAAGCGCCATTTAAACTAAGTTTTTTACACCCTAAATATATAGGTACTTGGTTAATGGTTTTACTGTTAATTATTTGTGCTTACACACCCGTAAAAATGCGTGATTGGTTCGCACAACGATTAACCAAATTAGTATTTAAAATTGCTAAAAAGCCTGTCCATATTATTGATTGTAATTTGAAAGTTTGTTTCAAAAACATGAGTAAAGATGAACGTACTGAGCTTATTTATAAAAATATTGAAATGTTTCTATTGTCAGTACTTGGTCAAGCTGAATTAGCTTTTCGTTCTAAAAAACATATTATGAGTCGCTTTAATGTTCAAGGATTAGAGCATTTAAAAAAGATAACGGACGCTGGCGAACAAGCTATCTTTGTTGCTAGCCATACTTGGGGACTTGAATACGCAGGTACTTATTTTATGTGCGGAAATGTACCTATTGTTACTTTTATCAATCCACATAAAAATCCAATTTATAATTGGTTATCGGTTAAGCAACGGACTCGTTTTTGTGACAGTGTGTATGTTCGTGAAGGTGGTATTAGAGTAATGCTTAAAGGAATGAAAGAAGGAAAACATCTATTCTTTTTACCTGATCAAGATCATGGTGCTGACAAATGTGAATTTGCTCCTTTTTTTGATACTCAAAAAGCGTCTCTTCCTATATTGAATCGCTTATGTAAAGCCAGTAAAGGTCACATTGTCCCACTGCATATTGCTTATGATATTAATTACCATCGTTTTAACTTAACGATTGAACCAGCGTTTGATTGTACTGGTGCTGAAGGGTGTAAAGAATCTGAAGCGTTATTTTTAAATCATTTATTAGAGGATTTAATTATGCGTGATTTAACACAATATATGTGGATCTTACGCATTTTAAAAACTCGCCCATTGGGTGAAGAATGTATTTATAAGAAAAAGTAAAAAATTTATTTATATAGTTATTTCCAATCCTATGAATCGTGGTTTAGTATTAGATAATCTGTTGTATCACAACATTATTATCTAATTAACTGGATCACACAATGAAACCTGCGTTATCACTTATTACCCTTGCTATATTAAGCAGTCCATCTTTTGCTGAATCGACGTCTAATGACTTAGAAATCATTGAAGTTACGTCTAATTTTCGACAAGTTAATTTAATGAAAACACAAGGCAGTATCAGTGTTCTTGATAATAATGACATTGTTGACCGTAATGCATTACACAGTGAAGACTTACTAGGAAAACTAGCTAATGTGAATTTTTCAAGTGGTGCAAGTCGTGGTAATTTCGTACAAATTCGTGGTATTGGTCTACGTAGTCAATTTGTTGATTCTATTAATCCATCTGTTGGATTATTGATTGATGGCATAAATTATTCTGGTTTAGGCGGTGCAGGGGCATTATTTGATGTTGAAGCATTTACCTTATATCGCGGTCCTCAAGGTACTCAATTTGGTAATGACGCATTAGCGGGTATTATTACGATTGATTCAACTGCTGCAACTGCAGATCAAACTAATCGAGCATTAGTTAGTGTTGGTACATTTGGTAGTTATTCTACAGGTCTTGCCGTTGGTGGTGCTCTTACAGATAATTTCAATGTTAGATTGTCAGCACAAAAACAAGAAAGTGATGGTTACATCGAAAATGCTTTCCTAAACCGTGATGACACTAACAATATCGATGAAAGTAACATTAAACTTAAAACCAACTGGCAAGTGAACAAAGATTTAGTGATTGATACAACGCTTCATTATATTGATGTTGATAATGGATATGATGCGTTTAGTTTAGATCAAAATAGAACGACGTTATCTGATGAGCCAGGTGAAGATAAACAACGCACTAAAGCTATTGGTGTGAATGCAAAATATACAGGGTTTGATGGCGTTGAATTACAAGTTATTGCTTCAAGTTTAGACAGTGACTTAACGTATAGTTTCGATGAGGATTGGTCATTTGTTGGTATTCGTCCTTTTTGGGAATATAGCTACTTTGATTCTTACGATAGAACCCGTGAACAAAATACTGCTGACATTCGTATAGTGTCAGATGGTTTTACGTTATTTAATAACACAACATCTTGGGTTGGCGGTGTTTATGTCAGTGAACGAGATAGTGGGTTAGTTAGATCTCGTCGGAAAGACGATACAGATGTTAGTTTTAGCAGTGAAAATGAACACCTAGATACTGCTATTTATGGTCAGATGACTTATCAGAAATCGGAAAAAACAACGATCACTTTAGGTGTGCGTATTGGTCAATACGATATCGACTATACAGACAGCCAACTAATCAGCAAATCGCTTGATGACACATTACTTGGTTTCAATTTTAATATTACTAATGAAGTTAATGAGCAAGCGACAACTTACTTTACATTATCAAGTTCAGAAAAAGCGGGTGGTGTGAATAGTGATGCACTCTCTAAAATTAATAGTTTTGCTAACATTGATCAACGTAATCAATTACTAGAAAATACAACGTTTGATACTGAAACTCTTTACAGCGCTGAATTTGGTGTTAAAGGTCGCAGCCTTGATAATAAATTAACGGTTAAATTAGCCGCATTTTATAACTACCGTGAAAATGCGCAGTTGAAAAGTGGTATTACCGGCACTTCAGACAATAACACACCTGAATTTGTTGACTATTTTGATAATGCAGACTCTGGGCGTGGTTATGGTTTAGAACTTGAAACACGTTACAGCTATACTGACAATTTAGATCTTTATTACAATGTTGGCTACTTAATCACGCGTATTAAAGATTTTGAAGTTGTAAGAGAAGACCAAGAAAACCTTGATTTAAACAATCGTAATATGGCGCATGCACCTGAATATCAATTTGCTGTGGGTGCTAATTATAGTCACGATAATGGTTTCTATGCCAATGTAGAAGTACAGGGTAAAGATTCATTCTTTTTCTCAGACGGTCATAATCAACAATCAGATTTCTACGCACTAACGAATGCTTCATTAGGCTTCCAAGCTGATAATTGGCGTCTAAATTTAGCGGCAAATAACATATTTGATAGAGATTATGCGACTCGTGGTTTCTTCTTTGGTAACGACCCACGTGAAGGTGTTGAATATACGGCAATCAATTATGTTCAGTTAGGTGCACCTGAAACAATTAATTTATCATTAGAAGTTAATTGGTAATGAAGTTATCAGTTGAGATCAGTAATTATCCACTGAATGAAGCGTATATACCGCCTATTAAAGATTTTATTGAGCGTTTACAAGCTAATGAGCTATTACGCATTAGCTGTAACACCATGAGTACCCAAATTTTTGGTGAATATGATGATGTTATGAATGTGCTTGGTGCCGAGATGAAATCATCATTTGAACGATTTGGTAAAATGATTTTTGTGTGTAAGTTTATTAATAGCGATTTAGACCCAGCATTAAACCCTCACAATGATTGATTTCCTTCAAAGTGCTATTAATGAATTACTCGCTAGCTCCTTATGGGAGCTAGCGGCTGTTGTTCTTGCTATTGCTTATTTATTATTAGCGATGAAACAAAGTCAATGGTGTTGGCCTGCTGCTTTTATTAGCACAGCTATTTACACTGTCCTTTTTTGGGAAAGTGCATTATTGATGGAATCAGTTCTAAACGCATATTATTTATTAATGGCTGTATATGGTTGGTGGGTCTGGCATCAAAAAGATGATGTAGGTACTGAACAACCAATTGTTTCTTGGCAATTAATAACCCATGGTAAAGTGATTGGTGGTTTAGCTATTATTAGTACGATGCTTGGTTATTTAATGGCAAATTATACCAATGCTGATTACGCTTATTTAGATACCACAACAACTGTTTTTGCTGTTTTTACGACATGGATGGTCATTAAAAAAGTGCTAGAAAACTGGCTATATTGGATAGTGATAAATTGTGCATCTATTTATCTCTATCTAGTTAAAGACTTTAATTTAACGGTGCTTTTATTCATTGTTTATTGTGTTATAGCTGTCTGGGGATATAAAGAGTGGCGTTCAAGTTATTTAAAATATAATGAGAAAACCGTTAACTAAATCATTCAAACCAAGAGAGTCATTAACAGTGTTAACGTTAAATCAGTTACAGACATTAACAATATTTACCGACATTAATATTATTAGTATTGCTCCTTTAACAGATGGTTTAAGTCATCAATTATATAAAATGAGTTATAACAGTCACAATGATGAACTTGAATATTGTGTCTTACGATTTATTAGCGCTGATATAAAACAAACATCACAAGAATATTTAATTATGCAACAGACCTATGCACTAGGTTTATCTCCTAAACCTAGTACATTACTTGATGTTACCGATCAAGTAGGGCAATGTTGTACATTAATTGTTATGGACTTTGTCGAGGGTGATTTAGCAATTAATAAGCCTTTAAATAATAAAGTAATCACTCAATTATCAAACTTTCTAGCCATACTTCATCAAACTTCTATCACCAACTCTAGTTTGACAAAATCAACCAATACACCCGATTTATTAGATGAATATTGGGCTGTATTTAATATGAAAACATTAAACTGCATCAAACGGTTTGCTGAAATAAAACGCGCTGTTCAAACAATGCAGTTTGATAACTCATGTCTTATTCATGGTGATTTAAACCTATCTAATATATTAATAACACCAGATAAAATGACATGGATTGATTGGGAGTATTCATCGATAGGTGATCCGTATTTTGACTACGCGACCTTATGCGTTGAATCAACAAGTAATATCGAAGAAAAATTGATTACAGCGTTAGAAGCTAATGAATTAACTGATATAAGAATTGATAGAGAGCGTCTTAGGTTATTTAAATTATATTATGCAGCAACATGTTGGTTATGGTCACCTGCGTTATCAGGGAAACCATACACCCAACATCGTTACCGTTATGAAGCGATTGTTGATCAGCTACTAATAACTGGCTGATTAATCAATTCGTTATAAACATCAGATATAGCATTCTGTAATTTAGCTCTATCGTGATACACCGACGTTTCACTTTTGATATCACGGTAATAGTAAACATCTTTTACTTTCGTTGTTTCTGATTGAAGCAAAATAGCATCAGGCGTCGCTAATTTTGTCATCTCTTGTGACCAACGTAAAAGACCTGATTTAGTAATATTTCCGGCTGGGCTATCTTCGGCAATTAGGTTTGTAATGAATATTTTCTTTGCTTTGCTGTTTGCGATAGCTTTTTGTAACTCTGGTAATAATAACGGAGGCATAATACTCGTCAGTAAACTTCCAGGGCCAATAATTATTAATTGTGCTTGTTCAATTGCTTTAATTGCTTCTGGGGTTGCACTAACTGTCGGTTCAAGTAGTAAGCGTTGCGGCATATCAGGCATTTTATCAATTCTAATCTCGCCAAATATACGCTGCTTTTGTTCGCTTACTGCGACTAAATGCGTTGGTTGTTCCGACATTGGAATAATAGCGCTTTTAACTTGGAGCATTTCTCGAATTAAATTAATCGCATCAAGTGGTCTTACACTCATTTGATCTAAAGCTAACAGCATTAAATTACCAAGGTTATGGTCAGCGATATCACCATTACCCGTGAAACGATATTCAAACATTGAGCGAGCGATTGTTGGCGTTGTTGTTAATTGATGGATGCAGTTACGTAAATCACCCCACGCAATACAATCTTCACTTTCACGTAATCGACCTGTCGATCCACCGTTATCTGTCGTTGTTACTATTCCTGTGAGTTTCTCACCTAAATGACAAAGAGAAGATAAAACACGACCTAAGCCATGACCGCCGCCAATAGCAACAACATGATCTAGTTTTGAGAAAGGAGAAGAATCATTAGCATCTATAGGATTACATCCTAAGTCACAAAGTGATGGGCTAGAAAGTTGAGAGGTAGCCATAAAAAAACCAAATAATACAAGAAACTTCATTCTAGTTATTAATGGTCTATTTTACAACTATATCGATGATTTTAAGCGAAGTTTACCGTTGATGTCACAAAATGTTAATAGTTGCAGGTAATATCAATATCCGAAGTTGGTATTGTGCAGCATGTTAATATCTCACCGTCTCTAATGTAAGCTAACGGGTCAGTGTTATAAATAACATCTCCACTATTTAGCTTACAACGACAAGCACCACATGTACCATCACGGCAATGATAGTTAACTTTTAGATTCTGTGACTCAAGGTATTCTAAGGTAGTTAACGTATTATCTTCTGGTATTTTTTCATCCAATAATACGCCATTAAATGTGACACTTTTCATCATTTTATTATATTACAAGTCAAAGTCATCAAACTCATCGTTATCAAGCTCACTGTCAATTTGTCCTACTAGGTATGAACTAATTTCAGACTCTTGTGGAGCAACTTGTACATTGTCCGACACCAAGTATGAATTAATCCAAGGTAGAGGATTAGTTTTAGTGGCGAATGGTGGCTCGTGGCCAATAACAATTAGACGTTGGTTAGCAATATATTCAACATATTGTTTTAATATCTCGCTATTCATTCCAATCATTGAACCGTCTTTAAATAAATAATCAGCCCATGCTTTTTCTTGATCAACAACATCTAAGAAAATTTGCAAACCTTCGTCTTTCATTTGTTCACTAATTTCTTTCATCTCAGGGTCGTCTTTACCTTCCGCCCATAAATTCAAGATATGTTGTGTACCGGTTAAATGAACTGATTCATCACGTGCAATAAGCTTAATAATTTTTGAATTACCTTCCAATAATTCACGCTCAGCAAATGCAAACGAACAGGCAAAACTTACATAGAAACGTACTGCTTCTAGTGCATTTACAGAACACATACATAAGAATAAACGCTCTTTAAGCTTACGCATATTTACTTCTATTGAACGACCTTCAACCTCATAAGTTCCTTCACCTTGCGATTGTAATAATTGCGTAGTAACAATTACATCATCAAAGTATTTTGCAATATCAGTCGCACGATTTAAGATATTTTCATTTAATAAAATATCATCAAATACTTCACTTGGATCAGTAAACAGATTACGTAAAATATGTGTGTATGAACGAGAATGAATAGTTTCAAAAAAGCCCCAAGTCTCAATCCATGTTTCCATTTCTGGTAACGATACGATTGGTAACAAGGTAACGTTTACACTTCGCGCTGCAATTGAATCAAGTAACGTTTGATACTTTAAATTACTAATAAATATATGCTGTTCGCTTGGCGTTAATTTCTTCCAATCCATGCTATCTCTAGAAATATCGATTTCTTCGGGACGCCAGAAAAATGAAATTTGTTTTTCGATTAGTTTTTCGAAAATAGGCAATTTTTGCTGATCAAAGCGCGATACATTTACCGAATTTCCTAAAAACATAGGTTCGAGTAATGGATTGTTTTTCGTTTGATTAAACGTTGAGTAGGTCATTTTGGCCTCTAAACTTGTCTTTGATAAAACAAAGAGTGATTTTATAATTTCATTGAAAAACCCAATAAGTGATTTAACACTTATTGGGTCTATACTTTATTGGGTGCTTTATATTTTACACGCGCCGCCTTCACAGCCATCATCTTCTTTTTCGATAACAATATCGCCTTGTGCGTCATCAGCACCATCACGTGTATTATGATAATAAAGAGTTTTAACACCAAATTTATAAGCCGTTAATAAGTCTTTAATAATCCCTTTGATAGGGACTTTACCGCTTTCAAATTTACTTGGGTCATAATTTGTATTGGCTGAAATTGCTTGGTCAACAAATTTTTGCATGATACCAACAAGGTGGATATACCCATCGTTGTTTGGAATAGTCCATAACAGTTCGTAGTTTTCACGTAAGGTTAAATATTCAGGCACAACTTGCTTTAAAATACCATCTTTACTTGATTTAACACTGATTAAACCACGTGGTGGCTCAATGCCGTTAGTTGCATTTGATATTTGCGATGACGTTTCTGATGGCATTAATGCAGATACTGTTGAATTACGTAAACCATGAGTAGTGATTTCAGTACGCAGTGCTTCCCAATCTAGATTTAGTTCGTTTGAACATAACTTATCTAATTCTTTCTTGTAGGTATCAATTGGTAAGATGCCTTTTGAATAAGTTGTTTCATTAAACCACTCACAAGGACCCAATTCTTTCGCTAAATCATTTGATGCTTTGAGTAAATAATATTGAATCGCTTCGAATGTTTCGTGGGTTAAGCGGTTTGCACTACCATCTGAATATCTAACACCATTTTTTGCTAAGTAATACGCATAGTTGATTACACCTACGCCTAATGTACGACGGTTAATACTTGATTGTTGTGCGGCAATAATAGGGTAGTTTTGATAACTCAATAAGTTATCAAGAGCACGTACCGTTAATTCAGCTAATTCTTCTAAATCATCTAATGATTTGATCATGCCTAAGTTAAAAGCTGACAACGTACATAATGCAATTTCACCATTAGGATCATCAAGAGTTTGTAATGGTTTTGTTGGTAGAGCAATCTCTAAACATAAGTTTGATTGTTTAATCGGTGCAACACTTGGGTCAAATGGACTGTGCGTATTACAGTGATCAACATTTTGCAGGTAAATACGACCTGTACTTGCACGCTCTTGTGCAAATAATGAAAACAATTCAGAAGCTTTGATGGTTTCTTTACGAATTGAATCGTCATTCTCATATTGGGTATATAACGCGTCAAATTTATCTTGATCGGCAAAGAATGCATCGTATAAACCTGGAACATCATTTGGTGAGAATAATGTAATGTCACCACCTTTAATTAAACGTTGGTACATCGTTTTATTAAATTGAACACCATAATCCATATGACGCACACGATTTTCTTCAACACCGCGGTTATTTTTAAGTACTAATAACGACTGAACTTCTAAATGCCATAATGGGTAAAATAAGGTTGCTGCACCGCCTCGAACGCCACCTTGTGAACAACTTTTAACAGCGGTTTGAAAGTGTTTATAAAAAGGAATACAACCCGTGTGATTAGCTTCACCGCCGCGAATGGTACTGCCAATAGCGCGAATACGACCAGCATTAATACCAATGCCTGCACGTTGGCTAACGTATTTAACAATTGAACTTGATGTGGCATTGATTGAATCAAGACTATCGCCACACTCAATAAGAACACATGAACTAAATTGTCTTGTTGGCGTTCGAACACCCGCCATAATTGGCGTTGGTAAAGATATTTTAAATAATGACGTCGCATTATAAAAACGGATAATGTAATCCATGCGTGTTGCAGCTGGGTATTTTGAAAATAATGCGGCAGCAATCAACATATACAGGAATTGCGCACTCTCAAATATTTCACCGGTACTACGATTTTGTAGTAAATATTTACCTTCAAGCTGTTTAACGGCCGCGTAACTAAAGTTTAAATCACGTGAATGTTCAAGTGCATCATTCATTTGTTCAAATTCAGCTTCAGTATAGTCTGTTAATAAATGCGTATCATAACGACCTTCGGCACACATTTTTACAGTATGAGCATATAGATGCGGTGGCTCAAACTGACCATAGGCTTTCTTACGAAGATGGAAGATAGCTAAACGTGCAGCCATATATTGATAATCAGGGGTTGTTTCTGATATTTGATCTGCAGCAGCTTTTATAACTGTTTCATGAATATCCTTTGTTTCAATGCCCATATAAAACTGAATATGTGCTTTGATCTCTACTTGAGAGACTGAAACATTTTCTAGCCCTTTAGCTGCCCAATCGAGTACTTTATGGATCTTGTCTAGATCAATAGGTTCTTGCTTGCCACTGCGTTTAGTAACTAGTAGGTTTTTATTCATTATTAATGTCCGTTGCCGTTTATGCTGACCAATATGGTAAAAACAGAAGTAAAGGTAGAGTAAATCGTTTCAATAACATTGAAATATAGGTAACAGTGAGGATAAATCCACTAAAAACTATCCATACTCTCTAGTGTTTACTTAAGCTTAAATACACAATATATAGGTTTATAAAATTTATGAGATACAAGATAAGGGGGAACTGACCACAATGCAAGTGTTAAAATATAGAATAAGCTGTGGATAAATTACTTTTTTTTAAAAAGGTTAGTGGGAACTATCAGTTTGATGATTATCACTCGTTATTTTTCAAAATTTCAATTTATAATCGATATTTTTTAAATATATTTTTATATTTTTTGATCGCTTATTTAATGGCTTATTTCAGTTACTATTTCTTCAAATATATCTTCCAATATAGGGTCGTATATTTTACTTGATCGATAACAAAGGTAAAAGATCCTTTGCATGATCAATTATATGATCGCTGCCCCAGTCTGAGGTTGGATCGTCAACCGGAATGTAACCGTAATTTGCTGCAATACTAAGCATTCCGGCACTATTAGCCGATTGTATATCTGTTCTTGCATCACCAACGTAAGCAATATATTTAGGCGCTATGTTTAACGAGTCAGCGGCTAATAATAACGGAGCAGGATCAGGTTTAGAGACATTTAACGTATCACCACAAATCACTACAGCGCAATTTTCAAGGCGGCGGTAGTGCTTCAACAACTGTTGTGTGTAAAGCGTTGGTTTGTTAGTAACGATACCCCAAACAATATTGTTAGCATCAAGTTGATCTAATAAAAAATTAACTGATTTAAAGTAACTAGTTTGATCATTGATATAGTTGGTATAGTTGCTTAAAAACTGATCACGTAATGTACTATATTGTTCGTCAGTTAATTGATCGCCATAACCGGCTTTAACTAATGCTAAAGAACCTTGTGACGCTGTTTGGTGTATGACCTCATCACTTAACAACGGTAAGTTATCTCTAGCTAATAACATATTAGCCGCGCCGCCAAGGTCGAGCGCGGTATCGAGCAAGGTGCCGTCTAAATCAAATAATACAGCTTTGATTGGATTGTTAGTGTTCATAGCGGCACATCCTACTTAATTGAAATTATATAGTTCTACTTTTAATAGATAGCTCTAGTAGAAAGTTCGAGTTCTAAAACGTTACGATTAACAACATACGTTATGTGTCGTCATTAAGCTGACAATGAATCAGATAATTAACCGATAAGTCATCATTTGTTTTAAATTGTTCAGTTAATGGATTGTAATGAACACCAATCGCATCAATACAACGGGCACCACTGTTATCAACAAAACGAATTAATTCACTCGGACGAATAAATTTCTTATGATTATGTGTACCTTTGGGTACTAATTTTAACAAATGTTCAGCGCCAATAATGGCTAACAAGTAAGAGCGTGTCGTTCTATTTAACGTAGAAAAGAATACTTGACCTCCAGGTTTAACTAACTCAAAACAGGCACGAACGATAGATTGTGGGTCGGGCACATGCTCCAACATTTCCATACAAGTGACCACATCAAATGATTGGGGTTGCTCTTTAGCTAACGTCTCAACAGGAATTTCTTGATAACTAACGTTCTTAACGCCAGTTTCTAACGCATGTAAAGTCGCAACATTTAATGAAGCTGTTGCCATATCGATGCCCAACACATCACCGCCAAGTTTAGCCATCGACTCTGCTAAAATACCGCCACCACAACCAACATCAACAACTTTCTTACCAAATAAGCCATCAGACTTATCACTCACATAGTTTAAGCGTGTTGGGTTCATCAAATGAAGTGGTTTAAATTCACCACTTAAATCCCACCATTGTTGTGCTAGTGCAGAAAATTTTTCGATTTCTTGTGGATCAACATTAACCGACGATTGGTGATCTGATTGAGTCTGTGAGTTAGGCATAAAGAGTAATAATGTATAAACGAAAAGTTGTCATTATTATAAGGGGGTTGTTATAACAAGCACAACCCTCACGCTAGTCAATTTTAACGCGAAATAACGAGTTACATTAATGGTTAATAAATGAACGGTAAACTGTCAATTTTATCAAATATGGCCGTTAATGCCCCTAGAAGCCAAAATTAAGCGATATTACCGCTAGCATCAACAAGATACTATGCTAGAATCAAGCACTATTTTTTGAATTTTACGCCATCTGAATAAGAACAATTATAGCGTGGAATGTTTTATATCTACAAAAACAGGGATTTTAGGGACTTATGACTGAGTTGGACAAAAATGTATCTCCGATGAATATCGAAGACGAATTAAAGAACTCGTACCTAGATTATGCGATGAGTGTAATCGTAGGCCGTGCATTACCTGATGTTCGTGATGGTTTAAAACCCGTACATCGCCGTGTACTTTTTGCAATGAATGTATTGAACAATGATTGGAATAAAGCATACAAGAAATCAGCCCGTGTGGTTGGTGACGTAATCGGTAAATATCATCCACATGGTGATACTGCTGTTTATGACACTATCGTACGTATGGCACAGCCGTTCTCATTACGTTATCCACTAGTTGATGGCCAAGGTAACTTTGGTTCTGTTGATGGTGATAGCGCAGCAGCAATGCGTTATACCGAAATTCGCATGAAGAAAATGGCACATTCGTTACTTATCGATCTTGAAAAAGAAACGGTAGACTTCGCGCCTAACTATGACGGTACAGAACATATTCCCGTTGTACTACCAACGCGTATTCCTAATCTATTAGTGAATGGTTCGTCAGGTATTGCTGTAGGGATGGCAACAAACATTCCACCGCATAACTTAAATGAAGTAATATCTGGTTGTTTAGCATTTATTAAAAACGAAGATATCACCATTGAAGAGCTTCTAGAATTCATCCCTGGTCCTGATTTCCCAACGGCAGGTATCATTAGTGGTCGTCAAGGTATTGTTGATGCGTACAAAACAGGCCGCGGTAAAGTAAGAATTCGTGCCCGCGCTGAAGTGGAAGTAGCCGACAACGGTAAAGAAACGATTATTGTTCACGAACTTCCTTATCAAGTAAATAAAGCTCGCCTAATTGAAAAAATGGCTGAGCTTGTTCGTGATAAGAAAGTAGAAGGTATTAGTGCACTACGTGATGAGTCTGATAAAGACGGCATGCGTATGGTTATTGAAATCAAACGCGGCGAAGTGGGCGAAGTTGTTTTAAATAACTTATATTCACAAACGCAAATGCAAGTGTCTTTCGGTATCAACATGGTGGCACTTGAGGACAACCGTCCTAAATTGTTTAACCTTAAAGAAATGTTATCTAGTTTTGTACGTCATCGCCGTGAAGTTGTAACACGCCGTACTGTATTTGAACTGCGTAAAGCCCGCGAACGCGCTCATATTTTAGAATCACTAGCGATTGCGCTAGCAAATATTGAACCTGTTATTGAGCTTATTCGTAATTCACCAACACCAGCAGAGGCTAAAGTTGCTTTAGTCGCTAAAGGTTGGGAGTTAGGTAATGTTGCAGCCATGCTTGAAAGTGCTGGTGATGATGCGGCTCGTCCTGAATGGTTAGAACCAGAATTTGGTATTCGTGATGGTCTTTACTATTTAACAGAGACTCAAGCACAAGCTATTTTAGAATTACGTCTTCACCGTTTAACTGGTTTAGAACATGAAAAAATCTTGGGTGAATACAAAGAGATTCTAGAGTTAATCGCTGAATTACTTCACATTTTAGGTTCTCCTGAGCGTCTAATGGAAGTGATTGTTGAAGAGCTAGAAGCTGTTCTTGAAGAATTTGGTGATGAGCGCCGCACAGAAATTACTAATGCGTCACATGATTTATCATTAGAAGATCTAATTACTGAAGAAGACGTTGTAGTTACTTTATCGCACGAAGGTTATGTTAAGTATCAGCCATTGACTGAATACGAAGCACAGCGCCGTGGTGGTAAAGGTAAAGCAGCAACGAAGATGAAAGATGAAGATTTCATCGAACGTCTGTTAGTAGCAAATACACATGACACCATGTTGTGTTTCTCTAACCGCGGTAAAATGTACTGGCTTAAAACTTATCAACTACCATTAGCTTCTCGTCAAGCTCGTGGTAAGCCAATTGTTAACTTACTACCGCTTGAAAAAGATGAACGTATTACTGCTATTCTACCAGTTCGTGAATACACAGAAGACAAGTGTATTTTAATGGCAACTGCTGCAGGTACGGTTAAGAAAACTAACCTAACAGCTTACTCTCGTCCACGTGCTAACGGTATTATTGCTGTTAATCTACGTGATGATGATGAATTAGTTGGCGTAGCGTTAACAGAAGATGACAGCGAAATCATGTTGTTTTCTGATGAAGGTAAAGTAGTTCGCTTTAGCCAAGAGCAATGTCGTGCAATCGGCCGTACAGGTACGGGTGTTCGCGGTATGAAGCTTAAAGAAGGTCAAAAAGTAGTATCACTTATCGTTCCTCATGGTGATGGTTGTATTTTAACTGTGACTGAAAATGGTTACGGTAAACGTACAGTGCTAGAAGATTACCCTGCGAAGAGTCGTGCAACACAAGGTGTTGTATCGATTAAAGTAAGCGAACGTAATGGCTTAGTAATTGGCGCTGTTCAAGTTGATGAAAATGATGAAATCATGATTATCTCTAACAAAGGCACGCTAGTTCGTACACCTGTTGAAGGCGTTTCAACGGTTGGTCGTAACACGCAAGGTGTGACGCTAATTCGTACTGTTGAAGGTGAGAAAGTTGTTGCACTACAACGCATCGAAGAAATAGATACAACAGAGGTTGTTGAAGGCGATGTTGTTGAAGGTGAAGTGATTGAAGGCGAACAAGCTGCAAATGCTAGCAGTTCAGAGTCGAGTGATGTAACACCACCGACTGACGCCGAGTAAACTTACATTGTTAAAAAGCGCCTAACGGCGCTTTTTTTGTTTATGCCCATTGGGGGATAAACGTTAAAGATTTTAAAAATTAAATATAGGAAACACCATGACAAAGGTATACAACTTTTGTGCAGGACCAGCAATGCTACCTGCCGCTGTGATGAAAAAAGCGCAACAAGAATTTATTGACTGGCAAAGTCACGGCATTTCAATTATGGAATTTAGCCACCGTGATAAAAACTACATGGCGGTGGCACAAGAAGCCGAAGCTAATTTACGTAAATTAATGAACATTCCAGAGAACTACCGCGTGTTATTTTGTCATGGCGGTGGTCGTGGTCAATTCTCTGCTGTACCATTAAACCTTATTGGTTTAACGGGTAAAGCTGATTACTTAGTGACTGGCTCATGGTCGAAATCAGCGGTAACTGAAGCGCAAAAATATGGTGAAATCAACGTGGTTGCACAACCTGCTAACATTGATGGTTTAAACACTGTAGCACCTCGTTCAACGTGGAATGTAAGCGACGATGCTGCTTATTTCCATTATTGCCCGAACGAAACCGTTGATGGTATCGAAATGAGCGAAGAGCCAGAAGTTAACGCGCCATTAGTGGCTGACTTATCTTCAACTATTTTATCGCGTGAAATTGATGTGTCTAAATACGGCGTAATCTACGCAGGTGCGCAAAAGAACATCGGACCATCAGGCTTATCAATTGTGATTGTGCGTGAAGACTTAATGGGTAATGCACTACCAATGACGCCATCAATCTTTGATTATCAGCTTACTAGCGATAACGATTCAATGTTTAACACACCGCCTACATTCGCTTGGTATCTAGCAGGTGAAGTCTTCAAATGGTTGTTAGAGCAGGGCGGCGTTAAAGCGATGGAACAACGCAACATCGAAAAAGCCGAGTTACTATACGATACGATCGACAGCTTAGATTTCTATCAAAATAAAGTAGAACCTAACCATCGTTCTCGCATGAATGTCACTTTCCAATTAACCGATAGTTCATTAGATGCATTGTTCTTAGAACAATCTAAAGCGGCTGGTTTAATGGCGCTTAAAGGTCATCGAAGTGTTGGCGGTATGCGAGCAAGTATTTACAACGCAATGCCATTAGAAGGTGTTCAAGCGCTTGTTTCATTTATGAAACAATTCGCAGCAGAAAACGCGTAATTATTACTTACCAATATTAAAGTGAGGCAGTTTATTCCTGTCTCACTTTTTCTTTCACTTCCTACCAAATCTTTCCTTATGCTTATCTCCACATATTATTCTTAAAATTAACAGCTTGATATAAGATATAGATAAATGTAAGACATATTATGTCGACATGTTTGTTTAATTCTTCTAATATATATTTTTTTACTTTTGGATATTATTGAATGAAAACAGTTATAGAAGAATTTATCAAAAAAGAATCTTCAGCGGGCGTGATATTAATCTTTGTTACTATCTTTGCTTTATTATTGAAAAATACGGGCTTTTCCGATCTTTATGATTCTTTTCTTGCGACGCCAGTCGAGGTTCGTTTTGGCGCACTTCACATCGATAAACCGCTATTACTTTGGATCAACGATGGCTTAATGGCTATCTTTTTCTTATTGATTGGACTTGAGGTTAAACGAGAAATATTAGAAGGGCACTTATCTTCATTTTCTCAAATAGCTTTGCCAGGCTTTGCTGCTGTCGGCGGTATGGTTGTTCCAGCGGCTGTCTATTTATTCTTTGTAGGTACAGATTCAGTAGGTACACAAGGCTGGGCAATACCAACAGCAACAGATATTGCGTTTGCATTAGGTGTTCTCTCATTACTTGGTAAGAGAGTACCCGTGTCTCTTAAGATATTTTTAATGGCATTAGCTATTATTGATGATTTAGGCGCTATTGTTATCATCGCGTTATTTTATACCGCAGAATTATCGACATTGTCCATTGCTGTTGCTGCGGCGGCTATCGCTGTTCTGTTCATTATGAATAGACTTGGTGTAGACCGTAAAGCGGCTTACATCTTAGTAGGTATTGTTTTATGGGTTAGTGTATTAAAATCAGGTGTACACGCGACGCTTGCTGGCGTTGCATTAGCATTCTCTATTCCATTAACACAACGTAAAGTTATAGCCGGAAATATTAAACGCTCAATGCTTAAATCGATGGAACATGACTTACATTATTGGGTTGCCTTCTTTATCTTACCGCTATTTGCATTTGTAAATGCAGGTGTTGATTTTAGAACAATATCAGTTGACCAGATATTAACACCAGTACCGTTAGGTATTGCTGCTGGATTATTTATTGGTAAGCAAGTTGGTGTGTTTGTCTTTAGCTTTATTGCTATCAAACTAGGCTTGGCTAAATTACCAGAAAATAGTAACTATATGCAGCTATATGGTGTGTCGATACTAACGGGTATTGGTTTTACCATGAGTTTGTTTGTAAACTCACTCGCATTCCCTGATCCAACTATGTTTATGTTTGCCGATAAACTGGCTATTTTAGTTGGCTCATTTGGTGCTGGTATTTTAGGTTATCTGATTTTACGTTTTACATCAGAGAATAAAGTACAACATTAATGACTGCTTAGCGAAGAAGTGTAGTGATAAGCTCACTTCTTCGCTGATATATAACTTTCCCTTTATTATCAACTTCTTCTTGACTCTAGTACAAAAACATAGATATTCTAGCTCCTCTATAAATATAGAATCAAGGATATTGCATGGACGCGATCACATTACCATTACCTCAATCGTTAGATATTTCATTAGTTAATGAAACTAAAAATACGATACTTGAACAAATCCAATCCGATAACCCTATTAAACATATATACATTGATGCAATAAAATTAGTCCGTATCGACACGGCTGGTTTGCAGTTATTGACTGCACTTGTAACTCATTGTAATGCTAAAAATATAAAATTTTCGTGGAAAAACATAAATAACGAACTCACACAAAGTGCATTAAGTTTGGGATTATTTGATGTTCTAAAGCTTAATCAATAGTCCTAAATTATAGGAAAGTATAATGGCAAAGATCTTAATAGTTGATGACTCTGTTTCAATTAGAAACATGGTTACATTCACTCTTAAACAGCAAGATTACGAAACAGTAGAAGCCTGTGATGGCCAAGATGGCTTAGAAAAAGCTAAAAATGAACGTTTTGATTTAATCATTACTGATGTAAACATGCCCGGCATAGATGGTATTGATTTATGTAAAGAAATTAGACAATTACCAGCGTTTAAATTTACGCCAATTTTAATGTTAACCACTGAAAGTTCGCCAGAAATGAAACAACGCGGCAAGGAAGCTGGGGCTACTGGATGGCTGGTGAAACCATTTAATCCTGAAAAATTATTGTTAACCATCAAACGTGTCATAAGGTAAGCATCGTATATGAGTATTGACCTGTCGCAATTTATTCCAACATTCTTAGACGAAAGTTTCGAAGGATTGGCACTCATGGAATCAAGCTTGCTCAATATTGAACAAGGCGATGTCGATATTATTAATGCTATTTTTCGTACTGCACATTCAATTAAAGGCGGTGCTGGTACGTTTGGTTTTGTGCACGTAACAGACTTTACTCATGAAGTTGAGACATTACTTGATGAAATGCGAGATGGTCGACGTGATATTAATAAAGATGACACAAACCTATTATTACAATCAATAGACTGTATTAAGTTATTGATTGAAGCAGCACGTGATGGGATTGAATGCGATAACCTCAATGTAGTAAACGTTAAAAAAGCACTTGAAAAGACGCTAAAAATAGAAAGTATTACCAATTCGAATATGGTTGAAAACACTATTGAACCTAAAGGCGTTGGCCAATGGGCAATCAATTTTAAACCTCATTTAGACATGCTAAAAACAGGTAATGATGCCATTAATATTATTAATGCATTAACTGACTTAGGCACTGTTACTCAAACTATCGATCATACAAATATTCCAGAATTATCATCATTAAACGGTGAAGACTGTTATTTGTCATGGCAACTTACACTTAATTCAAATTGTGCACGTTCAGACATCGATGAAATATTTGAATGGGTAGAGGATGAATGTGATTTAGTAATAACGTTTGTAGAAACATCTAACAACGCTATTAATAATATTACTGAGCAACCAACCAATAGCGACATTCAAACGGCAACCGAAATAAATAATAAATCACTGCCCAATGTTAAAGCTACTCCAGAAATAGCCACTAATAATACATCAATGTCAGTTTTTGAAAGTGCTTCTATTCGTGTCGGCATAGATAAAGTTGATACTTTGATGAACCGTGTTGGTGAGCTTGTTATTACTCAAGCAATGTTAAAACAAATTGGTAGTGATTTATTAAATCATGATCATCAATTAGCCGCTAAGCTCATTGATGGATTAGCACAGTTAGAAAGTAATACCCGAGAATTACAAGAAGATGTCATGCGAATACGCATGTTACCTGTGAGTTTTGTCTTCAATCGATTTCCTCGTATGGTTTATGATATTAGCGCTAAATTAAATAAGAAAATTGAGTTGAAGTTTTCCGGTGAAAATACCGAAATAGATAAAACGGTGATGGAAAAAATAGGTGACCCACTTATTCATTTAGTCAGAAACTCTTTAGATCATGGTATAGAAACTCCCCAAGAGCGTATAACAATGGGCAAACCCGAAACAGGGCTCGTTCATTTAAAAGCTTATCATCAAGGCGGTTATATAATTATTGATATTATTGATGATGGTCGTGGATTAAATAGTGCTGTTATTAAGCAAAAAGCATTAGAAAAAGGGCTAATCACTAATGAGCAAGAGCTTAGCGAGCAAGATATTAATGAATTAATTTTCACGCCCGGATTTTCCACATCTCAAGAAATTAATGATTTATCTGGGCGCGGCGTAGGCATGGACGTTGTTAGGCGAAATATAGAATCACTAGGCGGTCACGTTACCGTTGCATCAATATCTGGACAGGGTTCTACATTTTCAGTCAGTCTACCGTTAACACTAGCTATTCTCGATGGTCAATTAATTAAAGTGGCTAATGAAACTTATATCGTGCCACTTATTTCTATCGTCGAATCGGCTCAAATCAATAATAAACAAGTCAAAGCCGTTGCTGGGCGTTCAAGTGTTTATTTATTTAGAGAAGAATATATTCCTATCTACTCAATAAAACGATTATTTTCTTTGCCACAAACAGCAGAAAAGTATGAAGAAGAAATGATAGTCATCGTTGAAAACAATGGTCAAAAATACGCATTATTAGTCGATGAATTATTAGACCAACAACAGTTTGTTTTAAAGAACCTCGATACTAATTATATGGCTGTAGATGGCATTGCTGGCGCTACTATTTTGGGGAACGGTAATGTTGCATTAATTATTGATATCCGAGGTGTCATTCATTTAAATCAATTCATAAAAGATGATGAATTAGATGTTGTTGATTATACCGCCGAGGGTGCAGCATGATTGATGAAGAGATTATAGATATTGATGAACAAGGCCAGCAATTTTTATCATTTATCTTGGCAGGTGAAGAATATGCAATTGATATTTTAAAGGTTCAAGAACTTAGAGAGTGGAGCCAAACGACGCTCGTCCCTAATAGTCCGAATTATATCGATGGCGTAATGAATTTAAGGGGACAAATAATCCCTGTGATTAATCTTAGAAAACGATTTAATTTACCTAATGACCATACTTTGAATAATCGTATTGTCATTGTTCTAAATATTAATGATGGCACACGTTTCAGATTAATGGGATTGCTGGTGGACTCTTTTTCACAAACTTATGATATTAATGAAAAAGACATCAAACCAGCGCCCAGTAAAATTAGTATTATTGATGATGAATTTATAATTGGGTTATCTACTATAGACAATAAAATGCTTATTTTATTAGACGTTAACCAACTATTGTCATCTAAAGAATTGTCACTACAAAAGACAAACCATGTCGCTTAATGGATTAAATGTTCGAGGAGAACAATAATGCGCAACAACATACCAGTAACTGATTGTCGTATTTCATTGAAACCAGGTGAAGACTTAGTTACTAAAACCGATTTACAGGGACGGATCACATACGTCAACCCTGCTTTCATTGAAGTTAGCGGTTTCTCAGAGAAAGAACTCGTAGGTGAAAATCACAATGTTGTTCGCCATCCAGATATGCCAGAAGCAGTCTTTAAAGATCTATGGCAGACATTAGCGCTTGGTCGTCCGTGGGTTGGAGTGATTAAAAATCGATGTAAAAATGGAGACTATTATTGGGTGACGGCTAATGTCACGCCATTAATGAAAAATGGTCGTTTGGCTGAGTATATGTCAGTAAGGTCTAATCCTTCTGAAAAACAAGTAGAAATGACAGAACTATTGTATGAAAAGCTCAAATCTGAAGAAGTTGTATTACCCGGTCCAAATAGTATTTTATCAAATAATTACCAAGCACAAATTAACAAATGGTTAATGAGTAGTGTTGTAGTCTCTGTCGTTATTGGCGTGCCTTTATGTTTTTCAGCGATACCAGCGTTAGATGTACTTGGCCCGGTAGCTGGTTTTGGAGTCTTAGCATTTGGTGTTAATCGTGTCGTAAAACGTACTATTTTATCTGGGATTAATAATTCTATTAATGAATTACAGAAAATTACAGAAGGAGACTATACCCGAGATATTTCTGTAACTGAAGAAGGTGAGTCTGGTAAATTACTTCGCATGGTTAAGTCTATTCAAATCAAATTAGGTTTTGAAGTCAATGACGCAAAACAAATAGCACAACGCTCAGAACGTATTAAAGTGGCGTTAGACAACGTTACCTCTTGTGTGATGATGGCAGACAATAATGGCAATATTATTTACGTCAATAATGCCATTAATAAGATGTTACTAGACGCTGAAAGCGACATTAAACAAGACCTACCTGAATTTAGTGTGAAGCAATTAATAGGAATGAAAATTGAATCTTTTTATAAAGATTTAACTGACCAACCAGATTTAATTGAATCATTGAAACATCCTTTTAATACACAATTAGTGATTGGGCCAAGGTCTTTTAATGTATCTGCTGCGCCCGTTATCGACGAATCTAATAATAGATTAGGGGTTGTTTTAGAATGGAGCGATGTTACTCAGCAATTAGCTGCAGAAGCTGATGTTGAAAAACTAATTCAAAATGCAGCCGTTGGTATCTTAAATTCACGCCTTAACGCTAAAGAATATAGCGGCTTTACTGGTAATGTGGCTCGCGGCATGAACGAAATGCTTGATTCAATTGTTACTCCCATTGAAGAAGTTAAACGTGTCGTATCGGATTTAGCTAATGGAAAATTAAGCTCTAGAATGGAAGGCCATTTTAAAGGCACATTCAACGACTTAGATAATTCATTGCAAATAGCCATGAAAAAACTTGAAGAAACGGTAGGTGAAATACGCACCAACAGTGGAACAATTGCTTCTGGTGCTGAAGAAATATCTAAAGGTAATAATACATTAAGTACTCGAACTGAATCACAAGCAGCCAGCCTTGAGGAAACTGCCGCAAGTATGGAAGAAATGACAGCCACTGTTAAACAAAACGCTGACAATGCTTCACAAGCTAATTTACTCGCTGAAAATGCAAAAATACTCGCTGAAAATGGCGGCATCATTTCAGAAAAAGTTGTACGTTCGATGAGTGAAATAAGCCGTTCGAGCAAAAAAATTGCTGAAATCATTAGTGTTATTGATGAGATAGCATTTCAAACAAATTTATTAGCACTTAACGCCGCTGTTGAGGCAGCACGTGCCGGTGATCAAGGACGCGGTTTTGCCGTTGTTGCAGCCGAGGTAAGAAATTTAGCTCAGCGAAGTGCTAGTTCAGCCAAAGAAATTAAAGGCTTGATTAGTGACAGTGTCGACAAAGTTGACGAAGGTGGTCGTTTTGTTGATGAATCAGGTAAAGCATTAACCGAAATAGTAACAGCCATTCATGAAGTATCTAGTATTGTAAATAAAATTTCGTTAGCTAGTACTGAGCAATCAATAGGTATTAATCAAGTTAATGTTGCGATTACCAATATGGATAAAGGCACACAACAAAATGCTGAATTGGTTGAAGAAGTGGCTGCCGCATCAGAAAGTATGGAAGAGCAAGCGGTTCAATTAAGACAACTAATGCGCTTCTTTTCAACTGACAACAATGACATTCACAATCAATCGACTAACTCGCCACAAGCGAATAAAAATCTCAAAAACAATCAAGAAAATACCACTCATGATACTCACTGGGAAGAGTTCTAAGGCACTATCATGAGTCAAGACAAGCGAGCTTCAGAACAACTTAAACTAACGATTGAAAGTTATCATCGAGAGTTCGTTTACAATGATCACGATTTTGAACAAGTGAAGACACGAATTTATAATTATGCAGGTATAGATTTAGCTGATCATAAAAAAGACCTTGTTTACAACAGATTGATAAAGCGCGTTAGAGACTTAGCGCTAAATTCTTTTGATGAGTATTTAACAGTACTTGATAATTCGTCAGAAGAAATTGCGTACTTTATAAATGCCATGACGACGAATCTAACGTCGTTTTATAGAGAACCTCATCATTTTGAATTTTTAAGTGAGACATATATACCATCGCTTTTTCAACAAGGGCAACGCAGCTTACGAATATGGTCTTCAGCTTGTTCCGTAGGAGAAGAAGCTTACAGTATTGCTATTAGCTTATTAGAAGCAAATATCGATATTAATGAATGGGATATAAAAATATTAGCGACAGACATTAATACTGATGTTTTAAAGACCGCTAAAACAGGTATCTATTCATTAGAACGTATTGAGAACTTGAGTTTAATCCGTAAAAAACTTGGCTTTATGCGCGGTAAAAATGAAAATATTAATAAGGTAATAGTTAAAGAAAATTTGAAAAAACTCATCGACTTTCAACACTCTAATCTTATTGATATATGGAATATTGACGAGCCGTTAGATGTTATTTTTTGCCGAAACGTCATGATCTATTTTGACAAAGAAACGCAACACACTTTATTAGATCGAATGGCTAAATTATTAAAACCAGGCGGTATTTTATTTATTGGACATTCAGAATCACCGACACAGGCAATGAAATATTTTAAATCCTTAGGTCGTACGACGTATCAAAAACTATAAATTTTGTTCATGAACTTAATGCGTAATGCTAAGAAATAAAGATGTTAATTACTATGACAAGGAAGATATGACGTTAATCAAAGTACTCATTGTTGATGACTCAAAATTAATTCGTGATATTTTAAGTGAAATAATAACCAGTTTCTCTGACCTTACCGTCGTAGGAACAGCTAAGGATGCTTATGAAGCTCGTTCACTCATTAAAGAATTTTCTCCTGATGTCATAACACTTGATGTAGAAATGCCAAAAATGGATGGTATTACTTTTTTGAAAAATTTGATGAGGTTAAGGCCAATGCCAGTCATTATGTTATCAACATTGACATCTCAAGGAGAAAAAACAACGTTAGAGGCACTTGAACAAGGCGCTATTGATTTTATCTCAAAGCCGCGTTCTAGAGATTTATTGGACGATTTATCTGAATTTAGCGAATTATTACATCAAAAAATAAAACTCGCCGCAATGATTCAACTGCCAATGAAACCTATTATAAGCAATAGTAATGTTGAGTTATTTAACTCGAGTGAATTAGATCTAACTCATCAAATTCTTGCGTTAGGCGCATCGACTGGCGGGACGGCAGCATTAAAGGATATTTTGTGTTCATTCCCCATTAATTCACCACCAATTGTGATTACGCAGCATATTCCAGCAAGCTTTAGTCAGCGATTTGCAAAGCGTTTAAATACACATTGTGAACTAAGAGTACATGAAGCAAAAGAAGGGCAAGTATTAAAACCGGGCAATGTATATATAGCGCCCGGAGGGTTTCACTTAACTATTATTTATCTGAACAGTCAATATGTGTGTCAATTATCAGATGAATTAGCCCATAACGGCCACAAACCATCGGTTGATATAATGTTTGATTCTTTAAATAAATTATCAAAAGCTAATGTTCACGCAGGGTTATTAACAGGAATGGGTAACGATGGTGCTAATGGACTATTAGCATTAAAACACAATGGCCATTACACGATAGTTCAAGATGAACAATCGAGTTTAATTTGGGGAATGCCGGGTTCTGCTTACAAGCTTGGTGCACATGTAGACGATGTGCCATTGAATAAAATAGCTAAAAAATTACTTAATAATATTAGCAAAACAGCTCATCAAATAAAATAAGGACGTTATATGAACCAATTACATAAATGGTATTTCTCAGCTCAAATGTCGCTTTTATTCCTCATTATGTCGGCGGCTTACCTTCATTGGCCTGTCGCTATTATTATCACTAGCTGTACCACTTTAATTGTTATTTCTATTACTGGCTATATCACTAAGAACAGTGATACTTTTGAAACTAGTGTTCAGGGAAATTACACTCATATCAATAAAAAGCATAAAAACGCGGTTAAAGAACCTAATAAAGAGTCTAATAACGAGATGGAAAAATCATTATCTGACATGTTTTTTACGTTAGAAAAAACATTCAATAATGAACGTTCCATTATTAATAATGAAATAAATAGAACAAAAAAATTATTAAATGAAGCCGTAATTGGGATGAACGAATCGTTTTATAAAATCAAAAAAATTAATGATAAGCAATCTAGTATTTTATTTAATTTAGTGCAGGGCACTAGCGATTCGGTAGAAGAAAACCTTAACAATTTATCTGAAATGAGTAATGAAATGGACAATGCGGTATACCATATTGTTATGTCATTGCAGTTTGAAGATATTACATCGCAAGCATTAGACTCTATATCTGCTAATATCGATCAGTTTGATATCATTAGCCAGAAAATCAATAGTGCGAGTTATAGTGATGAATCGATGTTGTCTAAATTTAATAAAATTAAAGATATTTGTGAATTAGTTAATGAAAAAACTAACAATATTAATCAGCAACGAACGGTGTCGCAAATGTCGATGAAAGAAGGTGAAATAGAGTTATTTTAAGTATTAATACATTAACCGATAGCACTACCTATAAATAGAACTACCTATCAATAGCGCTACTTTATAAGGTTATATCGCTTGAGTAATTAGCTCAATGTGTTGTTCACTGAGCAACTTATTAACATCTAATAATAAGACTAATCGTTGATCTACCTCAACCAGTCCATTTATATATTCACTATCTATAAAGCCACCAATGGTCGGTTTTTCTCTCAAATTCTCTTCATCAATAGCATGTGTATCTGATACTGAATCAACCACAATACCAATAATATTAGTAACGCCATTTTTATGTATATTAAGTAATATGACGACTGTCGTTGGGCCATAATTAAGAGGCGCTAAGGAGAAACGAATACGTAAATCTATAATGGGAATAATACGACCACGTAAATTTAAAACACCCTTAACATAATCGGGAACACCGGGAATAGTGGTTGCGTTTGACCATCCTCGGATTTCATTCACTGTTAGAATATCAACACCAAATTCTTCATTATTTAATGAAAAAGTCAGAATTTGTTTAGTGTCAGATATTGTCCATGTATCTTGTGAACTATCTATTTGCGATTGCATAATTTCTTCCCTGTAAATTCATAATCTATTGAATCATAAAAATAGGATAAATCTCAATATTTAGTATTGTTTTTATTAAATAAACCTGTCTATTATATTAATTAATAAGTTAATGTTCATCTACAAGGATAGAGATATGGCGGAGATAAAGTCAGTTTTAATCGTGGACGATAGTCGATTAACACGAATGATCATTATCAAAATAATAAAAACGTATTTTGAAAACTGGACTATTACTGAAGCCGCTAATATTTCACAAGCGTTAGAGGGCGCACAAAACACAACATTTGACTTCATTTCATTAGATCATAATATGCCAGATGGTACAGGTTATGACATTCTCCCTACACTCAAAAAATTACAACCTTCTGCTCATATAGGTATTTTTACCGCTAATATGCAAACGGTAGTCAAACAACGCTTTGAAAAACTCGGTGCTACTTTTTATGGTAAGCCTATTAACGAAGCAATGATCCTCAATTTTCTTAACCAAGAACAAACAAACAATCCATCGACCATTTTTACTCAAGAACATTGCGATACATTAAGTGAGTTATTCAATATTGGTATGGGCCGAGCAGCAGTATCATTAAGCGAAATGGTTGATGCTGAAGTTGAGCTAACTATTCCATCATTACAAGCCGTCGATTTTAATGCAGCGCTGTCCATTTTAAACAATTTATCGCCCGGAAGTGTAAATGCTGTTGAACAATGTTTTCATGGAAAATTCTCTGGTAATGCTTTTCTACTTTTCAACAACGAATCAAGCTTAGCGCTTATTCATAGTATTTTGGGGGAAGAAGGTTGGAGCAATGAATTAGGCGAAATGGAACAAGAAGCGCTAAAAGAAATTTCTAATATTATTCTCAACACGTGTTTTGGTTGTATTTCTGATGTTTTAGAGTGTGAACTCGAAAGTAGCATTCCCGACCTTATTACAGGAAATATCAATGATGTATTTGATATTGAACGAATGAACGTTGGCACAGATCCACTTGTGCTCACACTATCTATGACATTTAGTTTACCGAGTAAAGAAATTAGAGGGCAGGTAAGTTTAATTATGACAAGTGAATCGATTAAGCGGTTAATCAATGAACTTGAACGCTTCACCAAACAAAGTATTTAAATAAAGGATTATTAATACATGCAAAACTTCTTGTCAGACATCGTATTTGATAACACAGATTGTGGATTACTCGTCACCGATTATACAGGGACAATTATTGGCATAAATCAATGGTTTTTGAGCCATAGCCGTTTACACAAAGCCGACTTAATTTCTAAATCCATTTTTGATTGTTTTGCTTTTAGTAATACCCAACCTATAGAAAGAACACTAGAACATGCTACAAAATATGGCATGTCATCATTTTTATCAAGCGCGTTACATCCCAAACTTTTCCCTCTATACACACGTATTAACCGTTCCAGTGTCTATATGGCGCAATCATGCTATGTAAAATCAATTACATTCAAAGGCGAAAGGTATGCACTGTTTCAAATACAAGATGTGACAGACTCAACCAATAGAGAACATTTATTACATGATCGTTCAAAAGAATTATCCATCTTTTCATTAGCGGTTAACCACAGCCCTAATGCCGTTGTCATCATAGATTCTGAAGGGATAGTTGAATATATAAACCCCAAATATTCTGAAATATCAAACTATGAATCTGACGACTGCATCGGGCACTCCTATTTTAGCTTAGGTTATTGTAAAGAAAATCATAAAAATTTAGAGTCTGATATTTGGAGTGCCTTAGCACAATTTAATGTATGGACAGGAGAGCGCTGTAGCTTAACCAAAGAAGGAGATATTTATTGGATAAAAGAACATATTTATCCAATATTCGATAGCGAGAATCAAATTAGTCATTATGTAGCCATGCAAGATGATGTCACAAAATTTAGAAGTATTACTCAAAAAATTGATTACCAAGCTAGTCACGATTCATTAACTGGACTTATTAATAGACAAGAATTTGAAGCGATATTACGAAGCGTAGTAGATGAAAAAATACAAGAAACAGACATTCATACCTTATGTTTTGTAGACATCGATCAGTTTAAAATTATTAATGAGACTTGTGGTCATATCGCCGGTGATGAATTACTCAGACAAATATCACAACGGCTTAACCAACAGTTTAATCACGGTGAACTGGTCGCTAGATTAGGCGGAGATGAATTTGCAATATTACTTTATGGACATAACTTGTCTGAAGGAATATCAGTGTGTGAAAAATTAATTAACCTCACAGAGTGCTTTAAATTTCGTAGGAATGAAGACGTTTTTAACATAAGTATTAGCATTGGTATTGCTGAAATAGACCAGTCATCGAACAGTTACGTAGAAGTCTTAAAACAAGCTGATATAGCATGCTATGCAGCAAAAAATGCAGGAAGAAATCGTTATCATGTTTATAAAGAAAACGATAAGGCATTAGCACAACGTAAAGACGATACCTACTGGGCGACAAAGATTAATGAAGCGCTCGAATTCAACCGTTTCGTACTTTATGCACAACCAATAGTGCCATTGAATAAACGTCATAAAATAAGTTATGAAGTATTAATTAGAATGAAAGACGAAGAAGGAAAAATCATTCCACCAGGAATGTTTTTACCTACCGCAGAGCGATTTCATTTGTCATATTACATTGACCAGTGGGTGATAGATAATACGCTAGCGTGGATGAATCATCATGTCGATGACATCGAACATATCGACCACATATCGATTAATCTTTCTGGCTTATCATTAAGCAATGAAATCTTACTAGAACACATTATTAACGCCGTTAAAAATAGTAAAGTTGAAGCGTCTAAAATCTCATTTGAAATAACTGAAACCGCTGCCATTGCAAACTTAACGCATGCTCAGTTCTTTATTAGTGCGCTAAATTCATGTGGCTGCAAATTTTCGCTTGATGATTTTGGTAGTGGATTGTCATCGTTTGCTTATTTGAAAAACTTACAAGTAGATATATTAAAAATTGACGGAATGTTTGTTAAAGACATGTTGGACGACCCTATTGACGAAGCAATGGTGAAATCGATTAATGATGTTGGTCATGTAATGGGTATGGAAACCGTTGCGGAATTTGTTGAAAACGATGATATACGCAAAAAATTAGAAGAAATGGGTATAGACCATGGTCAAGGTTATGGCCTAGGAAAGCCTGCACCTATTAATAACATATTAAAAGAGAGTGTGATGGGCGTATAAACAATGAACAAGTAACAGTCTTTAAGTTTCATAACGTTCAACACGTATTACCTCACACTATTTTTTGAGCTAATTACTTGGGCTAATTAATAGCGGAAGCAATAAATAGTAGAGGCAATAAATGTTACGAACAAATGTTATTAAGTAGAAATTAACCGCGACGTTTCTTCTTCGGCTTTTTCTTTTTCACTTTACCTTCAAGGGCTTCTTGCTCAAGTTTTGCATCAACAATTAATTGCTCAGCTATTGCCATCTCTGGTGTTTCTAAACAAATCTTACCAATAGTTCCTTGTCTAAACTCATGCAACAAAATCTCACAGGTTTTATGCATATCAACACGGCCACCAGCACGTTTAAAGCCGCGCACATTACCAATAGCTTCCACTAATTCCCAATCATTCTCAGGCATTTCTTTAATCTTATAACGCGCTTGAATCATGTCAGGATAAGCTTTTAAGAAATACTCAGACGCATAGCTCGCAATATCTTCATACTCAAACGCCGTATCTTTGATCGCGCCCGTAATCGCTAAACGATAACCACTGTTTTCGTTATGCACTTTTGGCCATAAAACACCGGGTGTATCACAAAGCACAATACCGTTTTTCAAGTTAATACGTTGCTGACGCTTAGTTACCGCAGGCTCATTACCTGTTTTAGCAATAATACGGCCTGCCAAAATATTAATAATGGTAGATTTACCTACATTAGGAATCCCCATAATAAGCGCGCGGATATCTTTACCCGGTTGATCACGATGCGGCACCAACTTACGACACAATTCTAAAATTTTAGCCACTTGCGACGGTTCATTCGCCGTAATTGCTAATGATGAAATACCTTGTTGTTGATCAAGATATTCTTGCCACTGCGCAACAACAGCGTTGTCGGCTAAATCACATTTGTTAAGTACTTTAATTAACGGCTTACCGTCACGCAATTTACTCGCAAAAGGATTTTCACTTGAATAGGGGATACGTGCATCAACCACTTCAATAACAATATCGATTTGCCCCATGACTTCCATCATTTCAAGACGGGCTTTATGCATGTGACCGGGGAACCATTGTATAGACATGTGGGTGACTCATTTTTAAAAAACGCAATTGTAACGGCAAATGGAGGATTTGGTAAGAGATTGATGGAATTATTTGTAATATACCCGTAATCAATGAAGATGCAGGTTTTATGTTGGTCTAAAAAGTGAGTTACTCCATTGTACTCAATCTCAATAGTAAGCTATTACTCAATCACACGTCTTGTTTCTAATATTCTATTTGACTAAACAACCGCCAACTTAGCTGTATCATGCCACAAATACGCAGGCATGGAATGTTTTAACTTCTACGTAATATTCATCGGCTGGCTTTTTTTATATTTTAAAAAATCGATTGGTCCAAAATTTAAAAATCCCATTGATCTGCAGTTTCATCTTTCGCTTGTTCACGCACTTAGCGCTATTTTACGTTTTCTAATAAAACAGCGTGAGCTGATGATGAGCAATGAATTTAAGGTAAAAGTTTTTTTAAACACAGGCCTAATTTAAACCCTAAGAACGGAGGAACAGCATTTCCAACTTGTGTATATTGAGGTACTTCAAATTTTCTCATTTGCCCCCCCGTAGTGATTTTTGAGCGAAAAACGAAATTATCAGGAAAAGATTGTATTCTTGCCATTTCACGCACCGTTAGTACTCGAAGTTCATGTTCGTCATAGTGGCAAGCGTCATCAGGTATTGATAATGCTGCTGGTGCAGGGGCGTCAGCGTTTAATGCTTTTTGTGTTTGTTTTTTCGTTGGATGCGCTTTTAGGTAGTCAACAAACGTGTTTTTGCTTGTAAAACCTAATAATTTCCCATCAAGCTGTAGGTAACTATATGCTTTACAAGCAGCCCATACATCTTCAGCTAAATCATCAGTATTACCTTTGAGAATATCAAAAACGGCTTGTGTTATTTTACGCTCATTTATTGTTTGTAATACTTGGTATAACCGAAAACGACGTTGAACTAAGGCACTATTATTCCGTAAATCATGATTAGTTAAAGAACTACGCAGAGGTAAATAGTCAAATGTGGTATTTAACGTTTTTATAAATTCTGAAGGTTCAGCTGGGTTATTCATTTTTAAGTCATCTAGAGCATCACGAACAGTTACTTGCTTACCATTGACTAAATGGTTTAAAAAGGAATCTTCAAACAATTTATGATTACTAGGCTTGGTGGCGTCCAAATAATCTAAATGCCCGAATGGCAATTCATCACCTTGTTCTTGTACTAAATGATAAAACGCTAATGACGGCGCAAACACTTGTGAATCAGCACTATTAGCATCAAAGTCTTGTGATATTAAATTATAGTGATCAAACCTGACGGCAATCATAATAAACCTAGGGCGGTTTTGTGCAATACCTGCCAACTTAGCATTAATGTGTAAACAAACTGGAACGTAACCAATAGAGGCGAATACTTTGGCTACTTCATACCAAGCATGAAAACTGTTACCTTCATCGTCTTTAAATGCTCGTAATATACCGCTGACATTCTCAAGCATCGCAATTTTTGGTTGGGTGTGCTTTACAAATTTAGCAAACTCCCAGGGTAATGTGTTTTTATCACAATCAAGCTTACGAAGGCCTGCCATACTAAAACTTTGACAAGGTGGTCCGCCAGAAACGAGATCAAGCCCTCGTGTTGAACCAAATGACGTTTTTAATTGGTTTATTAATTCGTCATTGCTTTCTAACAATCGATTTAATTCTATAATGCTGCCAACGACTAACTTACCTTGTAATTCTGATATGTTTTTAGGTATGTCGCATGTGCCTTTTTCATCAAAAGCGGGGAATGTAAATGGATTTTCTCGTAAGCGTGGTTTCAGTTCAGCGAAGTTACTATTAAGCCAAAATGTATTTTTAGCTTTCTGCTCTTTATTCGCGAGTTCTTCCAAGTTTTCATTAAAGAAGTTGTAGGCAAATGATTCAGCCGCCATTGGCGAAAGCTCATTGGCCATTGTCAATTCAAAACCTGTTTGCTTTAAGCCTAAAGATAAGCCCCCACAGCCAGAAAACAACTCAATATGATTCACGTATATTCCACTACTTTAAAATTAATGAAAGGATTCTATTCAATAAATATAAAAAAGTCCAGGCTTATTTTCAGTTAAATAAGTAAATTGTATTTATAGTTAAGGTAAGGTATTGTTCTGGTTGGCTAATTGAGAGCAGCCTGCCTTATGTAAAGACCCCTTCCGGTCCTCTCTGTAGATAATTCAACGCACCAGTTGGGTTTATTTGCAGTTGAGATCAACTCAAATAATCCGTATTCGTTACTTATCTACCTAAACATACATTTAGGTGATTTTATTTCTGTGATCCCTATTTTCATGTTGTATTTGGCTTGAAGGGGAGCCTCACGTTAAAGCGCCTATGCGTACCCTACGTTTCTAATATATTACACAGAAAATTAAGGTCTAACGCAATGAACAACAAAACTAATCTACCCA
>CALJMY010000167.1 GCA_937981905.1 uncultured Enterobacterales bacterium
TTAGAGCGCGCCATTGAAGGACTTAAGTGTGAAACGGCTGTGCATATTTGTTATGGCTATGGCATTAAAGCTAATACGGATTGGAAAAAGACGTTGGGCACTGAATGGCGTCAATATGAAGAGGCGTTCCCTAAACTGCAACAGTCTAATATCGATATAATTTCGTTAGAATGTCATAACTCGCATGTGCCTATGGATTTACTTGAATTAGTTCGTGGTAAAAAAGTAATGGTTGGCGCGATTGATGTGGCAAGTAATACGATTGAAACGCCTGAGGAAGTAGCTGCGACATTGCGTGAAGCGCTTAAATATGTAGATGCCGACAAGCTTTATCCGTGTACAAACTGTGGTATGGCGCCATTATCTCGTGATATCGCTAACGGTAAGTTGAATGCATTAAGTGAAGGTGCTGCTATTGTTCGAAAAGAGCTGTTAGGCGTGAAATAATATTTCAAAATGCTGATTAACTAAGCTTGTTATTAACATGTATTAGATAAAAAGCCGTGTAATCAATGAATAGACTTTAAAAGTTAATATTCAAAGATTACGCGGCTTTTTAATGACTTAATTTAGTCGTTTATAAAATGATTTCTGCCAACATACGAACGCCAGTGAAAAGCAAAACGAAAGCGAATATTTTCTTGAGTTTTGCGGCATCTAATTTAGCAGCCATTGAAGCGCCTAAGGGGGCAAATAATACGGTAAGTGGCACAATACACACTAGAGCAATAAGATTAACTAAACCAAATGTGCCTGTTGGAGCATCGGTTGGTGTGGTGCCAAACGTTAGCATTGTTAATGCCGCTGGTAATGAAATGATTAATCCAATGGCTGCGGCTGTTCCTACGGCTTTGTGTGTTGGGTAGTTATAAAGAGTAAGCAGGGGAACAGAAATAGTGCCGCCGCCAATGCCGACCATTGTACTTAAAAAACCAATAGATGCGCCCATCACAGATTGTCCGGCTTTATTGGGTAATTGTTGATATAAAGCAGACTTACCTGTTCTAAATAACATGTTTAGTGCAGACAAACTTGCGATAGTACCAAACAATAAAGTAAGCACGGTGCCTTCAACGCGAGTCACTGTCCAGCTACCTATTAATACACCAATAAGAATAAATGCCGACCAACGTTTTAGTAGGTCAAAGTCGACATTACCTTTTTTATTGTGAGCGCGCATTGAGCTAATTGATGTTGGAACGATGGTGGCGAGTGACGTTGCTGTTGCCACAAGCATGGCTGACTCTGCAGATATACCAAAGCTTTGAAATAAGAAAAACAGCACAGGCACTATAACGATACCGCCGCCTACACCTAATAGTCCGGCTAAAATTCCGGCGAATATGCCAGTGGCAATTAAAGCCAAAAAGGTAGATAAATTGTTGGTTAAAAATTCAATGATGTCCATGAACTACTTCTATGTTTAGTGATTGGTAAAGATTTTACCATCATTTTAGGGATGAGTGGCAGCGCTTAAAGCAGGTAATCAACGAGTGATTTTTATCTTAAATAATACGCTGTCGTTGGCTCTTAATTTAAAGAGCTTTTTATGGGCTTAATTTCTAGATCATAAGTGTAAAGCGCTTTGACTCATAAATAAAAGTGATATAAATTCATTAATCAATGAGTTTTGTTCATGGTTAGTGTTCATAGATAAAGCTCGTTAATAAAGCTCATTAATAAAGTAAGGGTTGAAGTATCCAGATGTTAGAAAGAATCCATTTAGAAATATTAAACGCCATTAAAGATCATGGAACCTTGACGAAAGCGGCTGACTCGCTTTATTTATCTCAGTCGGCGTTAAGTCATAGTATCAAAAAATTAGAAGGTCAAATTGGTACTGCTATTTGGAAAAAAGAAGGTCGAAACCTTCGCCTTACCGCAGCTGGTGAACGCATTCAAACATTGGCTAATAGAGTTCTCCCTCAGTTTTCACACACCGAATTGTTATTAAACCAAATTGCTAAAGGTGAAATGGGATCGCTACGAATAGGAATGGAATGTCATCCTTGTTATCAATGGTTACTTCGTGTGATACAGCCTTATTTATTACAATGGCCAGACATTGATATGGACGTTAAACAAGAGTTTCAGTTTGGCGCTTTAGGGGCGTTATTAAATTATGAAATCGATGTGATTATTACGCCTGATCCGTTATTTAAACCTAAAATTGATTATATTCCTGTGTTTGATTACGAACATCGGCTGGTGGTTTCAGCAACTCACGAGCTAGCAAAGCAAGACTTTGTGCTGCCAGAACAACTAAGCGACGAAGTGCTATTCACTTATCCTGTAGAGCCGCAACGACTCGACATTTTTAGTCAATTTTTGATGCCTGCTAAATGCTCAGTCAAAAAACATAAGCTAATTGAAACCACCGAAATAATGTTACAGATGGTGGCTGCTGGGCGAGGTGTTTGTGCACTACCGGGTTGGCTGGTGGATGAATACGCCAAAACAATGCCAATCAAAAGCTTACGTTTTGGCGAAAAGGGCATTGCGAAACAAATCTTTGTGGGTCTTCGTAAAGACGAACAGAATATTGATTATTTCAAAGACTTTATTGCGCAAGCTAAAAAGACTAAATGATAAATTAGCTTTTTAACTTGTCGGTATATTAAGTTCGTATTGTAGATATCTTGTTTAATTAGGTTTTTAGATGTTCTAATTAAAGTCGTTTAACGACAAAATAACATGAATAAGGAGAATGTTTTTTTAGATTAATAAACTGATAATCTATTGAATTTAAACTAATACTTATCGTTGCTTTTATTAAAAAGTTGAGTATTATATCGACGTTATTTACAAGTTTATCGATGGATTGATTATTAATTATTATGGATGAAATATGAACTTTACTAAAAAGAAATATCAAATATTAAGTGTATGTAGCGCATTAATACTCAGTGCATGTGGTGGCGGTGGTTCGAGTGATGAAAATGACCAAACATCAATTGCTACAGCAAACCTATCTCCTAACGCTATCGCTCAAACCCTCTCTACCAATGAAGATATTCCCTTAAATATTACTTTAGATGGAACAGACTCAGATGGCAGCATTGCTTCATTTAATGTCGGCACTCAACCTGAGAATGGTTCTGTAGTTCAAGAGGGTGATAGTTATGTGTACACGCCTAATGCTAATTTCTTTGGTGAAGATTCATTTACTTTTACAGCTGTAGATAATAATGGTGCAGTATCATCGTCTGCAATTATCAATATAACGGTGCAATCAGTAAATGACGCAGCTGTTGTGACGCTAAGTAATACTACTGTTATGGAAAATAGCCTGTTAACAGGCATTATTCCTCAAGTAACTGACGCTGAAAATAATAGCGTTACTCTTCAACTAGGCACATCACTAGATAGTGCTTTATTTACTCTTGATGCAACCACTAATGAATTGTCATTCATACAAGCTCCTGATTTTGAAACGCCTAACGACAGTGATCAAGACAATATCTATCAAGTTGAAGTGTTGGCAAATGATGGAACAATAGTAAGTGATGGTGTTATTGCAACTGTTTCAGTGATTAATGAATTACAAACTGTTATTACTTATCCGACTAAAGACGCTAACTTAGGTGGTTTTGCTAGCGTTACAACTGTTAGTGGTAATTTGATAGATGCAGAAGATGGTGTTGTATCTGATTCAGATCTCCTATCTTTTTCAATTAACGGTGTGGAAGCGACAGTAAACAGCGCTAATAGTAGATTTACAGCACAAGTGCCTGTGACTACTGGCGATACAAATATAATAATAAATACTAACACTGATTTAGAGCTTAGCTCTCAAAAGTTAACTAATACTATTGAGTCGACTAGAATTACAGCTCCTTTTGCGGTAGAGCATGACGTTAGTAAGAATCGTCTTCTTATTTTAGATGTTGTAATAGATGGATTATTAGCTGTTGATTTAACCACAAAAGAAGTTTCTGTTGTTTCAGAAAAGTTAACAGGAACATCATTTTCAGATGACTCTTATTATAGTTTTGTTATCAATGAATCATATACGACCGGATACATTGTCGGTTCTGGTGATGTTAATGTACGGTCTGTTGACTTAACTAGCGGTGTTGTTCAGGACATATCAGGTTTAAATTTAGGCAGTGGTGAAAATCTTGAATTCCCATTAGATGTAGCTTTAGATGAAATTACTAATACTTTATATGTTACGGACTCAAGATTAAGTGCTATTTTTAAAATAGATATTTTAACAGGTAATAGAGAAATTATATCGGATGTTTCTAGAGGTTCTGGTGATAATATTTTAAGGGCTGAGGGAATAATACTTTGTCATGAAGGCTTAATTGCATATGTATCTGATTCTGCCGCTGATGCAATATTTTTAGTTGATCTTAGTTCGGGGGATCGATTTATTGTTTCTGATGACTTTAATGGGACTGGTCATGTAATGACAAGTCCTCAAGGTTTAAAGCTAAGTAATGATGGCAAAACGTTAACGGTAGCTGATGATGATGGTTTTGTTTATAACGTCGAAATATTAACTGGAGATAGAACGCTTATTGCTGGTGATGGCGTTGGTTCTGGTGTTGTCATTGAAGACGCTTCTGATTTAGTGGTTAATGAACCAAATAATGAAATTTATTCCCTTGATCGTATTTTAAAAGAAGTTATAACGATTAATACTATTACAGGCGAACGTAGTCTGTTGTTGGATAATGTACCTGAGTCTGAATTTATCCATCTATCTTCTGTTTTGATTGATGAAGTATCAGAGCGTTTATATGTTGGAGACAGAAATAGTATTTATAGTGTCGATATGAGTGATAATAATTCTTATGGCGCAGTGAGTACAATAACTAGCCCTGAAGTTGGCTCTGGTGATACATTTTTATCGATTAATAATCTTATGTTAGATAGTAAAAATAACCGTTTATTTATTATTGATGATAGACAATCCGATGACCCAATTTATACAGTAGACCTTGATACAGGTAATAGAGAGTTGTTTTTTTCTGATGATGACAGCTTGGGGTTCAGTATAAATAAAAATGATGCGGAATTAGATCTGGATAACAATAGAATAATCTTTATAGATTCTCGTAATACTGGACTTTATGCATTAGATTTAACGACTCGAAATTTAAGTATATTATCAGATGAAATAGTAGGCACAGGGATTAACTTTAGTTTTGGTTCTATTTTTGATTTTGCGGTAGATATCCAAAATAATATTGCTTATGTGAGTGATTGGGATTTGAAGTCTATTTTAAAAGTAAATTTAACAACAGGAGACCGTACTATTTTATCTGATGATATTGGAGAGACTGATTCTGATTTTTTTATTATAGATGCACTGGTTTTAGATAAAGAAAACAATAGATTACTCGCTAGTAGTGATAATCGTGGCATTATTTATTCCATCGA
>CALJMY010000168.1 GCA_937981905.1 uncultured Enterobacterales bacterium
ATCTGGTTTGTATTATTACCAACCATGGTTAAATTTCACCGTGTTATTAATTCACCCAAGCAGGTTACTTATGAATAAATTGCTTATTATCTTGTTGGCATTCTTATTATTAATAGCACCACTTACTTATGCAAAAAACGCAGATAACCAATTAGATATTTCATCCAATAACCAGTTACTTAATGGTTATCAACGCATTGGCAGTGGTTTAATGAAAGTGATGTTTTGGCAAGTTTACCAAGCTGAGCTTTATGCTAAATTAGCTGTGAATCAACCAACATTTGATAAAAACACATTCCCACAAGCATTAAAGATTAATTACTTAAGAGATATAGATAAAGAAGACTTAGTCGATGCCACTGCCGATCAGTGGCAACATTTAAACATGGAATCTACAAAACAAGACCAATGGATAAAAGATTTAACGAAGATTTTTCCTAATATTCAAGAGGGCGATGCTATTACGTTAGTTGTTGATCAAAACAAAGTATCGACGTTTTATCTTACAGACAAGCACTCTAAAAATCGTAAACTGGGTATTATCCAAGATGTGGAATTTGGTACAGCCTTTTTAGCAATTTGGTTATCTAAAAACACCTCAAGACCAGCATTGCGAAGTAAGTTATTAGGAGAAAAATAATGAATAAATTACTTAAGAAAGTCGTCGTTATACTTATCAGTTCTTTAATACTACTTAGTTGCTCAAGCCCGCAATTAAAAAATTATAATAACACCACGCCAAATTTAGATTTAACTGAATTTTTCAATGGTGAATTAGTCGCTTATGGCATGGTACTTAATCGTGGCGGAGAATTAACACGTCGCTTTAACGTCGTTCTTAATGCATCTTGGCAAGGTAATGAAGGTGTCATTGACGAACAATTTATATTTGACGATGGTGAGAAAACAACAAGAGTATGGCAATTAACCAAAACAGGCGACAATAGCTATCAAGGCACTGCTGGAGATGTAATTGGTGTTGCGTATGGAGCAACATCTGGTTCTGTTTTACATTGGCAATACGATATGACCATTAACATTGATGACACCGATTACGAAGTAAGCTTGGACGATTGGATGTACTTAATTGACGATAATAGACTGTTTAATAAAACAGATATTATGAAGTTTGGATTAAAAGTTGGCGAACTAGTTTTATATATTGAAAAAGTGCCAAGTTAATCGACACTTAGTAAGATAAATTTGTTGTCTGTGTCATTATTAATAGCCTTAAAATAATGACACATTAAGTAATTAGAGCTTATTCCAATTCTTAATTTTATTTGCCTCAAGACTCAAAACAACGATTTCTGACCCAGAAATTCTATCTTGTAAACTCATCCCTTCACTATATTTAGATAATAACCAAATATTGCCTAATCCAAAGAACCCTGTTGCTAAACGCAGAATCGCTTGGAATGGTGTTATCGATGCACCGTTCATACGCTGAACTTTTAAACGCCACGCGCGCATTCCTAACGTTTGACCGCCGTGAGTCCAGAACCAAATAAAGAAAAAACAAACCACTGCAATTAAATAACCAGAGTAAACATTGCTGGTAATTATACATTGTTGTATATCGGCATTATCACTACAAAAAGTTGGATTTAAATTCGCCAATATTAAAACAATAATAAAGCCAAAAAAATGTGCAACGGCATAAACAGCCATAGCAACTAAGAAATCATAACCGAGCGCGCCAAGGCGACGCGTAAAACTTGCACGTAAAAAATCGGCATGGTTTTCTTGAGGTTTTTCAGAAGTTTTTTTCATTTTATAATAAACATAAATAATAATGCATATAGTTTAACAAATTGATTTTACTTTGTAATGATTAACCGTAAGTAACATTAATTGAATTGTTTTTTTGAGTATTAGATAAAAAGTTATTTATTTGTTAATACTTTAGTGAAAAGTGCGTGTTAATTTGTTAAGTTCAATAATAATGAAAGCACATTATGTAATTGTAACAATTCTTTAAATTAATTATTAAGGGTGAAAAAACGATGAAATCATGGATATTTAACGATAACGACCAAATAACGGAATTATTATCAGGTCAAGCCGCTATAGATTATGTTGCCTCACACCCTACTGCTTATGCATGGAGGCCTTCTTTCACTCATTGGATGCCTGTAAGTTACATTGAAGAATTCATTAGTGTATTACCTGTTCCTCAAGCGCCAAAAGCTGTGCCTGAATCGCTTATTGAAAACTTTATTGGTAAAGAAAAAGCCTTAGTTGAAAAACTTGGAACATTAGATGGCAAAATTGTTAACGCTATTAATTCACTTGCAGAATTTAATAATGAAGTCGATTTTTATAAAGATTTAACAAAAGATTGTAATCTTGATGTTCAAGAAACTCTTGATAACATTGAAAAGCAATATGCTCGTTTAAAAGCTAATCTTAAAACATTTACTACAACAGCAGCTTCAGACAAGCATGAAATTAACCAAACTACTGCAGAATTTAATAACAGTGTTAATAATGGTGAACGCACAACATCAACAAAGGCAGCTGACGTTGAACTTTCAGAGCAAACAACTGAACCTGACCCAGTAAGTCCAATTGTTGAAAACACTATAGCTCAAGAGGCTCCTACTGAAACTGTTGTAGCACCAGCACCTGAATTAGCTTTAGAAGAAGAGAGCTTTACTCCAGAAAAAACAGAGATGAATGTTGTTGCTGAACGTACGGTTAAACCAGCTGATCCAGTGGCTAGCCCAAGAGGAAATAGAGCATCTTCATCATTATCTGAATTAGTTTCAGACGAAGTTGAAAAAGAGTCAGCACCAGAAGCTTTCAACAAGCCAAAGTTAAAGCCGGTAGAATTTACTGAAGACATCACTACAGCAGACTTAGCCATTGCTGCTAAAATTCAAGCAATGAGCAATGCTGGTAACAAAGGTGTTTCTTTTGATAATGGTTCTGAAGAAAAAGTAGCTGAACCTGCAGAAGGTGATTTTGATTACTTGCTAAAAGATAAATATGTTGACGATGGTCAAATTGGAACATTGGCAGCTGCAAATGAAGAGGAATTGGTTGCTACAGCCGATGACTCTAAAAAACGTCGTCGTCGTCGTCGTTAATCTTAAAGTTGAGTGATATTTCATCTAACGGTTATTACTAACTATTAATTAAAGAGATATTACTCAAAACAAACTTGCCAACATAACTTGCATAGGTATAATGCCTCCAAAGATTAGCAACATGCTTGTTCAATCTTTTAGTAAAGTCTGTGCCGGTATGATGGAATTGGTAGACATGACGGATTCAAAAAACGTAATGTCTAAGAATACTATTTTACTAAGGTACTGATATTTATCTGTATTAGAACATGTAAGAAGCAGTAAAATGCTTGCAAAGATTTGCAAAGAAATACTTAGTTTTTAAAGTGATTTCTTGTTAATATCTTTCTGTAAAGTCTGTGCCGGTATGATGGAATTGGTAGACATGACGGATTCAAAATCCGTTGCTTTCGAGCGTGGCGGTTCAAGTCCGCCTACCGGTACCACTACTTTACAACAAATCAACCGACTGTCATGTCGGTTTTTTTATGCCTGAATTCCTATCCGTTCTTAAACTCTAACTATAAATTACCACTAAAAATCATATTTAAGTTGTAGTTATCTTTTTAAAGACATATTAGTTGTAAATAAATGTTATTCTGTTTTTATATGTGAAATATCTCAACAAAAATTCAAGGATAAGCAATTGATAACGGAAGATAAGTTAAACGAGTTACTCAAAATGGATGAGTCGCCAATATTGGAATTTAAAAGACAATGGTATTGGGACGATGCAACTCCCTCAACTGAGCTTTCTGATAAATGGGGAGAGTTCCTTAAAGATTTAATTTCATTATCTAACGGATATCATAATTTTGTTGGTTCAACAAGGTATCTGATTTTTGGCTTCTCGGAAACGGAACATGAAATATATAACATTAATATCAATGATATAAAAAAGCTTAAGAACTTAAAAGCATTTAAAAAACTATTAATTGAGAAGTTAGAATCCTATACCTCGCCTACATTTTTAAACTTTGAAATTGGAATTATTAATTTAGAAAACAAAAATTTATTAGTATTTGAGATCCCATCACCAACTTATTTAACAGAATTAAAGAAAGAACTAACTACCAAAACAAGAACATTAGATCCTGGAAGTGTCCTAATTAGAAAGGGGCAGAATTCAGATGAGGTTAGAATAGCATCGCCTGCAGAATATGCAGAGTTATCTGCACAATTTGAAATGCATAAAAATGATGGGCTTAAGAAAGAAAAATTGAACTTAGAAGTAATAAACGATAGACCTGTAAGGAGTATTGAAAAAACTATTCAATTATATATTGATAAAAATTCAAGTTTCTCTATAGCTATAAATTACCCTAAAAAATTAACAGATTGGAAAGAGAATATCATTTTTGAAATATACAAACTAAATGATGATTTCGGTGCGATTAAAGAGTTTATCTATTTACATAGTAGCGCTAATCAAGGAAGGACACTTGGTTATATAAAACATAACAAATTTGTTAACAATCTGAATTTAGCTATAATTTTGACCGACAGACCGAATATTAAAGATGTTGAAAAAAGGAAATCCAATATAAAAGGGGCATTTGGAACCGATTTTGTATTTTTTGTAGATGAATTCGGATACGAATTTTTATATAAGGAATGTATCTTAGAATACCAAAAATATAATTTACC
>CALJMY010000169.1 GCA_937981905.1 uncultured Enterobacterales bacterium
ACTATCAGCAGTAAGATAAGGGTATCTTATGAGAGTTTCTACAGCACAATTCTATTTTCAAAATGGTCTGCAAATGTCACAAAAGCAAACCATGGTAAATGATCAGTCAGCTTATATTTCAAGTGGCTTAAGTGTACTTACTGCAAAAGACGATGCGGTATCTTATGGCGCTTTAGCTGGCTATAAAGAAGAGCTTGCCTCTATTGAACGTTACCAAAGTAATATTACACAAGCTGAAAGTCGAAATGGCTTACAAGATACACTATTAGGTAGTAGCACAGACTTACTTAATGAATTACGTGATTTAATGCTGCAAGCTAATAATGGTACACGTTCGGATGAAGATTTAACTTCTATCGCTCAACAGTTACAGCAAGGTTTAGATGAGATGCTAGACATTGCCAATACACAAGATGAAACTGGCACTTATATTTATGCTGGCTACGATGTAGAAAGTAAGCCTTTTTCAATAGAGCCTGACAATACCGTAAATTATGGCGGTGATAATGGGGTTAGAGAGCTACAAATAGCTAAAAATATTTTTATACCTATTAACCAATCAGGTGAAGACGTTTTTCAGAACGTTGCTAATGCAACGGGGGATTTCTCAGCCAACTATTCAACGAATGAATCAGGAGTATCATTAGCCTCCGCAACGATTACTGATCGCGAGCAATATAATGGTGTAACGAACAGTTCTCAAGATTATACCTTCACTTTTTCAGATCCAGATGTTTTAACTATCACAGAATTTGGAAATCCGACGAATATTGTTCACTCGGCATCTTATGTTGCAGGGCAAACAATTACCTTTGATGGTATTGAAGTAGAGTTAAACGGCAATCCTTTGCCGGGTGACGAATTTACTATTTCCCCACAAAGTGAAGTAAGTATTTTTGACACCATAAAAGATTCAATTAATTGGTTAAATTCAGGTAGTTCAGCTGCTTCAACGGAGCAAGGACAGGTTGATTTTAATACTATTTTAAATCAATTCAACAATGTACTAAATCACGTAACCTATCAACGCGCAGATGCAGGTATAAACCTCCAACAAATTGATCGTCAAAAAAACATTCATTTAGATACAGAGCTGTATTTAGAGCAAGGTCGAAGCCAAATCGAAGATTTAGACTATGCACAAGCTATATCAGGATTCGAACAGTCACAGTTAGCTCTACAAGCGGCTCAGCAAACCTTTACACAAATTCAAAGTATGAGTTTGTTTAATTATATTTAAAATATTTAGTCATTTTTTTTAGAATAAATATTTTTTGGCAAGTGTTTTGCATTTTAAAAGTTAGTTCCGCATAAACGTGGAAAGTAAGAGGCTATAGTTGTAACAGCTTCTAATTACATAAAATTTATTTAAGCAATTATTTAAACATTAGGAGTTTATATTATGGCTTTATCTGTCGTAACAAATACATCATCATTGAATGCACAACGTAACTTGACTAAATCAGGTGAAGGTTTAGCCACTTCAATGCAACGTTTATCATCAGGTATGCGTATTAATAGCGCCAAAGATGATGCCGCAGGTTTACAAATTTCAAACCGTTTAACGTCTCAAATAAATGGTTTAGGTGTTGCACAAAGAAATGCTAACGATGGTATTTCAATGGCGCAAACCGCTGAAGGTGCAATGCAAGAGTCTACTAATATATTACAACGTATGCGTGAGCTTGCATTGCAATCAGCTAATGGTTCAAATTCAGCATCGGATAGAGAAGCATTACAAAAAGAAGTCGGTCAATTACAAACAGAATTAACCCGAATTGCAAATACTACTTCTTTTGGCGATACACAGTTACTTGACGGCTCTTTCGGAACTCGATCTTTTCAAGTAGGTGCTAATGCTAACGAAACTATTTCATTAGGCTTAAACAGTATTAGAGCAACCGATATTGGGACTAAACGTCTTGATATAGGTGGAGCTACGCTAGGTTTAGGTGAAGCTACAGCAGCATCTGGTGCATTAGCAGCGGGTAATGGTGTTGTAGGTAATGCAGCAGGTTTAGTTATTACAGGTAAAGGTGGAGAGGCTGTCAATATAGATATTGGAAATGATAGTACTGCCGCCGATATTGCAGCATCAGTAAATTCAGCAACAGACACTACGGGTGTAACGGCTGACGCTAAAACACAAGTTAAACTTTCAGGTTTAACTGCTGGAGGTTTATTATCGTTTGAGCTTAATGGTTCAGTGGTATCTGCTAGTCCAGAATCACAGTCAGATGTTTCAGCGATTGCAACGGCTATAAATGAAAGAGCCGGTACAACAGGTGTTAGTGCTACTATTACTAGTGATAATGCAATTATTTTAACAGACGAAACGGGTGCTGATATAACAATTGAAGATTTTACTAGCGCAGGTGATATGGATGTTGTTGGTCTTAATTATGATGGCACTGATGGTGCTACATCTTCAACTTTAACATCTGCAAACCATTCAACGAGAGTTGCAGGTACTATTCGTCTTGACTCGAATGAATCATATTCAGTACAAGCATCTTCAGACACTATAGCTGGAGACACAAACGCAAATGTATCTGGTTCTGTTTTTGTTTCAGAGGTTAATATCTCTACAGATGCTGGTGCGCAAAGCTCATTAGACGTAATCGATAGCGCTATTTCGCAAATTGATGCACAACGAGCTACATTAGGTGCGATTCAGAATCGTTTTAGCCATACCATTAGTAACTTGGCTAACATTCAAGAAAATGTTTCAGCATCACGTAGCCGTATTCAAGATACCGATTTTGCAGTTGAAACAGCGAATATGACGAAAAACCAAATATTACAACAAGCGGGTACGTCTATTTTGGCGCAAGCGAATCAAATACCACAAGCGGCTATTAGTCTTATTGGTGGATAACTTATTAAGTTAGTTTAAAAAGGTTGAAAGTGATTTCAACCTTTTTTTTTAAGTATAAGTTTTGTTATAAAAGTATGGATCAACTTTTGCAGCTGAAGCTTCTCATATTATAAATCATAAAAATATCAATCATACTTTTTCAGAAATATATCTTATGTATAGTTTGTGAAGAAAAACTCCATTTTTTGGTGGGTAATGATGTAAGAGTTCACTTATAAATAGGTATTGAAATAATTATGAATATTAAAAACAATATTAACCAAGCAGAAATTTTATATAAAAAAGGAATGTACCAAGAGTCCCTTGATATTTGTGATAAGTTGTTAGAAAAAAAACCTAATTTATTTAACGCTTTGCAAATTAAAGCTTTAAATTACCAGGCTACTGGCAATTTAAAAAATGCACTTATATTATTTGAGAAAGCTATTTCAATTAAGCCTCAACATGCATCAACTTACAATAATATAGGAAATATATACTTATCTTATAATGACTTCAGAAAAGCTAGTAAATCGTATATCAAAGCATTATCTATAGAGTCTCTAATGCCTGAGGCTCTTAATAACCTTGCTACATGTCAAGTTGAGCTTAATGATAATTTAAGTGCAGTTGCTAATTATAAAAAAGCTATCTTATTAGATCCTTTAAAAGCAGAGTTTCAACTTAATTTAGGTATATTACTAACCGACGACGGTGACTTTGCACAGGCACAAGAATATTTGATGAATTCACTCTCGCTAGATCAAAGTATAACATCTGTTTATTGGCAAATATTTAAAATCCAAATATATTCACATCGTTATCAAGATGCTATTGAAGTTGCAAATATGGCGATTATGAGTCAGTCATTACCAGAACATGAACTGTGTGAGCTGTTGGTAGGACGAGCTATAATATTCTGGCTTTTTTATAACTTTGATGAAGCAAGTCAGTCGATTGAACTTAGTCAAAAGATTTATGAATTTGAGCACTTATCCGACAATATAGTTAATATGGCAATCTTTCACCGTTACATTAAAAAATTACTTGTAATTAGAAATGCAAGGACTGAGCTTTACCTCCCTAAAAAAACAAACGAAGTTAAAGAAATATACTTTATTTCAGAAAGCCATGGTTTTGCTCCTAATGGTGTAATCGTTGAATATAATAAAGAAGAATATCAGATACGCTCTTTGTTTGTGCTTGGAGCTAAAATATTTCATTTGATTTCTAAAAATGAAAATAAATACCAAGTGAGCTTAGCTTCACTCTTAGATGGCCTCACTCCAGGTAGTAAGGTAGTTCTGGGTTTTGGAGAAATTGATTGTCGTAATAATGAAGGTATCTATGCGTATTGTTTAAAGTCAGGTGAAGAACCCAAAAAAGTTATTGATAATATGCTCGTTAAATATGTAGACACATTAAAGGCAATCGCTGAACATTATCATTTAGAAATAATCTTATATGGAGTTCCTGCACCTCACCCTTATCATGTTAACAGTCTTGTAAAAGAGGAACAGCAGGTATTTAAGGATGTGATATCCTATTTTAATGAATCGCTAAAGAAAGTATGCAAATTAAATAAAGTAAATCTGTTGGATGTATATTTACTTACTAATGAACATGGTCAGAGCAACATGAAATATCATATAGATAGTATCCATTTAGCCCCAGATGTGGTGCCTGAACTTTTTCTTTTACAATAAAAAAAATTAAAACATTAATTCTGATAATAAATATATCAATAAAAAACAATAGTTTATATGCTTTATTTGTTTTGTGAAATTCAACTTTAAATTATATTAAAAAAAAGATTAAAGTTATTTTTGGCGCTGCCGTTACTGTAATTAGAACGGGAGCTGCTCAATTATTTGTAAAGCGCCTGACTAAAATTAACCAACATATTACATTATAGTAATTAGGAGTTTTAAAATGGCTTTATCAGTAATCACTAATACATCTTCACTTAACGCACAACGTAACTTATCTGCATCTGGTTCTAACCTTGCAACTTCAATGGAACGTTTATCATCAGGTATGCGTATCAACAGTGCAAAAGATGATGCCGCCGGTCTACAAATTTCAAACCGTTTAACATCTCAAATCAACGGTTTAGGTGTAGCGCAACGAAATGCTAACGACGGTATTTCAATGGCACAAACGGCTGAAGGTGCAATGCAAGAGTCAACCAGTATATTACAACGTATGCGTGACTTAGCACTACAATCAGCTAACGGTTCAAACTCAGCAGCTGACCGAGAAGCACTACAAAAAGAAGTAGGTCAATTACAAACAGAATTAACACGTATTGCAGAAACAACTTCGTTTGGTGATACACAATTATTAGATGGTACTTTTGGTACTAAATCATTCCAAGTAGGCGCTAATGCTAACGAAACAATTTCATTAGGTTTAAGTAGTATTGCTGCCAATGATATTGGTACTAAACGTCAAGACCTTCAAGGTGTAACTGGATTTGGTCAAGTTGGGGCGGCGGTAGCTGATGCAGCTGCAAACACTACTGCTACCAACGGTGTTGGCGCAACAACTTTCTCTATTACAGGTAAGAGTGGTGCAGCTGTTGATGTTGCAATAGGAGCCGGTGCATCTGCTGCATCTGCTGCAGATTCGATTAATGCTGATTCAGCTGAAACTGGTGTTACGGCTGATGCAAGGTCACAAGCTCAATTGTCTGGTTTTTCTGCAGGACAAACATCATTTCAACTAAATGGCTCAACAATATCTGCCAATGCTGAAGGTCCAACGGATTATTCTTCAATCGCATCAGCTATTAATGAAAAAACAAGTAGTACAGGCGTTTCTGCAACGGTAACAGACGATGGTGTTGTTCTTACCGATGAAACAGGTGCAGATATTAAAATTGAAGATGTAACAGGTGGAAGTGTTACTGTTACTGGGATGAACTACGCTGGTGAGGTCAATGGTGCTGGTGCAGTTACTCTAGATGGCGCAGCAACTGGTGGTGACTCTACAACTATAGCTGGTACTGTCCGTTTAAACTCTACAGAGTCTTTCTCTACAACGTCTAGTACTACGAGTGTAGCTGCTGCTACTACAGCGACTACATCAACACGTGTTAATGTAGATTCAGTTAACTTAGGAACACAAGACGGTGCACAAAGTGCTTTAGATATTATTGATGGTGCGATTGCTCAAATAGATAGTCAACGAGCTGACTTAGGTGCGATTCAAAACCGTTTTGACCACACTATAAGTAACCTTGCAAACATCCAAGAAAACGTATCTGCATCACGTAGTCGTATTCAAGATACTGATTTTGCAACTGAAACAGCACAAATGACGAAGAACCAAATATTACAACAAGCAGGTACTTCAATTTTAGCGCAAGCGAACCAATTACCACAAGCAGCACTAAGCTTAATCGGTTAATTGATAGCGTTTCTACATAGTTGAGTAATATGTATTAATTACTCAAAATAATTTGGAAGACCTATCTTAGATAGTGTCTTCCTTTTTCACTTTATACAGTTTTACTGAGCATTGTAAATATTGTAAAAAGTTGAATAAGGAACACGATTATGAATACTATTAGTAATAATTCTGTTGTTGATCCCAGTGTTAGTGAAGTAAATACTAAAATTAATCTCGGTAACATTGATCGTCAAAATATTGAACCTAAAAAAACAGAACAATCTCAACCTGTAAGCGTTGAAAGTAAAGACAATGATAACGTACCTAAAGCTGACTTTTCTGTTAAACAACTAGAAATGGTGGCGCAACAATTGCAGGATTTTGTTGGTGAGATGAGTAAAAGTCTTGAATTTGTTGTGGATAAAGATTCAGGTCGAGATGTAATTAAAGTGGTTGATAAAACCAATGGTGATGTTATAAAACAATACCCGTCTGAAGAAGTATTAGATTTAGTGTCTAAACTTTCAGAAGCTACGGGATCGTTTATTAACGAAGAAGTTTAATTTTACGTTTATCTCATTAGTTTAATTTATTTATTAGATTGTTTTTTATTACGTTGATGCTTAAGTATATGAGCTAGCGCGTTAATTCGAGGAAAGTTGTTATGTTATCATTTACAGGTATTGGATCGGGTTTAGCCGTTTCTGACATAGTGGATGCACTCGTTGGTGCGGAACGCACACCTTTCGAATCTCGATTAAACGCACAAGAAGCAACTTATACCACTGATATCTCTGCGGTAGGCGCATTAAAGTCTGCAGTAGAAACGGTTCAAGCATCTATTGAAAGTTTATCTGATGCTGATAATTATCAACAACGAACAGCTTCAGGTAGTGATTCATATTTATCATTAACATCGACAAAAGATGCTGAAGTAGGAAGTTACTCTATTAAAGTAGATGCTTTAGCTTCAGAGCATAAGTTATCGTCAGCCGCTTTTACTGAAACAGATGCTTTAGGTGAAGGAACACTCACTTTTGCGTCAGGTGAAAATAGCTTTGATATTGTTGCATCAGACACAGATACACTATCTGACATTAGAGACGCTATAAATGACAGTGCTGATAATGAATCTATAATAGCTACTATTGTTACAGGTGTTGATGGCCAACATTTAGTCCTAGCGTCAAAAGAAACGGGCTTAGAAAGTGCGATTACTATAACTGTTGACGATACCAGTGATAGCAATAATACCGATAATCTAGGTCTTTCTAGATTAGCTTTTCAACCTGATAGTTTAGAACCAAATTTTGCGACTAATATGACTGAAGTTATAGCAGCATCAGACGCACAAATCACACTAGACGGAAGTATTATTGCTACAAGCTCTACCAATACTTTTACTGAAGTTATTGATGGTATCGACGTTACTGTTAAAAAAGCTCATGGTGAAGACGATGATGATAGCAACATAAGTATATCTGAAAATAATAGTAACATAACTACAGGCTTAAACGCTTTTATTGAAAGCTACAATGAGCTTTTAGAGTTATCAAATAACTTAGGTAGTTCAAGTGCTGATGGTGTAGGCGTAATGGCCGGCGATTCTTTACTTCGTGGTTTGATGACCAAATTACGTAGTCAATTAAGTACTTCATTTTCAACAGGCGAAGACAGTAGTTCATCACTTTCACAGTTAGGTGTTAGAACCGATAGGTACGGTGTATTAAGTCTTGATAGTGAGGATCTAAATACTTTTATTGACGAGAACGTTGACGGTATTCAAGAGTTTTTTGTTGGTACTGATTCTGAACCAGGCTTTGCAGCGTCAATGGATACCTTGATGAGCTTTTATACTGATTCTGGCGGGTTAATTCAAAGTCGAATTGATAGTCGTACAGGGCAACTAGAACGTATAGACGAAGATAGATTATCGTTTGAACTAAAAATGGATAATTTAGAAAGCCGTTTGTTAGCTCAGTATAATGCCATGGATTTATTGGTTGCCAACCTTAACTCTACAAGCAGTTATGTGCAGGCTCAGTTAGATAATATGCCTGGTGTAGTTAGAAGTGATAGCTAACGAAAAGTTAAAAATTAATATTTTTTGTAGGTGCTTGCTGCTTTTTGATTTTTTTTCATTTTAAGTAAACTTGTTTTTAGTACGAGTTTATTTTTTGCAGCTTGTTCAGTTAATTGATTATCAAGCGCTACCATCTGATTAATCAATGTTAAATGTTCGCTGTAATTTTCAGACTGCTCTTCATTAAAGGTTAATTTGATTAACTTATCTCGCTCTAAATTCCATGCTAATAGCTCTTCAGCATTCAACTCTTCTTCATCGTTATTTGTTTGTTCAAACTCATTACTTAGCCATAATAAAATTTTTTCTGACAAAGTAATGATCTGATTTAGTTGCTGATAGAAAGACTCTGACATTAGAAGCTTACAGAGGTTTGAGCTTCAGCAGGAATAGAATCCCAACCAGCTTTAATAGGTAAAAGAATTTGAATAACTTCATCAAGCAATTCAATACTGTTATTTATATTAGCTTGCAGTAACTGCTCAGAACTGTAGTTATATAACGCGGCCAAATTGTTAGAAACTTCACCACCATTTTCAAAATCAATCGATCCTTCCAACACTGAAATAATCGTAATCGCTTTCGAAATAAGCTCACCTTTTCTAGCTAAGTTTTTTTGTTCAATAGCGCCTTTAGCTGCTGCTATATTACCAAGTAGTTCTTGGAAAAGCATAGCCACAAGTTGATAGGGAGAAGCTTCTTTAGCCGCGCTTACTGTGGTTTGTTTGTACTTTTTAAGAGATATATGTGTCATAGGAAATTCCAATTATTACTTTAAACTAACAAGCAAGTTATAAGTATACATCATCAAAGGGAAAACGCCTGAAATGTACTTGATAACAATTTATATAAAATACAGTAAACAATTTAGCGAATCTTTATTAATTAAAACTTAGTTATTAATAATTAAGATGTTAAATATTAATCCCTAACCCCTAAATTGTTATGGTTAAATTTACGTCACTAATTATTAAGCACGTTTTGTGCCTTTATTTCTGTCAAATTAATTTATAACTCTCTTAATTAATGACTATGCTTATACATGATTAAATTAAAACTTTAATTTGTGTGTGC
>CALJMY010000170.1 GCA_937981905.1 uncultured Enterobacterales bacterium
CCGTAAATAAACTTGCCAAGGGTGGTGACAAATTGTCAGCATCAATAATTTCTTCTAATTCGTGTAAAACACCACGACTACTCGCTGAACGTTCTACAAACACTAACATTGAAGCAGGTAACAAAGATGGCGCCTTTCTTCTCAATGCTTTTTTTATATCATCTTCATTAACAAGTTTAGGAAAACTTAAAAGCTCTAAAGTATTTAGCGTTAATGGACTGTCTTCAAGTAATGCCGTCCAAAATGATGGTGATTGAATATCTAATTTGTCTTGAAGTAAAATAGTACCATCGTTATCAGGCATTAATAATTGAAGCAGTGATTCATTAACGTCTGGTGTTTGATTATTCACTGAAAAGTAATAATCATCCTCGTCTTTTTCAATGGTGGCCTCATTAAACAATAAAGGGACAACCACTTGCTTCATCTCGCCTTTAATCTCTAATTTACCAACCAACATAAAACTTGCATAAAGTAATACACGTTCACGTTGATAAATATCTACCCGCTTCATCATTTGCTCAGCAAATATTTCAGGAATAGGTAAGCGAGGTAAAAAACCTGAACCTAATTCATCTTGGCCTTCTAAGACAAAACAGTCTTCTTGATTAAATTTATTAAGATTCCATAAATTAAGATCAGCACTGTCTTCTTGATAGCAGTCGCGATAATAAGAAAGGATGTTAGAGGCACTAGACACAGTTATTACTTTCCAAGGTTCATTGAACAATCAAATTATGATGGGAGTCAGTTTGCAATAAAAAGGAAGTCGGTACAACTTCCCTTTCAATAAATAAATGAAGAGATTAACGTTGGTGTATTAACGAGTTACCAAGCTAACCAAATAACGTGACGAGCACCTTTACCGTTGGTATGAGCATGAACGGTTACTGGCTTTGTATTGAAACCAGCTTTGCGTAAACGATTAGTAAATGCACTGTCTACTCCTGCCGACCAATAAGCGACAATGCCACCAGAGCGCAATGCACTTTTAGCAGATTTCAGTCCTTCAGGTGTATAAATCCAGCCATTGTCATCGCTTGTATGTCCTTCAGGCCCATTATCGACATCTAACAAAATAGCATCAAATTTTGCGGTCGAATTTCTTAATACTTCTCCGACATCACCCACATGAATTGTCGTTCTAGGATCGTTAACAGGATGATTAGTCAAAGCCCCTAAATCGCCTTTATTCCACTGAACAACTTCACTTATAAGTTCTGCGACAGTGACTTGTGCATTATTGTTAAGTGAATCAAGCGCTGCACGCAGTGTAAACCCCATGCCTAATCCACCAATTAATACTTGAGGCTTAGGTTCTTTTTTAATATGTTCACACGCTAAAGTGGCTAACGCATCTTCAGAAGCATGCATTCGGCTATTCATTAAATCACCGGGTACACCAGCAATTTTAATCGTAAATTCATTATTACGAGATAATAAACGCAACTCACCTTGCTGATTTGGAATGGGCGCAGTGCCAAGTACTGTAAAACGGGCCACAAACAGCTCCTACAAAAAAATAATGAGGGATTATACCTCTATTTTTTAATCATTGTGATTAGCTTTGAAATTAAATATCGTACTATTTATTTTCAGTTAAATAAGCACCTTTAGGTCTCTTATAAGGCTTAAATTTTGATTTAGGAACTTGAGTCATTCTCTTATTAATCTCAATCATGATTTTCATTTCGTCAGGCTTCATAGCACCTTTAAATTGTGTTGTAGACCATGTCATCGCTGCGCCGTTGTCAGTAATAGAACGTGTAAAGCGATAGGCCTGTTCAACGCCAAAAACAAGTTTGGTCTTGGCAACACTCCAACGTTCTCGAATCGGAAACCAAGCATGTTTAAGCACTTTTTTATCGCCTTTAAAACTAGTCCAAGGTGTTTGTGCCATATCAGGAATTGTATATTCTTCATATCCCCAAGAGTTAGGTGGCGCGCCTCTTCCTAACGGTGTGACATGCCCTGCGGTAAAGTCACTAAATTCATCTAACGGCACATGCTTTACGATTTTATAATCTGTTTTATTACTGTCATTAATACCATCACTATCAACGTAAATATGTTCACCTTTTGCATCAGTGAAATATGATTTAGAGCGATTAACAGCAATAGACAGTGTTGGATCAACACTACGTAACGTCGCTATAAATTTAGATAAATCACCTGGTAATTTTCTAGCATTATCAATCCAATAACCATCTACTAAACCATTAAATCGTTCAGCATAGCCTAAAACTAGATTACGCCAAGCGGCGCCCTCGTCACCATTCCATTGCGACATATAATAAGCTTTCCATGCTTGTTTAATGTCACTGTCAGCACTGCCATCTTTTATCATTGATGGTCCCGCAGCGTTAAGATAAAGAATGACTTTTTTACCCGCTTTACGATAAATATCAATTACATCAAGAATAATTTTTTCATTTTTTAAGCTTGGTACCATATCAGGATGAATTGCAGCAACATCGACTCGATTATTTGTCCGTAAGGTATAAAGATAAGCATGAGCAGGATGAGTAAAAGATGTAATTACATGTCCTGCTGATGGTAAATTTTTCACAATCTGCTTAGCGCCCGCTTGCCAATTAGATGATTTAGCTGATTTATCAAGTCTATAACCACCATCTACTCGTTGGCTTATTCCCCACGAGCTAGCTAACCAACTCGCGTTATCTCCATTATATTTAGTACTAGTAGGTTTAATTTCGCCACTATCTTTCGAGCCATTGATACTACCTTTCGTACCATTAATGCTACAACTGAGGATACAAGTTGTAGCTATTAAAATTATCAAGCTTGATTGGATGCTGCTTTTTATCATGATTTAATACCATTAATAGAATAATAAAAATAAGACCGATATAAATAACGGAATAATTGTATGTCGATGAAGGTAACTAATGACCATACTTATTACGCTTTAAATTTATAAAAGGTGTTGCTTCGTTGTGAAATAATTTAAAAATGAAGATATTATCATTTACCCAAGCTGTTAAACACAAACAATGGTTATTATTATGCTTAATAATATCAAGTAATTTATTCGTTTATACATGCAAACTACAAGTACACGGTTTATAAATTAATTAAACATATTCATATACTTTCACCATCTAAAACCATAATATCACTAAAAAACAAAATGATAAGCAGTTAGCCATGAAGCTTTACGACATATTTACCCACGCAATATCTCTTCCTAAACACCAAGTGGAGCAATTTATTAATGAAGCCTGTGAAGACGATATAGCACTTAAAGATGAAGTGAATGCGTTACTGCAAAATGATAACTCCACCTCCAACGTCAATGAGTGGTCAGAATTAATTGCGAACCAATTTAATGATTTAGCTGTCGATGTTACTTCATTAACAGGTGAGCAATTTGGAGCGTTTAAATTAAAAAAGCTAATTGGTCAAGGCGGTATGGGTGCCGTATATCTTGCAGATCGTAATGATGAAAAATTTGAACAAAAGGTAGCTGTTAAAGTTATCAACCAACAACTTGAAAGTATTATTGGTAAAGAAGCTTTAATTAGAGAAGCCAGTTTTATGGCAAAGTTAAACCATTCCAACATTGGCAAAGTTTTCGACGCTGGAGTTACCGCTAATGGCTATTCTTACATCGTTATGGAATTTATTGAAGGTCACTCAATTTCAACATTATGGGCTGATGATGAAATTAGTTTTGAATATAAATTAAAGGCTTTTTGTTCATTATGCGACGCTGTTAATCACGCACATCAAATGCAAGTTGTTCACGCCGATTTAAAACCATCGAATATCTTTATTAATACTTCAAATGAAGTCAAAGTACTCGATTTTGGCATAGCGCGAATGTTTGACAGTTCTTTAGAAAAACCCAGTCAAGCATTCAAATCATATCTAAAAGCCCTTACTGCGAATTACGCCTGCCCCGAAGTAAAATGCGGAGAACTTCCAAATACTTATAGTGATATTTATTCATTAGGTAAAATTTTTTCTGACTTACTATCATTAACACCAAACACAATAGGTGATAAAGAACTGGCCGCTATCTATGAAAAAACGACCCAACAAAACTATCAACATAGATATCCATCTGTATTAGATCTTAAATATGATATTGAACGCTATTTAAATCACCATATAGTTTTAGCCTATCCTGCTAGTAAATGGTTTAAGTTTAAAAAATTTATCACTAAACGACACCCAATTCCTTCACTCACGACAGTTATAATATTTAGTGTAGTAACTTACCTTGCTAGTAATCTGTATTACCAGCATGAAAATTTAAAAATAGCCAAAGCTGAATCAGATTTAACGGTAAATAAACTTTCTCAATTACTTGAAATGGCCGATTTAAAAAAGAGTAATGGAAAAGAACTATACGCTAAAGACTTACTTGATAACGCCAAACGATTAATAACCGAGGAAGAAAATTTAAGTCATGATTCAATCGCTAAAATTAAATATTCACTCGCCAATAGTTATGAATCTCTAGGTTTAATATCGCAAGCTAGTTCTTTGTTATCAGAAATAATAAATAGTGTTGCAAATTTAAGTGATAAAGACATCGCATACCAAGCTGGAGAAAAATATATTCTTCAACTTCTTTATTCAAATGAATTTCATCTGATTCAATCAAAAACAAATATTTTGATAGATAACTTAAATTTTAGCCGTATAGATGATTTACCAGATACGTTGGCCCAATCTAAGTTTTATCATCAATACTTAAATGGTGTGAAGCATCATCTCCATCAAAGTAAAACCAGTACTTTAGGGGCTCAACATATAAAATTATTGAGGAATATAAAAGAGCATTATTGGAACCAGCTCGATCCAAACACTAAAGGTACTATATTAAGCAGTTTAGCGGGAGCCTTACTAAATCAAGTGCCTAATGGCATTGAATTTAGTTTTGAACAAATAGAACAAACAGCATTCGATAATGTATCGCTCCCCCTTATTAATGAGGCAATAGAGGTACTAGAAGAGTCAATAAAATGGTACGAATTACAAGATAATCAAATTGCTGTAATAAGAATGAAAATGACACTGGGAAGAGCGTTGATTGAGTTAGATAATTTTAATGAAGGAAAGGAGCATATGGAAAGTGCTTTATTCTCATTACAAAAAATAATCGGAAAATCACACCCCAATAATATTCAATTTTATCGAATAATGGCAGGTTTCTTTTCATATGACGCACCAAAACTAAGCGTTGATTATGCATTAAAAGGTGTTGACCTTGCTAAAAATAATCAACAAGTTCAACCAGGACAATATATACATGCATTAGATGCTTTACTGTATTCTTTGCTTAATTATGGTGATTTCAATCAATATAATACTGTTTCTAATGAGTTATTTGATTATTATTTAGCAATACCTAAAGAAGTAAGAACAATTGAATCATTGCATGTGGTAGCAAAAACACTTGAAAACTATCCTTATTTATTTAGAAAGTCACCTTTAAAAATTAACCAATTAGTCAAGCAAGTTAATCTTGATTTTTCACAGTTTATTTTAGGGGATGAGAAGTCACCGAAAAGAATTACAAGACTAGTTAACAAGAATTTAATCACTTATTTTAATGCTCTTTCCCAAGGAGAAGACATTATTGATGCGCGTATTTCTTACCTTAAAAATACGTTGAAACAGAAAAATCATAATGCTAGAGAATTATTTTTTAATAAAAAACATCAGTTAGAACTCACACTTTTAACCACAGAATTAGCAACAGGTTCAACTATCTTAGATAAAAAAGAGATGCTACCTCAATTTTTATGGAGCGATAAAGAACTAAATAAATCTTCATATCGCCTTGATGTATTATTAAAAATGGCATCAATTAACCAAATATTGGGAAACAAAGATGGCACTAAAAAACTACTAATAAAAGCAGAAGAATTAATAAAAAATAAAGGTTTGTTTAAAGAAAATAGCTGGAGTGAATTGTTGTTTAATATTAGATCAAAAAACAATTAACTATAAAAATTTTGAAACGATTACCGACAACACTTATAATTTTTGTTTTAACCAAGCTTTAGCAAATCTAAGATCATTATCTACCGTTTTTAATGAGACGGATTGCATACGTGCTATTTTTTTATTCGAACACTGCGAGAAATAACGCAGTTCAAGTGATTCAGCTTGCCTTGGAAAAGCTTTGGACAATTCTTCTATATGATGTGATATCGACATAATATTTAACGTATTTTCAAAAGGCTCTGCAACTTGCGCTAGTGCACTTTTTGACGTCAATCTTGTATTGTCTAAGTTTCTAGATTTTGTCTCAACAAGTTTTCGATGACTATCAATAAAAGTATTTCTGACTGCTACATTTACGTATTGATAAAATTCTCGCAACGTCTCAATGGGTAAAGTAGATTCAACGTTAACTAAACGAATATAAACATCATGCGCTAAATCTGTCGCCGTTTCGGATAAAATAGCTGTATTGGCTGTGTCTGGAAGTTTCTCACGATGCTTTGTCGATAACTCTTTAATTTTTTGGTAGGCAATCCCCATTAGCGTTTGGGTTGCTTGAGGATCTTTGTTTTGCCAGTCTTTGATTAACTCAAGTAATTCTTGTTCAGTCATTATTATTGATGATATGCATATTTTATTTTGCGAACATAATGATTACTATTCCAGTATTTTGCAATATATCTACTGATAATTAATCATCCATTGAATTATTTTTAGAACATAATCTCAGATTATTACTCTACAATACGATACGACCTAGCCCATTGGCACTAGTGTACCTTGCTAACATTGTTTGAAGTGCCGTTTATTGTATGATCAGAGTTAAGTGTATTACCTTATTAGGATTAGCTTTATTTTTTTAAGATACAAAAAAGCCGCTAATTTTAATTAAAAAATTAACGGCTTATCTGTTTAAATTTATGGCGGAGAGATAGGGATTTGAACCCTAGAACGGGATGAACCGTTGCTGGTTTTCAAGACCAGTGCATTCGACCACTCTGCCATCTCTCCAGCGCCGTGTATAATATAGAAACCATTTTTATTTGCAAGCCTAATTAGTTAATTAATCTAAAATAGAAATCACTTGCTGTTTTATCGTTCAACTACTTAGAATAGATACTGAAATCAAAACGAAGAATAATTAGCTGATTATAAGATGTCTAAATTAGTTAATAATGCAGTCGCATGATCTTTGATTTCAATTTTTTGAGCAACGTCCATTTTATCCCAATGGCGCACAGGGAAACTCATTCGATGGTTTGAAGCAAATCGTTCATAGTTTTCATCAATAAAATTCCAATACAAACTATTTAACGGACACGCTGTTTCTCCAATCTTTTCTTTGACGTTATAATGGCAACCTTTGCAATAATCACTCATTTTATTAACGTAATTACCACTAGCCGCATAAGGCTTAGTCGCAATCCAACCACCATCAGCAAACAATGCCATGCCACGTGTGTTTGGTAATTCTACCCATTCAATCGCATCAATATAAATACCCAAATACCAATCATCGACTTGTTTAGGATCAATACCGGCCAATAGCGCAAAATTCCCCGTAATCATTAATCGCTGAATGTGATGTGCATAAGCATGTTCTAATGATTGTGAAATGGCACTTTTTAAACATTGCATTTTAGTATCTGCGTTCCAAAAGAAGCTTGGTAAATCGCGTCTCGCTTCTAAAAAGTTTTGCTCTGAGTAGTTAGGCATATTAATCCAATACATTCCCCTAACATATTCACGCCAGCCTAATATCTGCCTAATAAACCCTTCAACTTGAGAAATAGTAATCTTACCTTCAGATTGTTCATAAGCGTTTAATGCTGCATTAATCACTTCTGTAGGGTTTAACATTTTACAATTGAGTGAAAAACTCAAACGTGAATGATACAAACTCCAAGCGTATGGTGAGGCCATGGTCATCGCATCTTGAAAGTTGCCAAAATTAATTAGCTGATATTGACAAAAAAAATCAAGTAATGTTAACGATTGCTGGCGGTTAATTGGGTAATTAATATTAGTTAATTCATTACCAATAGTTTTAATCTTATACGTTTTTAGTCGCTGTAAATAGTCACCTGCAGGGTTTTCAAACGTTAACGGTTTGGGAATATGTTTTAATTGTGCAAATTTAAATGATTGTCGATTTTTTGCATCAAAATTCCATGATCCCCCATCAGGCTTCCCTTCGGTCATTAAGACATTAAAACGTTTACGCATGTGACGATAAAAATTTTCCATTCGTACATGTTTCTCTGCTTGAAAATGTTCAGGCAGCTCATTAAATGGCAATATAAAATGCTCACTTTCATGTTCAAATACAGGTATCGATAATACATCTTTCATAGCTACCAATTGCTCACGTAATCGGTATTCATCGGGACGTTGAAAATGAAAGTTTTCGACGTTATGACCCACTACTAAGTATGTAATCAGTTCCGAGAGATCATTATATTGAACGGTATCATCTAATGTGAAATAACAAACACGATGCCCTTTAGCTTTAAGCTGTTGAGAGAAATCATCCATCGCCGCAAAAAATGCTGTAATTTTTTGCACATGATGTTTGGTATAATTAGTCTCTTGATGAAGTTCAGCTATTACATAAATTACATCGTCATCGACCTTCTCAAACCAACTATGCATAGGATTAAGTTGATCACCTAAAATAAGCTTAAGGTGCTTTGCTTTTACTAAGCTGTTTGATTCATTCATATTTGTTACCTATTTTTATTTCGTCTACAACGCTCAGAGCAATAACGCACATCATCCCAACAGTCCCGCCACTTTTTTCTCCACAAGAAACTCTTGTTACAGGTCAAACAATCTTTTTGGGGTAAAAAGTTTTTTTTATGCATAGGGTCTGTTGATCTTTTTAGTTCGTTTTTGCAGCAATTTGTTTGTCGTTTATACAAGGCAGAGTCTATGTGGTGTAGCTGGCTACACGAATAGACGATAACGCCGTAGAAATAACAAACAAATACTGTCCGAAGGATTCACCTAAAAGTCTTTTGTGCTACGTTATTCGTCTTTCACCTAGATAAACTAGGCATCAATCCTCATGCCTTGCTCAAAAAGGCTTTTAGATTGAACGAAATTCGAACCACAAAGATCAACAGACCCTAATACAAACTGCGCTATTTATGATTAAAGTTAGAGTTCTATTAATATTATTTATCTTGATAATGGTGTTAATAAGTCATTAGGAATCGTTGAAGTCTCTTTAATTTTCTTTTTGGGTCTTACATGTTTTGCAACAATACGTCGCCCTTCATTTTTTGCGTCAAACCGTTGTCTAAATCCCCACAAAATATCACGAGCAATTTTACCGGTTTCAACAATATCAATCATAGGTAAGGCATAAGTGATACCACACTCAAATTGATATAATTGTTGTTCCATAGAAGAAAGCTGCCACGGGGTATGAATTAGTTCATTAGGAAGTTCTGACAATTGAGGCAGCCATTGACGAATAAACTGCCCTTCTGGATCTTTTTCTTGTGATTGCTTAACAGGGTTATAAACACGTATGGTGTTTGTACCTGTCACGCCAGATTGCATTTGAAATTGTGGATAGTGAATACCAGGCTCAAAATCGAGAAATAAAGCCGCTAAATATTTTACACCTAGCTGCCAATCAACGAGTAAGTGATGGCACAAGAAGCTCACCAACATAGCTCTCATTCGAAAATTGATATAACCAGTGTCTATTAAACATTTCATACAAGCGTCAACTAACGGATAACCAGTTTGGGCTAACTTCCATTTAGTTAAGCGTTCATCGACAGTCATCCCTACATATAAATCAGGATAATTTAAATTTCTATAAGCTCTATTTACTGGTCGCCATTGCATTTCATGTTCACTTTCAAATTTTTGAATAAAGTGACAGTGCCAATGCAACCGTGATATCAATGCATTTATTGGCTTTTTCCAACCGCGCTCAGCTCTTTGTAATAATAGTGCTTGATAGAATTGTCTTAAACTTATATTACCCCACGCTAAATAAGGCGATAACCGAGAACAACTTTTACGACTGGCTAATGGCTTAGATATATCAAAGTGATAACTTTTACCGCGAGCATCAAAAAACGATTGAAGAGTTGTATAAGCCCACCGTTCGCCACCTCTAAGCATCTTCTTGTTAATAGTTAACCAAGATATTGGCAGTTCAGTCGTGGATAAATTATTAACTGTAGAAGCATCGACAAGTGTTGTTGCAGATAACGCTGGCTGACTTAACGGGGATGTCATAATTTCAAGCCAGTTTTTATCCCAATCTATTCTATTTTTTCTACCACGGATAACACCAGCTAATGGAGTTTCATACCATGAAATATTATTAGTTAAACACCAATTTTTGACCGTTTTATCTCTTTGAAAAGTAGTCAATAAACCCACTTCTTCATGGCTATATAAATTCTTTATTCTAAAAAATTGATTGATGTTGTTAAGGCCGTCGATCGCATCACCATAATAAATATAAACTTGGCTATTAAACGGTGCTAATTGATTATTAAGGTCTTGAAGTGATTGCCAAACAAAGCGCCAATGGCGTTCATCATAATGTTCGTCTTGTACCAACAATGGTTCAAAAGCGTAATAAATAATTGTTAATCCAGATTCTAATGCTTGTGTTAGAGGCTCATGATCACTTAATCGTAAATCACGTTTTAACCAAACAACATTCACATCATTATCAATCACAATATTTATTCCTCACCTAACCTTTATCTAGCACTTATCATTAAATCACCATCTAAAATAATAATATCAGACATTACTATTTGCATAATTGATAGAATATACGAACCATATGATGTTACCGATCAAATTAGAAAGAGGTTATTTTTAACGTTTTTATCTCAATGCTTTATTTAGCGTTTAAAGATTAATTAACCTGCATAAAAAGCGGTAATAACATATATTATTAATACTTTTTTGTTTTCAAAAAACCTATTGACATAATATGTCTATATTTGTTTTAATATTTTAAACATGAAATAGATACTTGTGATATATTCATGACAATTTACAACATCTTTAATATTTAAAAGGTAAAAATTATGATTGATCAGACAAATACAAGCACTTTTGAAAGAGAGCGATTGTTATCAACTAATAAAGTATTAAGAAATACTTATTCGTTACTAGCAATGACATTAGCTTTTAGTGCTATTACTGCTTTTATTAGTACGCAAATGCAAATGGGTTTCATTGGATATATTGTTTGTCTTGTTGGTGCTTTCATCAGTTTGTTCGTTGTTCAAAAGAAAGCTGATACAGCACAGGGCTTAATCTGGGCATTTATATTCACTGGTTTAATGGGGATGGCCTTAGGTCCAATTTTAAATCGTTACTTAGCAATGTCTAATGGCGGCGAAATTGTAATGCAAGCTCTTGGTGGCACAGCATTAATTTTCTTTGGTTTATCTGCTTATGCATTAACGACAAAGAAAGATTTCTCATACATGGCAGGTTTCTTAACTGTTGGTATGTTAGTTGTGGTTGTTGCAGCAATTGCGAACATCTTCTTTGCTATTCCAGCAGTAAGCCTTGCGATTAGCTCTGCAGTTGTTTTATTAATGTCTGGTTTTATTTTGTTTGACACATCTCGCATTGTTAATGGCGGTGAAACTAATTACATTCGTGCAACTGTTTCTTTATATTTAAACATCTACAACTTGTTTGTAAGCCTATTACAACTAATCGGTTTTGCTAACGATGATTAAGATGTAGTTCGTATAGAATTACCATATAATAGCCTCGCTTAGCGGGGCTTTTTTATGCCTGTTACTTTAGTTTTATTGTTTCTTTTAGCTTTAAACCTTCTTTAAACAAAGATGTGGAATGTTATGTCTCTCAGTTATGTATTAGTTATTAATAGTGGAACAACTAACCAAGGTGCATTTAGTGCTTATGAGTTTGCACGCGAGCTAATTAAGCAACAGCACACTATTGCACAAGTATTCTTTTACCAAGGTATCAGCGTAACTAATGGATTAATGTCTCCTGCAAGTGATGAAGTCAATATTACTCACTTATGGCAAACCTTTTCAGCCGAGTATAACGTGCCATTAATTAGCTGTATTTCTGCATCACTTCGACGCGGTGTTGTTGATGAACTTGTTGCCAATGAACAACATTTACCAAGCCATAATTTAGCTCAAGGGTTTACTTTAGGCGGTTTGGGCGAATTTGTAACAGCATCAGCCAGTTGCGATCGATTAGTTCAGTTTTAGAGGAAGTTTAATAATGAAAAATTTAGCCATATTAAATTCTAGCGCACCATTTGGTAATAATAACTACCGTGAATCATTAGATATGTTACTCGCTAATGCTAGTTACGATCGCCCTGTTGGTGTATTTTTCACAGGTGACGGTGTGTATCAATTACTTAAAGGAACCGATGCTACACTCACAGGTAATAAAGACGTGTCTAAGACCTATGGGCTGCTAGAAATGTATGACATTAAAGATGTATTTGTGTCTCAGCAATCATTAACGCATCGCCAGCTAACAGCCAAGCAGTTATGTATTGATGTTCAAGTATTAGATGATGCACAGTGGTTTTCAACATTAAGTAATTACAACCAAGTGATGAGTTTTTAATATGTTATTAATCGCCAGCCAAAGCCCTTTTGTAAAAGCGTTACCGACAACACCAACTAATAGCGACTTATTACTAACACAAGATGGTGTGATTGCGATAACGCAGCAACTCGACTTTAGTGTATTTAATAACGTGTATGCGCTATCTACTGATGTTCAAGCGCGCGGTTTAACGACAAAAAACCACAATATTGAGATGATTGATATGGCGCAATTTGTTAAACTCACCGAAAATCATCAACCAATTGTAAACTGGTAAACACATGAGCAATGGCATTCACTTTAACGGTAAAGATTATGCCGTCGACAAACACGATTATTTAACCAATTTAGACGATTGGAACAACGACATAGCCATTTATATTGCAAGCTTAGAAGATATTGTAATGAGTGAAGAACATTGGCAAGTCGTTAATTTCATTCGCCAGTTTTACCTTGAATTTAATACCAGCCCCGCAGTTCGCATGCTAGTTAAAGCCGTTGGTAAAGAGTTTGGCCCAGAGAAAGGCAATAGTCGTTATTTGTACAGCTTATTTCCAAAAGGCCCTGCTAAACAAGCCACACGTATTGCTGGACTACCAAAACCCGCTAAATGTATTTAACGCTTATTTTAAGACATAACTTAACAGCATAGTTTAAAGAGAAAGCTTTGACATCATCTGATCAACCATTATCAAATTCAGCAACTAATGATATTTTAGGTGTAGTGCTTGCTGGCGGCCAATCTAGCCGGATGAAGACCAACAAAGCAACACTTTGCATTGATGGCGTGAGCAATCTTGAACGAGCGTTACAAGCTCTTAATAATTGTGATGTTAGTAACGTGGTTATATCTGGCAGCCACATTCAAGAAAAGCATATTAAAGATCGTTACCCAAACGGTGGCCCACTAGCTGGCATATTTAGTGTGTTAATAACTACAAAAGAGTCAAAAGACAAACCAAGCGCCCTACTTATTATACCCGTTGATATGCCGTTATTAACTCCTCGATTGCTTAATACGTTAATTCAACAAGGCATAAAAAATAATACAGCGTGTTGTTATAAATCTCACAATTTACCTATCTATCTTCCTGTGACTGACAAGCTGATTGAATTTTTAACAAACGAATTTTTAAGTGAACGTTTTACTAAATACAATAAAGGCCCGTCTTTTAAACATTTGTTAAAACACATTAGTTGTGAGTTTATTACAACACCGGATGTTGGTATGTTAGCTAATGCTAATACACCTGAACAATGGGATAAAATTAGCCAGTTAATCAACATTCGTTAATAAATCTTCTAAAACATCACTCGTTAGCGGTTTATGAAAATAATATCCTTGAAACATATCACAACCCCATTTTGTTAATGTATCTAGCTGTTCAACGGTTTCAACACCTTCTGCAATCGTTGTTAATTTCAACCCTTTTGCTAAGGTAATAATCGTTTTACAAATTTCTTTATCTTCTTTTACAGTGTCGCAAAAACTCACAAAAGATCGATCTATTTTAAGAATATCAATTGGTAAACGCTTAAGGTAATTAAGTGATGAGTAACCTGTACCAAAATCATCAATAGATATTGTTATACCTAAAGCTTTAAGCTCAGTTAACACCTCAATACATTGTTCGATATCTTTAATTAAAATACCTTCTGTAATCTCTATTTCTAAGTATTGAGATTCAATATTAAAATGTTGTAATTGCTGCGTAATGTATTCAACAAAACCTTTGGAAAGTAAATGACGTTCAGGGATATTAATAGCAATTGGAATCAATTTTTTACCTAAAGAACGATAAGTAGTTAATTGATTTAGCACATGATTAATAATGTATTCACCGACGTCAATAATGATCTCTTTGTCTTCAATAAAAGGAATAAAGTCATTTGGGAATCTAATATTACCGTCATGTTTTCTCCAACGTATTAACGCTTCAGCAGCCACTATTTTATGTTTGTCTTTACAAATTTTGGGTTGATAAACCATGAAAATATTTCCATCGTTCAACGCTTGTTCCATTTTTTTCTCAACATGTAACAACTTTGCTGCTTCAATCCCAATCGAATCTTCATATAATTGAAAATTATTTTTCCCAAGCTCTTTAACTTTATACATGGCGAGATCAGCCTGCTGAATAATCTCATCGGCTGTTTTGTCTAATTCAACACACAGCGAAACACCTATGCTCACGGGAATGTTATGTTCTTCTTCATTCAAAATAATAGGTAGTCTCATTTGCTTGAGAATACTATTAGCTTTTCTATCTAAATCTTCAGTGGTTAAATGCCCTTTCATCAAATAAATGAACTCATCTCCACCCCATCTAGCAACGACATCTTGAGATGATGAAATCAATCTTAAACGATTAGCAACATCACACAATAAAATATCTCCAGCTTTGTGGCCTAATGTGTCATTGATTGTTTTAAAGTTATCTAAGTCTAAAAAGAATATTGCTATCGCGTTGTCTATTCTGGGTTTTTCGGTTAATGCTGCTGTTAACTCGGTCATAAAGTGTGTTCTATTAGATAACTGAGTTAAGGGATCGTTATAAGCTAGAAAGTGTAATCTTTTTTGCATAGACCATTCTTTTTCTACGTCACGTATATGAAGGATAAACTCCTTTTTCTCAATAAATTTTTCAGAGGCCGCTGTAATTGTCATTTCTGCAGGAAATTTTTCGCCACTAATACGCGTCAATGAAATATTAGATCGGTTGTTAATTAATAAACCTCCTGCCTTTAAAAAACCATATTTCAGGCTGTCGTATGTTGATTTGTGATAATCATTATGTACAAAAGCCTGTACAAAACATTGCCCAATAATACTTTTTTTGTAACGCCCAAATAATCGTTCAGCGGCAGGGTTAAACTCAATTACATGTCCTTTTTCATTAATAGATATAATGGCATCCATTGACGATAATAAAATAGCGCCTTTTCTGGATTCACTTACTTGATGCTTTTTAATAGCAATGTCGCGATTATTAATTTCAGAAGCTATTTTATCGATAACCTCATTGTACTTTGTCGCAATCTGCCCAACTTCAGTGAAAGGTTCTACTTTAACTCTTTGGGAATAAAGGCCATCTTTATGTTGAGCATCCATATCGCCTAATAAATCTATTAATTCTGTAGATGCGCCATGCTCACTAATATTGAGACCCACTTGTTCGTTTTCTGCTGATACACGAAATGGATAATAACGGTTAACACTCCACATAATAAAATAACTAAGACAGAAGCTATATAAACCAACCGCGATAACACCTGTTAGTTGTATTGAAAACTGATCAAGTCTTGATAACCCCGTTCCTAATGTTTCCAAATCTGCAAACAATGCAACAGCTAATGTTCCCCATACACCAGCAAAAGCATGAACAGGAATAACGGACAATGCATCATCAAGCTTAAATTTTTCGAGTAATCTCAAGCCATAGTAGGATATTAGACCAGCAATAATGCCAATTAATGCAGCGCTTTTTCCATCGACAGCATGGCATGAAGCAGTAATTGCTACTAGCCCTGAAATAATCCCATTAAGTGAAGATTCAACATCAAAATAACGATGATGAAAATAATAAATAGTTACGCAACTAAGTCCTCCCATTACTGCTGCAATACATGTATTCAATATAATAAGAGGTATTGCATCTGTGAATCCTAACGTACTACCGGCGTTAAAACCGAACCAACCAAACCAAATGAGTAATGTGCCAAGTGCAGCCAATGGTATGTTATTTCCAATTGGAAATTTATACCCTGCTTTAAACCTGTCAATTCTAGGGCCAATAATAATAACTGCAGCTAAAGCGACCCAACCACCAACAGAATGTACGACAGTTGAACCAGCAAAATCGACAAATCCCTTAACTTCTAGCCAACCCTGAACTTCATTATTATAAACTCCTCCCCAGATCCAATGTCCTGTCACTGGATACAAAATAGAGCTCACCATTAAACTAATTAGAATGTAGCCACTAAAGGACATACGTTCCGCAACAGCCCCTGAGACGATAGTCGCTGCAGTACCACAAAACATAACTTGGAAAATAAAAAAACTAATTTGATAAGGTGTTTGTGTATCATTAATCAGAAACAGCTCAGTTCCTATGACACCCTGACTACTCATGCCAAACATAACGCCAAAGCCAACGAAACAAAACATAGCGCCTGCTAATAAGAGATCCATTATGTTTTTTGCCGCGACATTAATACTATTTTTACTGCGTGTCCTACCACTTTCCAAACAAAGAAAACCAGCTTGCATTAAAAAAACTAGCATTGCAGAAAATAATACCCAAAAAGTGTCTATCATTATTCAAATCCCTATCAATAAATGCACCAAAAAAGAACAGAATTGCTTCAAAAAAATAATTTTAATCTATAAATATTAACTATTTGAAGCGTTCGAACTCAATAATGCAATTTAAAAGCCAATTGATATTTCATTCATTTATTATGATTTTTTATTCAAAAAAAAGCCTCTTACTTAATAAGTAAGAGGCTTTTAAATTTTTGGGGTTCACATTAAAAAATTACAATACCTAAATTATATGTCTATCAATAATTTTATAGTACAAGACATCGTTTAGCCTTCTGAATTTTATGACTGTCTATTATTTAATAAACGTTTATCTTTTATATAACCTTGTTTGAATAGCTCGTTTGCTACTTTCTTTAGTTCGAGGCTTTGCTCGTCAGATCTATTTTTTGTTTCTACTAATTGTTGATACCGTTTTTGCATCACCGCTACTTGCTTCAACCTTTTACGACACTCAAAGCAATGTGTGCCATGTGAATCAATATAGAAACCTAATTCTTCAAACCAATATTGTTGTTCTTTAGCAAAGAAAATAAATTCTCGATTGCATTTGTCACATACGACTTCGATATCAACATATATCTTTCGAGGATATTCTGAATAATTTTGCTTGGTAATATCAGCGCGAATAGCTGTTTCAAGGAAGTACTTAACAGAATCGTATCTCCAATGAGAAGAAAGTAATTCCTTTTTTAAAATATTTTCATTAGATGTTACAGGCTCATCACCATACCTTGGGTGGTTAACATATTTAGTTTCTTTCATATATATTCATTAATAACTCTGACTCCGTTAATTGTCTTCACCACACTAAAAAAGCGTACCGAAGCATCTAGAAAAACGTGATAATAAGGGGTAACAGATAAATCAATTAATCTATTTCTAGCTCTAGTGATGGTTATTTCCACAAAATATGAAGAAGAATTAATAGGTCTAGTACAACAAATAGTTTAGCCGTCTAAATTGTATGACTGTGTATTATATTCTAATGGTTGCTCATAATCGCATAAGCGGTAATATCAATAGAAAACACAGTCGATGGTGATAACTCTTACCTGTATATTTATCTTCACCAAACAAAAAAACACAGCGAACACAACAAGAAATAGCGTGATAATAAGGGAGAACAGATAAATCAATTAATTCATTTCTTGCTCTAGCCATGATTACTATCTCAACAGATGAATAAGAATTAATAGTCTAGTACAACAAATCGTTTAGCCGTCTAAATTGTATGACTGTCTATAATTTCTATCTTTTCGTTTTAAATAGCACAAAATTGATTAAAACTAATTTTAGCTTTACCTGC
>CALJMY010000171.1 GCA_937981905.1 uncultured Enterobacterales bacterium
TTTAGCATGTTCATAAGCTTTTTTAACAGATGTTTGAAAAGCAGCTTCGTCGCTAATTACATGATCAGCAGCTAATACTAATAATACTGGGTCTTCACCATCTTTCGCTGTTTCTAAAGCATGAATTGCCGCTAAAGCAATAGCAGGTGCAGTGTTACGGCCAACAGGTTCTAGGAAAATACCACCATGCTGAGCACCTAATGTTCTTACTTGTTCAGCAGCGATAAAACGATGCTCTTCATTACAAATAAGCATACATGGTGCATTGTCTAAACCATTTAAACGAGAAATAGTTTGTTGCAGCATAGTTTGGCTATGATCATTACCACACCCTAACGCTAAAAACTGTTTTGGGTAGTTACTACGAGAAAGTGGCCATAAACGTGTGCCAGAACCACCCGCCATAATTACTGGTAAAATCATTTTTAAAACATCCTTTATAAAATATGAAAATACATTTGATGTATTTTGTTAAAATTCATTAATCGAAACGTCAGCAGAAAATTCGGATTTCTTCCCACATTGTTGAACAATATCACGGCCATCGGTAACAATGTTATTATCTTGAATCACAACATTTTTAGCTTGATCATTAACAAATGACGTATATAAACATATACCAATAAATTTGGTATTAGATTCTGAAATAAAATTATTCGAAATAGTTGCATTACCATGACCAACTGCTATACCAACAGAGCTATACCCCATACGATTAATAACACCTCTTATCGTATTGTCTCTTATGGTGATATTGGAGTTCTCTCCATAACGTTCAGAAGTTGATATAGTAATCACACCATTAAACTTTAAGTTAGTATCAACCATTGTATTAGAATAAATATCAATGCTTTCAACGTTAATTTTAACATCAATTGCTTCATTAGTTACATTATTAATATGATTGTTTGCAATAATTACATTGCGTAATACTTCGTTATAATTATCGTTACCATCACCAATATATATCCCTTCACCATACTGAGAAAGACCTTTGCCAGTATCTGAGATAACATTATTAGTTACAATAAAATTATTTAATGCTTGAGTAGAAATGCCTGACTTAATTGAGATTCCTTCTTGTCCTACATCTGAAATATGATTGTTAGTGATAGTTAAATCAGAAGACCCTTTCGCATAAATACCAAATAAAGCTCCAGATATGGTGAAGCCAGACACTTTGATATTTTTTGAGTTAGCAATATAGATGCCTGTTCCGCTATAGCCTGTGTGCTTAACTTCAACTAAACTATCTTGTTCAGCTTGTAGGGAAATACCATTTAAGCCTCCATCAATATCGTTTATCTTAATATGTGAGTAAACACCTTCTCTAAAACAAATTACATCACCAGAAATTCGGTCTTCTAGTGCAGCACTAATACTTGAATATTCAGGGACACTTTCACTTGTTGACACGCTACTATTTGAACTAGATGTGTTACTGACATACTTAGAACATTGTTCAGCCATTGCGTTAGTTTGAAATAATCCTAAACTAACTACCAAAGTAAATAACTTAACAACAGCTTTATTATTTTCTATAAATTTTTTGCAATACAACATATACAACTCCAGATACGATTAAAGAACTTACACCTAATAAGCATAAGTTAATAAATGCATCTTTGTAGGTTAATATTGAAGTATTTATAGGGTCTGGAGCTTCAAAAAACAACAAGTTACAATATGGTGACAAAATCACGCAAACGATTAAAAACAAATTAACAGTAAATTTACTATTAAAAATTCTTGCTTGCATCAGCCAAAAACATTGAATGAAATTTATCACGAAACCCAAAACCAATAACTGACATAATAAAATCAAATCTGTGTAATATATTCCGATCAAAATCATTGAAACATTAACAATAGAGCTAAAAATACCACAATAAAATTGTGACTTTGCACGACCTACTGCTTGATATATTCCACCAGTAGAACTTAATACCATTTGTAACGGAATACTTACTGATAAAACACTCAAATACTGACCAGCTTCATGCCATTGAGGTCCAAACATAATAAAAACAATTTCGTCAGCCCCCCAAAACAATACCCAAGCTACAAAGAAACCTAGCATCGCTAGCTTAAAAGCTATCGGATAATATTCCCTTTCGATAACATCTACTTGATGCTTATATTTAGTTAAGACTGGCTGTAAAGCAGGAGTAATAGCGAAGGTAAAAAGCTGCAATGGATAACGCATTACTTGATACGATTTCTCATAAAAACCAACGGTAGCAACACCAAAATATTTAGTGATCAAAATAGTATCTAAGTTACGAGAGAAATAATTAACTAAATTAAAACCTAATTGATATTTAGCAAAACTTAATAATATTGTAATAGACGAAATATCTTGTCCTAGCTTAGGTCTACCAATTGTTGTATTAGAAGACTTAATATAATAAAAGAAGAATCTTACGGTAGGAACAAAAACAAACTTACTCGCTAAAGCTAAAAATCCAAAGTCTAAATAAAACAGAAATAAACATAATAAAAATGCTAAAAATTCAGCATAGATATCTGCTTTCGCAATATTAATAAACTGAGAATCTTTTTGTAAGGTGGCTACCGGAAGCATAGAAGCTGACGACGATAAAATAACAAAACATACCATTACAGTTAAGTTAAAGCTTTCTCCAGCTAAACCTAACCATGTAAATAAACTATCAGCAACACCATAAAAGGCAGCGACCAAAACTAACCCAAATAACAAAGTAAACGAGAATATACCGTCTCTTTGTTTATTCGTTAAGGTATCAGCATATACAACTGCAGGACCTAAACTAGAGGTTGCAATAAGTTGGAAAAACATAACAATTACTTGTAACGTAGCAAGAATACCAAACATCTCAGGTGTAAATATTCTTGATAAAACGGCAAGTGATAATATTTGAAAAATATAAAGACTATATTTCCCTGTTAAGCTTTGTAAAATAGCTTTGTTTAAATCTTTATTTATTTTGGTCATTCACAATTCATAATAATAAAAGTTACGATGAAAACGTATTAGATAACGCTTTAGCCATTGCATAATTGGTTGTATCTACAGATTGAGTTAACAACTCACGTTCAGCCAACTCTTCAAATGTGATTAAAGGCATTGGAGTGTCTGGCATAGTAACCGTAAATAAATTACTTGATATCTCGTTAGCAATTTGAAGCTGGTGATCGTCAGAAAACTCAGAGTACTTTGCAACTCTAGGTACAAAAACAACGTGTTTTTGATAACTCAGCATTAAATTAATACTGCCAATACCACAATGGCTTATTACCAAACTTGACTGTTTAACAAGCGACTCCATTTCATCTCTTGAAACCATTTCTACCACATCACCGTTAGCAGGTAACTTAGTTAACTTATTGTGACCTGTTTGTATAACCCATTTTACACGTTCATCGTTATAAATAGGTAAAGTATAAAGCATTTCGAATAAACGATTAAAATCGTATTGGTTAGTACCAACAGTCACTAAAATAATAGGACAACCATCATTTTTTTTAGTTTCAACTTCATAAGTGTTTTCACATAAAATATCAAAACACTTACCAATGTAATTAACTTTGTTTTTTGCTGCAATTTCTGTCCACTGACAAAAAAAGTGATCAAACAAATTATGTTTTCTAACAAGCTTACCCGTATTTGACAACTCAACAACACGTGACAATGTATCTAAATAAACAAATTTAATAGGAAGGAATTTACATAATAATGCGAAAGGAAGAACAATTGGACCACCTGTACTGAAAACAACAGAAGGTCGTTCACGTAGAAGAACATACATAGCATAAAAAACATTCACAAAATGAATAAACATATTATGCTGTGTATCCCATATTTTATATATGTGTTTTATCTTGCTATGGCTAATATTTTTCTTATTAGACACCAAAGCTATATTATTGCATGCACTAGTCGCACACATAGCTTGTGTTAAATGGCCTCCTGCCGAGGCAACTACTAAAACTTTTTTACTATATTCCATAATTTCCCTATCTAACTTTACATATCTGTCTGAATTACAAAGTAGATTAAACGACTCTTCATTTTATGTTTTATGATCATCTAATAAATACGTTATTTATTCAATAAATAACGTAATGAATTAAAATAAATCATTCAAATAACTCTATGATTTTATGAATATTACTATTGGGCATAAATATGAGGATTATATAAGCAGACAATTCTCATATTTATAAACATTAGTTTAATAGAATATTGGAAATGGTGAGACAAATTTACCAAACAATGTGCAAAAAAAAACACCAATCAAAAGATTGGTGTTTTTATAATAAATCTTTTAAAAAGTAATAATTACTTTTTAAAACGGCGTGATGCTAAACCGATAAGACCTAAACCTAAGATTGCAAGAGACGTAGGTTCTGGAACAGTTGCACTTGCAGGAGCTTGTGCAAATATAGCCCAAGCACCAATACTAGTATGACCGTCATTAATTCCTCTATCATCAACAATACCAAATGAACCAGCTGTATTGATAAAAGCCTGACCACCATCACTACCTAAGATAGCATCATCATAGTAACCTGAAAGTAAGAAACGAGATTTGGTACCAGCAACGGTAAAGAAACTTGCTAGATCTTCAATATTTGAAAATAACTCGGTTACTTGAGATTTCGTTGCTAAAGTTGCACCTAATGCATCGGCTTGTGTAACCATATCTGAAAAAACACCATTTTCAAATTGATTGACATCAACCCAAAACAGTTGAGTTTCAGTATCGTAAAAACCATCATTAGTACCAACAAAATCAGCTTCAATAAGTGATGAATTAGCCATGTTGCTAACTGATAACAATAAACCACCAAACGCAGCCACTAAGTATTTAAATTTCATTTAATTTTCCTTTATATATTCAATAACATTAGGATTAATTGTTATTAATCCAAACAACATACTAACAATAAAGCAGATAACGTGCCAAAAAAAATAAACACATAATATACAATACGTTAGGTCATCCCCCAAGTATTCTCAATTTTAAGGTGTAAAGTATACTGACACATTAAAAATACGAACTAAGCGTTACTACCTACTTTGCTTATATTATTATGTTTTCTATATTTAGATGTAAACTTTCTAGATAAAGCCAAACCAGGTTGTTCAGCGAATCTATAGCTGAGCTCAGCGATTAAAATAGATCCAACCACAACTAATATGATAACACTTACAAAACCTATATTTGTAAAAGCGAAATCACCTAGAAAATAAAATACAATACCAATAACTACAGCATTAAATAAATACAATGAATAAGATACCCTACCTAAATATACAAAAAAGGAATGATTTAATTTAATTTTAGTAACAAGTAAGAAAAACGAGGCAAAAGCAGCTACTTGAGTGAAATACCACATTGCCCAACCTTCTTGATAATAAAACTTTTGAGCTACGAATAAACTTATAAAATAGAAAGCAGTTAATAATATAACAGGAACCTTTAACTCTATTTGCTTATCAATCAAGTAATTACGTAGCACAGCACCATAAAACATTGCAGACAACCCTAAAGGTGTAGCAAGTGGTATTCTAATTTGATAGTAATAACGTACAGCCGCTGCCGCAATCGCTAATAAACTAAATAGCACAGTCATTAAAATTAAAGACTTATTACTTTTCAACACTCCAAAAAAGAAAAGGACTGCGCAAATAACGTAGAAGATCAATTCAATATGTAAGGTCCAATAAGCACCTATTACACTTTCTACACCTAAGAACTTATGTATCATTGTTAAATTCATTAATATTTGGCCTATAGACTCAACATTAACACCAAACCCTAAGCCAATAATTGAAGCAACTATAATTGAAAGCCAATAAGCAGGATACAATCTAAAGAAACGCTTAATAGCAAAGTTCTTTAAGGCATGTGGTGTCTCTGGCTTTAAGCTCCAGGGAATAACAAACCCACTAGTAATAAAAAAAACTACAACGCCTAAACGGCCCAAATTAATAGTTTCAAATAAATGATGGAGCATAGGATAAGCATCTCCATTTTGAATTAGAAAAGCTTCAAATGTATGGTGTATAACAACTAATAACGCAGCAAGTCCGCGAATAGAGTCGAGATAATCTAACCTATTTTGCATATTTAATTCTCATTTTAATCATCCAAACATCAAAAATCATAACCTTTCCTCTTAGAACTACGTTAAATCCAACTTAGCTGTATTTTAATTAAACTATTAATAGAACAAATCATTATTTACTTAATATATAATCAAGAACCATCAACCTCTTGATATTCCTAATATATATTTATTTTTTGCTGGGATTAACAATCCAGATAAATAACAAGTAAGAATAGTTAAAAACATCACAAAACTAAAGCTCATCAAAACAACAGAATAAATATTTAGATCATCAACACCTTTCGAAATAATATATCTTGCAACACCTACAAAATAGCCATGAACGAAAAATATAAAAAAACTAAATTTTGCAAAAAAATTTAAAATGTAATTAGTATTATTATAATAACGAGCAAAAAAACAAAACAATGAAAAAGACAAAACTAACTTTAGAATTAAATCAAATCGGCTACTGTATTCAAAATAATAGTAAATACCCAAACAACATAAAATAACGGCCACTAACATTGGAGCACTTATATTCTTTAGATTAACAATAATACTTTGATTTTTATGTAACCACATACCAAATAAGTAAGAAGGGAAAAAATATAAAAAAGAAACCATTGTATTTGAGTTAGACATTGGTCTCCCAATATACATACCCAATAATAATGCTATTATAAAAATCAGAGGTAAAAACGATTGTTTGTTTATCCATTTAAATAAAGGAAATAGTAAATAAAAAACAATGATCATTGGTATAAACCAAAGAGGACCTAAATGTGCTCCAGTTAACATCAAATATAAGTATTGAAAAAAAATGTTCTGTCCATAAAAGGTATCCATATCTACCCATTGATGGTTTGTTTTAACTTTTAAAATATAAATTAAAACAGCTGGCAGGGAAATAACCACATAGGGTAGAAGAACATTTTTACATTTTGCCAGTATATATCTTTTATACGAATAACGTGAAGATATCTCGGAAAACAAGAAGCCTCCAATTACCATAAAAATCAGGGTGCTATTAATTAATATATATCCAAGATACTCTAATTCACCCAAGTTAGAGATAACAAAAATAGAGTGAGCTAAAACAATTAGAAAAATTGCTAAACCTCTTAAATTATTAATATATTCAAATCTCATTCTAAATTATTTCTTCATGAGTTAGACGTGTAGTTAAAACTACTGCTGGTAATCCACCAACAATAGCATATTCAGGAACATCTTTAGTAACAACTGCACTCGCAGCAACAATAGCGCCCTTACCTATTGTTACTCCTGGCATGACAATAACGTTTCTTCCTAGCCAAACATCATCACCAATGGTGACCGTTTTTTCTTCTCTATATCCCTGCAAAGACATTGGTATATCTGTACGGCTAAATTCATGCATACGGCTTAATATAGAAACATTAGGTGCAATAAGAACATCGTTACCTATATTTACTTTTTCTATATGTACATTTTCATTAATACGACAACCACTTCCAAAAGACACTTTATTGCCTTTAGCAATATAAACATTGTTGCCAATCATTGAAGGATTACCCCCCTTCGCCATAATTTTTAATACATTTTGAAAATACCAAACTCGCCAATTAGAAAAGATACTTGTAAAGCGAGCGGAAGGTAGTTTAGTTAAAAATGCATAATAGAAAATAATCTTAAACATGAATCCCCCTTTTAATTATATTTATATATTGTTGGCTAATACATGGTGACGTATAAAAAGACAAGTTATCGTTAAACTGTAACTCTTTTATCTTATTACATAATTTAGCATTGTTATTATCAATTTTCTCTAAGCATAAAACCAGTTCAGGAACATTCAAAGTCGATATTTTTTCGCCTACTGAAACTTTGTCGAAGTAACCATCTATTCCCGTATTTTCAACATACAAAATAGGACAACCTACAGACAAAGCTTCAATATATGCCATACCAAAAGTTTCATTTACTGCTGGCAATAAAAAGCCTTTACTTAAACTCATAGCTTCTAATAACTCTGCCTGATTTACTTGCCCCTTTAAATGGATAAAACCACCAGCGTTATATTTAAGAATAAGGTTTTCTATTTCAGTTTTATATATATCGTCTCCAGTACCATATATATTAAGTTCTATACTGGGATTTTTTTTATTAAGTAATGAAATGGCCTCAATTAATTCAGCAACACCTTTACGTTTATGTTGATGATAACTAACAGCAGTTACATATCCATTACGGTTTTCAGGTGATTTTTGTGGATAAGCCAAATCAATATTACAAATATTAGGTAAAAGGCTTGTGTCAGTAATTTTAGAATTTTCTATCAACAACGAATTTTGTATCGGTTTTTTAGCCCATGCACTTATCCAAAAAACTTTTTTTGCATTATTAAAAACCTTCGCAAAAAAACTTTTATGTAAAGATAATCGATTTATATTATGCATATCGCTACCACCACGTACCGATAATACATAAGGGATGTTTAGTTTTTTTGATAAGTAATAAGCAAATACACCTTCACATGTTAATTTATGGCCATGAATAGCGTGTAAGTTAAGGTTTTTAACGTGCCTATACATCAATAATGCACTAATTTTCATAGACCAATAATAAAGAATAGGTAAAGGAATTGCCCAATAAATAACACTTATGCCTTGTTCAAAAGGCTGGATAGCTACTTTTAAAGGATTAGAAGTTCTATTAATTGAAAGAACGGTATGTTTTATTGATTTGTCTACTTCCTCACAACCTTTAATTAAATTAGATACCGCTTTTGTTATAGGATATGGGCGTCCATCTGGGTAGTCTTGATGGATATGCAATATATTCATCGAGCTGCTCTTTCCGCTAATGTTGTATCAACGATTGTTTTCAATTTATGGTGAAATGATTCAATAGAAAACTTCTCAGCATTTGCTCTTACTTGCTCTGGTGATAATTGTGGTAAAGCTTCGAATCTCTCAATTGCATCGATAACACTTGGTATGGTTTGTTCTGAGAAATGCAATCCTGAAACATTATTAGTTACTGTCTCTAAAGATCCACCTTTACCATAAGCAATAACTGGAGTACCACAAGCTTGTGCTTCAACCGGTATAATGCCAAAGTCTTCTTCTGCAGCGAAAACAAAGGCTTTAGCTTGTTGCATGTTTTGTATTAGTACTTCATTAGATTGGAAACCTAAAATCTCAATATTACTATATCCTGCTGCAATATCTTTGATTTTATCGAATTCAGGTCCCTCACCTATCACTTTAAGGTGTTTTTCAGGCATTTTAGTAAAGGCTTCTACAACAAGATCAATACGTTTATACGGCACCATTCTTGAAGCAGTAAGGTAGAAGTCTTGTTTATTACTTTCTAAGGTAAATTGTGTAAGCTTTACGGGTGGGTTAATGACCTCAGCATCTCTTCTGTAACATTTATGAATGCGTTTCTTTATAAAATTAGAATTCGCAATAAAAGCATCTACACCATTCGATGTACGCGTATCCCAAATTCTGAACTTATGTAAAAAGTATCGAGCAATAGTAGATTTTAAGCCACTTTCCATATTACTTTCTTTAAGGTATTGCGCTTGTAGATCCCATGCATAACGAGCAGGAGAATGACAATAACTCACATGTGTTTGTTCTGGCCCGGTAATAACACCTTTAGCCACTGCATAACTTGATGAAATAATAAGGTCAAAGCCCGACATATCAAATTGTTCAATCGCTATAGGGAATAGCGGAAAATAGTTACGGTACATACTTTTAGCAAAAGGTAAACGATGAATAAAAGATGTATGTACTTTACGGCCACCTAACCATGCGCGATCCTTCTCTTCTAAATAATCGACTAAGGTAAAAACTTCTGCCTGTGGGTATAAAGCAAGAATCTCTTCTAGAACTTTTTCAGCCCCACCATTTACAACTAACCAGTCGTGTATTATTGCCACTTTCATATTATGACTCATTATTATGTTCCGTATATTTTTTTGAAAGGTATTCATCTTTAAGAATTGCTACATAAGAAAACAATATAATGGCAAAAAGCCACATCATGGATTGATCTCTTAAGAAAGTTGATTCAGAGAAATTGTAAATAACAGGTATTATAAATGCTGATGACAACCAAACATTTTTCACTCCTGAACTAAGTTTGTATATGCAAACTATTACTGCAGTTGAAAATATAACTCCATATTGGATAAGTACGTCAATGTAACCACTATGTGCTGATGCTATATGTTTGAGAAAACTCCAGTCATCATCAAAGAAGTAAGGAATACTGCCATTACTAAAATAAGCACCATAACCATAACCAAAAAGGAATTTAGAGAAGTACTCTAAGTCGTAATAAAGTGTATCCCATATAATCCCTCTCCCTGTTATAGCATCTGGTTCTAAATATTGTCCTGCGTGTATATAATCCCCTAAGAAATACGAAAAGGATGGAATAAAGATAAAACACATCAACAAAACAATAAATGCAAAGTTACATATAACCTTACTCAAAAATAAAGATGAGTAACCCACAAGGATAAAGATAATTAATAATAAAATACTTGTCTTACTAATTGTTAATAATAATAAAACAGATAAAACAGCAATAAGTATGTGTGTGTATTGTAAACGCTGACCATACAGCTTAATTTGAAGAACTAAGAGTGCAATAAAAACAAGTAAGTTTTGCCCCAAAAGGTTTTTACCTCTTGTAAACCCTGCGAGGCTACCAGCAGAATAACCAGCCCCGATAACTACTGAATATGCTATTAAGCCGATAATTAAAGCTCCACCCCAAAAAAGTGAAATTTCAATTGTTCCGTGCCGTTTTGCAAAATAAAAAGCACTAACAGCTGAAAAGCAAAAGATAACTTGAAATATAGCCCTTTTAATAGTCAAAGAAGTATAGTCAGACCACAAGGCTGATACTAAAGCTAGTCCTCCAGACATGATAATAAGTAGGCAAAGAGTTCGCCACTTATTAGGAGTAAAAATATTATTTTGAAATAGTCGCCAAATAAAGAAACCAAACATTGCCAACCAAAATATTTGTTTCTTTGCGTTACTTCCTGATATTTTTTCAGCTGTAGCTAAAGCATCATTAGCCATCATAGCTAACTTGGGAGAAAGGCTCGGTGAAAAAAAACCAAAGCAGAACAATACAATTATTACGAAACTATATTTTTCAAACCAATAAACTAGATTACTTATAGATATCATTTAAAATTTCTGTTGGCAAATTGATTGAATTTAATACGTAGAGGCTCTTCATATTTATTATAAACGATAGAAGACAAAACAATTACAAATCCAATATAACAAATTAAAAACAGGTCACCTAAATAAGGGCTACCAAAGTGCATAATTTTTCCATATCCATGTACATTTGAAGATTCAACGATGTATTCATTTTGAGTAAGTAAGGTGTTAACTCTCCAAATTACTGTCAAAATAACAGAGTGGATCATATACATAGTAAAAGATAGAACTCCTAACGTTTGAATAAATTTATGCTTCAGTATTTTTGATATATAGCCTAATTCGTAAGAAAAAATCCATACCGCAAAGCCAAAAACTAAAGGACTCAATAAAGAGTATTTATTTGCACCTAGTTCACTAATAAATAAATACACTAAAACAATAACCAGTAACTCTATAAATGAACCTTTGTTAAAACTAATATTCAACGATTGGTTACGCCATAAACAAATAAACACACCCACAAAGAAACCTGATAAACATCTAATTAAACCGTAATCATAAGTTACATCCATATTTTTAGGTGCTAAAAATATAAGAGCTACCAAAGAAACTGCAACTATAAATAATGAGAGTTCTTTTAATTTAGATTTTAAACAAAATACAACTGAAGCAAAAATCAAGTAGGTAAAAAATTCTACACTGATACTCCAACTTGGGTTATTCCACGTTAAATAATCAAAAAAACCAACCGAATGTATTAGAAAAACGTTAGCTACTAACGCTTCTACTGAAAACCGACCAATAAAAGCACTACTTTCAGAGTCTGTACCAGTATTTGATAAAATATAATATTTAGATAGTTCAATAGCTAATAAAGCTAAAATTGTCAAAATATGAAGTGGCCAAATGCGCCCTATCCGTTTAATAGTAAAATTAGCTAGTTGAGTTTTATCTTGTAATTTGTGTTTATAAGAAATACAAATCACAAACCCACTAAGAACAAAGAAAAAATCCACAAACAAATAAGCATTGCGTATAAAGTCTAACCCATATAGGTGACTAAATATTCGTGCATGTAATATACACACAAAAAGAGCACAAATACCCCTTAAGCCATCTAAAACTTCATAGCGTTGAAAGTTCTTCATTATTATTCTCTAATATAATTCTTGTAAGTTTTTTTTATAAAAATACTTAAGCTTGCCGTATCTATCAGCACTTTTAAGTAGCCACTTATAACAACGAGCTTTGCCAAACGGATAATTTAGTATTGTGGCTAACAATTCACCTATAAGAATTAAGGCATTTTTTGCTATGTAAGGTGCTTTCTTTGATATCGGCTTATCTGCGTATCTGTATTTACTAAAGCTACTACCAATGCGGATTTTTCTGTTGAGAAGAAAATCTAGACATAGCCTATGTTTTTCAATTTCTTCAGATACTATAGCTTCTTGACAGTAAACAAGTTTTTTGCCTTTTGTGTGTAATCTATGAAAAAAATCAGCATCTTCTCCGCCACTTAACCCATATGCTAAATCAAATAATTGTGAATCAATTGCACTTGTTTTTACCAAGGTACAGTTACATGCCCCACTACTTAATTCAGTTCCTGTTTGTCTTTCTTTTCGGTCGAAAAATCCCCCTTCTATAATCCAACTTGGAGTATTTTCAGGATAAGTAGAAATTACACGACCAAATACAGCATCAGACTCATATTTAATAGCGGTATTGTATAAATTAGTTAGCCAATTTTTGTCTGCTACTTCGTCGTCATCAATAAATGCAACCCAATCGCCATTAGCTTTGTTTAGGCACATGTTTCGTGCAGCTGAAATGTTTTTTTTGGGTTCGCTATTGTATGACAATGTATGTGGATAACTTGTTTTTAGTTTATCTATTATCGATTGCCCATAGAGTTGTTCGTCGTTATCTACAACAACCACTTCTATTTTTGCATTTTCAGGTATCGATAAATTAGCTAAGCTTTGCAAGGTATCAAATAAATGATCTCTTTTATAAGTACACATACAAATCGAAATTAACATGAATGATTAACCTTATTAAAATATAAACAAAGTTGATGCTCAATTAGAGCATCAACTTAATTTTCTTACGCAGAAAAAATACGGCCTATACTGTAATATTTAAAGCCTTTATCAGTCATTCTTGCTGGCTCAAATAAGTTTCTGCCATCGAATAACACTGCACTACTTAGTTCTTCTTTAATTGAATTAAAATCTGGAGCTTTGAAGTTTTGCCATTCAGTACAAATTACTAATGCATCTGCACCTTTTAAGGCTGCTTCTTTAGTTCCCATTAAAGATAAGTCAGTACGGTTTCCACAAATACGTTGTGTTTCTTCCATTGCTTCAGGGTCGTATGCTTGAACATTTGCGCCTGCTTTCCATAATGCTTCCATTAGTACTAGGCTTGGTGCTTCTCGCATATCGTCTGTATTAGGTTTGAAAGATAAGCCCCATAGTGCAAAAGTTTTACCTTTAATTGCATCAGGATTACTCGCTAAACCAAAATGGTTTGAGATGTATTCGAATAGTTTATTCTTTTGCGCGTAGTTAACTGACTCTACTGCTTTTAAGATTTGTGATTCGTAACCAATGCTGTCTGCAGTTCTTACTAGTGCTTGAACATCTTTAGGGAAACATGAACCACCATAACCACAACCAGGATAAATAAACTGATAACCGATACGAGGATCTGAACCAATACCATGTCTTACATTTTCAATGTCTGCACCAACAAGTTCAGCTATATTTGCCATTTCGTTCATGAAGCTGATTTTAGTAGCAAGCATACAGTTAGCTGCGTATTTTGTTAATTCTGCTGATTTAATATCCATAACAATAATCTTTTCGTGATTACGGTTAAATGGAGCGTAAAGTTCACGCATTTGTTCTTCTGCTTCAGCAGAGTCTGTACCAATAATTATACGGTCTGGACGTTTACAATCTGCTACTGCTGAACCTTCTTTTAAAAATTCAGGGTTTGAAACCACAGCGAAACTTGGCGCTTCATTTCCAGCAAAGCGTGTACTTAATACTTTATCAACTTGAGCTTTAACTTTGTCTGCAGTTCCTACTGGAACAGTAGATTTATCAATAATAACTTTCGGCGTTGTCATGTAGGTTGCAATAGTTTCTGCAACTTTAAGAACGTATTTCAAATCAGCTGAACCGTCTTCGTCTGGCGGTGTACCAACAGCGATGAATTGTAATTCACCAAAATTTGCACCAAATTCAGCGTCGGTAGTAAAAGTTAATCTACCTTCTGCAAAGTTACTTTCAACCAATGGCGTTAAACCTGGTTCGTATATTGGAATGATGCCTTTTTTTAGGTCATCAATTTTATTTTGGTCTATGTCTACACAACATACATCATGTCCAGCATCGGCTAAAACAGCCGCTTGAACTAAACCTACATAGCCGATTCCGTAAAAAGTAACCTTCATATTATTTTCCTATTAACTAAGCTTAAAATTGTGGTTTTAAATGATTAAAATTTGTTTTTATTTGGTATTAGTATGCGTTTTTATCGTTAAACGATCTAAATACTGTAAAGATAATTATTTTAACGTCGAGCCATAATGTCCAATTTCGAATATATTCAAGATCGTACTTTATGCGCATCTCCATTTTATCAATGGTATCTGTTTCAC
>CALJMY010000172.1 GCA_937981905.1 uncultured Enterobacterales bacterium
AAAAGTATGTGTAACAGGTAACAAAGCGCGTAAGTCTGATGCGATAAAGTTTTCACCAATACCCAAACCAATAACTAACGGACTGCCAGAACGAGCAACAACAACTTGCTCAGGATCATTAACCGCCATAATCACCATGCCATAAGCACCGCGCACCATTTTAGTTGTTTGTTGAACAGCCACTAATAATGAATCTGCTGATTTAAAGTTATCTGCAATTAAATGCGTTAAGACTTCAGTATCAGTATCAGATGAAAATACATAACCTTTGTTTTTTAAGTCATTACGTAACTCGCTATGGTTTTCTATAATTCCATTATGAACAACAACGATGTCTTTATTTGATACATGTGGATGTGCATTTGCTTCGGTAACACCGCCGTGAGTAGCCCAACGTGTATGAGCAATACCAGTACCACCTGATACATTATAATCTTTTGCTTTTTCTTCTAAGTTTTTAACTTTCCCAACACTACGTACACGTTCAAAATGACCACTTTTATCAAGAACAGCCAACCCAGCTGAATCATAACCGCGATATTCAAGACGCTTTAAACCTTCAATAAGAATGTCACTAATGTCACGTTGTGCAACTGCACCTACTATTCCACACATAATCTTTCCTTGTTACTTAGTCTTTTGAGGGCGAGCCCAATTTGTTATATGGCGCTGTTTAACTCGGGTTATAACCAACTCATGATCAGCAACTTCTTTAGTAATCGTAGCACCAGCAGCAATGGTTGCTCCCTTACCTATTTTGACAGGAGCAACTAACTGACTATCAGAACCAATAAAAGCATCATCACCAATTTCAGTTAAGTGTTTATTAGCACCGTCATAATTACAAGTGATAGTACCCGCACCAATATTTACATTACTACCAATGATTGAATCGCCTAAATAAGCTAAATGGCCTGCTTTAGAACCTTCACCTAATTGGACTTTTTTCATTTCTACAAAGTTACCAACATGTGAGTCATTATGCATAACAGAAGCTGGCCTTAATCGTGCAAATGGGCCTACACTACAAGATTCACCGATAGTAGATGACTCAACCATAGAATTAGGTTTTATTTCTGTATTATCACCAATAGTACAATTAGTTAAAATACAATTTGCGCCAACTTTTACATTATCACCAAGTACAACATTACCGTTGATAATCACATTAATATCAATCTCAACATCTTGACCTATCTTTAAATCGCCACGAATATCTAAACGTGCAGGGTCAAATAATGTTGCGCCTTGTACCATTAACTCGTGTGCTTTTTGTAACTGATAAGCACGTTCTAATTGCGCTAATTGAAGTTTGTTGTTTACGCCTTCTACTTCAACCGACGAATTAGGGTGAGCAGCAATAACTTGTCGGCCTTGTTGATGAGCCATACTAATAATATCGGTAAGGTAATATTCTTTTTGAGCATTGTCGTTACTAAGGTTTGATAACCAATTTTTTAAATCAACAGCATCAGCTACTAAAATACCTGTGTTTACTTCAGTGATTGTTAACTGTGCTTCATTTGCATCTTTTTGCTCAACAATACCAACAACATGACCATTTTCACGTTCAATACGTCCGTAGCCTGTTGGATTATCTAAAACAACAGTCAACAAACCAATGCCCCCTTCAGGTTGCACATCTACTAAACGTATTAATGTTTCCGTCGTTATTAAAGGAACATCACCATATAAGATTAATACTTTTCCAGAGTTAGGAAGATTAGGCATAGCAACAGCTACAGCATGTCCAGTACCTAATTGCTCAGCTTGTAATGCCCACGAAACGTTTCTTTGAGATAACGCTTGTTGCATTAAATCGCCGCCATGGCCATAAACAAGTTGCGTAGAAGAAATATTAGGAAGTTCTGAGGCTGCATCAATCACATGTTCAACCATCGATTTAGACGCTATTTTGTGAAGCACTTTTGGCAACGCTGAACGCATTCGGGTTCCTTTTCCCGCTGCCAAGATAACAAGATGTAATTCCATAAGTCTGTTTGATAAAATTTTCAGGAAAGTACATTCTAATCAAAATCCTAAAACATAGCTAGGAAACCGACCATTATTGAATTATATACCATCACATTAACTATTAACTTTTTTGACAATAACCTGACCACTTGAACGTTGATAAACTAAATCGATGAATTCATCATCTTGTCGTACATCAATTTCAACAACATAATTAATAACATCAAGATAGTCAGCGCTCACAATGGTTATATTAAATTGCTTAATTAACATTTCAATCATTGTTGTCCATTTATAATCACAAGAAAAAGACAATATATTAAGTACACTTTTTTCATTTGTACTTACTTGTTCAAGCACCGCGCTAACAGCACCACCATAAGCTCGAGCCATGCCACCGGTTCCTAATTTTGTACCGCCAAAATAACGTGTAACAACAACAGTAATTTCACCAATATTACTGCCTTGTAATACATTAAGCATGGGGCGACCAGCACAACCAGATGGTTCTCCGTCGTCAGAATAACCAATATCTACTGAATTTTCAGGACGTCCAGCCACAAATGCCCAACAATTATGACTTGCATCAGGATGCAATACCTTTATCTGTTGAACAAATAATTTTGCAGCAGCGACTGTACTAGTTGGTGCAACATACGCTAAAAACTTACTACGTTTAACTTCTGTCTGCACCATTAATGGTGCAGACAATACTTGATAAGGGGTGGTGTTCATGATGAATTATTCAAGTCCGAAATCACGTGTCATATTTTCAACATAATCACGATGCACGATAATATTATCTTCTATGCGTATACCACCAAACGGTGATAACTCTTCTACTTTAGACCAATTAATGAATACACCGTTTTCTGTGGCTTTTATATCTTCTAATAAGCTTTCAATAAAGTATAAACCAGGTTCAATTGTCATCACTTGGCGCGCTTCTATCATTCGAGTACAACGTAAAAACGGATGCTCTTTAGGTGAAGGAACATGAGTTCCTTTGTCGTCACTCATAAATCCGCCCATGTCATGCACTTGTAAACCTAAAAAGTGTCCTAAGCCATGGGGGAAAAACGTATTGGTAATTCCTTTATCTATAATTGATTGAGGATCAAGATTCACAATTTTAAAATCACTTAGTATCTGTGCAACCATCGCATGCATTTCAATATGAAGATCGACATAACTCATACCTGGCTTAATAGTATCAATCAACTCAAGCTGCTTGGCATTCAAAACATTGATTATCTGTCTGAATTCATGATCTTCAAATGTATATGTACGTGTAATATCTGAAGCGTAGCCATTAAAATTAGCACCAGCATCAATTAAGAAAGAAATAGATTCTTTAGGTGCTTCTTGATCTAACATCGTGTAATGCAAAATAGCAGTATTTTCATTTAAAGCGATTATATTGCTATAAGGCACTTCGTTTTCGGTGTGATTAATAGATTGTAAATAATCCATCTGAATTTGATATTCAGATTTTTTAGCTAAAAAAGCTGCTTTAGCGGCTTGATGCCCTTTCACTGCAATACGATTGGCTTCACGCAGACATACCATTTCATAATCAGTCTTATACGCTCGATGATAATGAAAATAAGATAATAATTCTTCGGGATTACGAATATCAATATTCAAGACTTCAGCAACATCAATATGCTCACCTAAATAAGCCGCTCGTGTTAAATCTTGTGGTAAATATTCAGCAATAAGATCTGGCTTTTTCAGCAATATAATATTAAAAGCATCAGTCCAAAAATCATCAGGTATCGCAGGCACTTTATGCCAAAAATCAACAGGTCGATAAAACACCAACGTTGGTTTAGAGACACCATCAACAATTACCCAGCAATTAGGGTTATCAATCACAGGTACCCACGCTTTAAATTGAGGATTCACTTTGAAAGGATAATCCATATCATCTAGAAACTGGCGGTGAGCTTGTCCAGAATGAATGATTAATGAATGAATATTTTCACGTTCCATAATAGTTTTAGCGCGTGCGTTAAGTTCATCAATATGTTGATTAAATAGATTTTTTAATTGTTTCATGATTACGTCCAATTGCAAATACTTGGTTATCTTACCTTAAGATGCTACGTTTATTAAAACTCTCTTAATAAATGTGACTCAGCACGTTATTAACCACATTATTTAATCACTTCAATAAATTAAAATGTAAATTAACTTACTGTTATAAAAAGAGAATAAAAACAACAGTCAAACGCAAATAATAAATTAAAACATTCGTTTGAATTAAGTGTTGATATTTTCTTCAACACAAGAGAAACTTGGCTGTTGTTGCTTTAAAAATAATTAAAAATCAGCTAAAAATTTAATATTCAGTTATTAATTTCAACGAGGGAAATAAAAACATGATTTATGAATCTAACACCCTCTCTGTCAGCTATATCAAAAATGGCATCGCAGAGTTAAAATTTGACGCAAAAAATGGCTCAGTAAATAAGTTTGATCAAAATACATTAAAATCATTCGAAGAAGCTATCAATTGTCTAACCTCATTGACCGACCTAAAAGGTGTGGTAATGACCAGTGGTAAATCTGCCTTTATCGTTGGCGCCGACATTACAGAGTTCACTACTCACTTCGACGCACCAGAAGAGCAATTAAGCCAATGGTTATCTTCGATCAATGACACGTTTAATCAATTTGAAGACTTACCTTGCCCAACAATCTCCGCCATTAATGGCTTTGCATTAGGCGGTGGTTGTGAAGCTATTCTACTAACAGATTATCGTATAGCAGACACGACGGCAGTCATTGGTTTACCAGAAACTAAATTAGGCATAATGCCAGGCTGGGGTGGAACGGTTCGTCTTCCTCGGTTAATTGGTTGTGATAATGCATTAATGTGGATTACAGGTGCGACAAACAATAAAGCAGACCAAGCGCTAAAAGTTGGTGCTATTGATGCAGTCGTATCATCTGATAAATTACGCGATAGTGCCATAGAAATGTTGGAAGACGCTATCTCTGGAAAGTTTGACTGGAAAGCACGCCGCGCAGAAAAACAAACACCATTAACATTATCCGCTATTGAAAGCATGATGTCGTTTGGCACAGCTAAAGGTATGGTTGCCGCAAAAGCAGGTAAGCACTACCCAGCACCTATGACAGCATTAAAGAGCATTGAAAAAAGTGCTTCAATGAATCGTGATGATGCATTAAAAGTAGAAAATGTAGGATTTGTAAAACTAGCAAAAACTGATGTAGCACGTGCACTCGTTGGTATTTTCTTAAACGATCAACTCATTAAGAGCAACGCTAAAGCAGCATCTAAGAAGGCACAAAAAATTGAAACAGCGGCTGTATTGGGTGCAGGTATCATGGGTGGAGGCATTGCTTATCAATCAGCAAGTAAAGGCACACCGATTGTCATGAAAGATATTGCACAATCAGCCTTACAATTAGGTTTAGATGAAGCATCAGGAATCTTAAACAAACAACTGACTCGCGGTCGCATAGACGGTAAAAAAATGGCTAAAGTGCTCAACAGCATCACACCATCACTTAATTACGAATCTGTAAAATATGTCGATATTGTTGTAGAAGCTGTTGTTGAAAACCCTAAAGTTAAAGCTATGGTACTTGCCGAAGTTGAAGGTCATATCAATGAAAACGCTGTTTTAACTTCAAACACCTCAACGATTTCAATTAATGAATTAGCAAAAAGTGTTAATCGTCCTGAAAAATTCTGTGGGATGCATTTCTTTAATCCGGTACATCGTATGCCATTAGTTGAAATTATTCGTGGCGAAAATACGTCTGACGAAACAATTGCTACTGTTGTTGCTTACGCTGCAAAAATGGGCAAATCACCAATAGTGGTAAATGACTGTCCGGGTTTCTTTGTTAATCGAGTGTTGTTCCCTTATTTTGGCGGTTTCTCAAAACTGATTAACGATGGCGCAGACTTTGCTCAAGTTGATAAAGTGATGGAAAAAGAATTTGGTTGGCCAATGGGCCCTGCTTATTTATTAGATGTAGTAGGAATGGACACAGCACATCACGCACAAGATGTTATGTCCAAAGGTTTCCCAACACGTATGGCGAAATCAGAGCGAGATTCAATTGATGCAATGTTTGATGCCGGTCGATTTGGTCAGAAAAACGGTAAAGGATTCTATAATCACAGTTTAGATCGCCGTGGTAAGCCAAAGAAAGATATTGCACCTGAAGCATTAGAACTTATTGCAACAGTAAGTAGCGGCACTAAAGAGTTTAGCAGTGAAGAAATTATTGCTCGTACTATGATCCCAATGGTTATCGAAACAGTGCGCTGTTTAGAAGAAGGCATTATTGCTACGCCAAATGAAGCAGACATGGGATTAGTATTCGGCCTTGGCTTCCCTCCATTTAGAGGTGGCGTATTCCAATATATCGACACTATGGGTGTTGCAACATTCGTAGCCTTAGCAGACAGCTATGCTCACCTAGGCGAAATGTACAAAGTAACCGACGGCATGCGAGAAAAAGCAACAGCTGGTACTACTTACTATAACGCTTAGGTTTTTATTCAAACTGTTTAACTATCAAAAAATAGTAAACAATTTGAACATTTGGAGATTATTATTATGAAAGAAGTTGTCGTTATCGATTGTATTCGTACCCCAATGGGACGTTCAAAAAATGGTGTATTCCGCAATGTTCGTGCAGAAGAATTATCAGCACATTTAATGAAAGGATTAATAACTCGTAATCCGAGTGTCGATCCAGAACAAATTGAAGATGTTATATGGGGTTGTGTACAACAAACTCTAGAGCAAGGCTTTAATATTGCTCGTAACGCTTCTATATTAGCAGGGTTACCAAAAAGCATCGGTGGATCAACAGTTAACCGTTTATGCGGTTCATCAATGCAAGCAATACATGATGCTGCTCGCGCTATCCAGGTTGGCGACGGTGACATATTCATTGTTGGTGGTGTAGAGCATATGGGACACGTTCCTATGAATCACGGCGTAGATTTTCATCCTGGTATGGCTAAGAAAATTGCATCAGCGGCTGGCATGATGGGTTTGACTGCTGAAATGCTAGGTAAAATGCACGGCATTACTCGTCAGCAACAAGATGAGTTTGGTGCTCGTTCGCATCGATTAGCGCATGAAGCAACGGTTGAAGGTCGCTTTAAATCTGAAATTCTTCCTATTCATGGTCATGATGCCGATGGAAAAATGATTCTCGTTGAAGACGACGAAGTTATTCGTCCTGAAACAACGGTTGAAACATTAAGCACACTTCGACCAGCTTTTGATCCAGCAAACGGAACGGTAACGGCAGGAACATCTTCAGCATTGTCTGACGGTGCGTCAGCCATGTTGTTAATGTCTGCTGATAAAGCGAAAGAGCTTGGTTTAACACCTCGCGCTAAAGTTCGTTCAATGGCTGTAGCTGGTTGCGATCCATCAATCATGGGTTATGGTCCTGTTCCTGCAACGAACAAAGCATTAGCGCGTGCTGGTGTAACCATGAACGATATAGATATTGTTGAATTAAATGAAGCGTTTGCTGCACAATCATTACCTTGTGCTAAAGATCTTGGTTTATTAGAAGGCTTCGATAAACGTGTTAATTTAAATGGTGGCGCAATCGCATTAGGACACCCCCTTGGTTGTTCAGGCACTCGAATTTCAACATCATTAATTAATATCATGGAAAGCAAAGGTGCTAAGCTTGGCTTAGCAACAATGTGTATCGGTTTAGGCCAAGGTATTGCAACCGTATTTGAACGTCCATAAAAAGCCGTAATATAATGCGTAACTAATGAAGCCAGCACATTGCTGGCTTTTTTATGTTTAATATTGGCAATACACTATCAATCTAGTTAGAATCTCGATTCATTATTTCACATTTCATTCAAGAGAAAACCATCATGGACATAACCTTAGCGCAACACAAATTAGATGCCATTGGACTTCGTTGTCCTGAACCAGTGATGATGATAAGAAAGAAAATACGTGGATTAGACAGTGATGAAATATTATTAATTACGGCTGACGACCCGTCAACAGCGAGAGATATTCCAAGTTTTTGCCGTTTTATGGATCATGAACTTATTTCAATGCAAACAGAAACGATGCCTTACCAGTATTTAATCAAGAAAGGTTAAGCACTTTACGATCATTAAAATTAGATGTTTCACGTGGAACAATCATCGTTTCACACTAAAAGGTTAATGAAATACGTTAAGTATTTAAACACTCTTGATGGTAATGACACGTGGTCAGATGGTTATTAAACATGCCAACTGCTTCCATAAATGCATAACAGATTGTTGGCCCAACAAAATTAAAACCTCGTTTCTTCAATGCTTTTGACATAGCAACCGACATATGATTTTCAGTTGGTACTTCGTCACTCGTTTTATATGTATTTTGAACTGGGCTACCGCCAACAAACCCCCATAAAAATTCACTGAAATTAATACCTTCGTTTTCCATTATCATATAAGCATTTGCGTTTTTATAAATTGAATTTATCTTTAATTTATTGCGTACAATATTAGCGTTATTCACTAAGTCATCACGATACGCTTGAGATAATTCTATAATTTTGTCTGGCTGAAATTGACAAAAAGCATCTAAATAACCTTGTCGTTTCTTTAAGATAGTCAACCAAGATAACCCTGCTTGTTGACCATCTAAACACAGTTTTTCAAAGAGTAATTTACTATCATAAATAGGTCTTCCCCATTCTTCATTGTGATAATTAACATAGACTTTATCGCCTCCTGTTACCCATGGGCAAATAACGGTTTCTTTTTGATTCATTATAAAAATCCAATATTATCGTAGAGAATTTAAAATACCCTATATACGATAACTTTGTCGATGGTATAATCAACACCATTTTTCACCATCGGCAAGAGTTATAAAGTAATATTATGCCTAAATACGATACAAAAACTTTTCAAGGTTTAATCCTCGCTTTACAGGATTACTGGTCACGTCAAGGCTGTGTAATAGTACAGCCGTTAGATATGGAAGTAGGTGCTGGCACCTTTCATCCTCAAACATTCCTACGTTCATTAGGCCCAGAGCCAATGAGTAGCGCTTATGTTCAACCATGTCGACGCCCTACCGATGGCCGTTATGGCGAAAATCCAAATCGCTTACAACACTACTATCAATTCCAAGTAGTGTTGAAACCAAACCCAGAAAACATTCAAGAGTTATATCTAGAATCATTAAAAGAGCTTGGTGTTGACCCATTAGTTCATGATATCCGTTTTGTTGAAGACAACTGGGAATCACCTACGCTTGGCGCATGGGGACTTGGTTGGGAAATCTGGCTGAACGGTATGGAAATTTCACAATTTACCTATTTCCAACAAGTTGGCGGTTTAGAATGTGCGCCAGTTACTGGTGAGATTACTTACGGTTTAGAACGTCTAGCAATGTATATTCAGGGCGTTGATAGTATATACGACCTAGTATGGACTGACGGTCCTTTAGGCCGCATTACATATGGTGATGTTTTTCATCAAAATGAAGTTGAACAATCAGCTTACAACTTTGAACACGCAGATGTTGACGCGCTATTCACACAGTTTGATCAATGTGAGAAAGACAGTAAAAAGTTAATTGAATCTGGTTTAGCATTACCTGCTTACGAACAAGTAATGAAAGCTTCACACGTATTTAACTTGTTAGATGCACGTCATGCTATTTCAGTGACCGAACGTCAGCGTTATATTCTTCGTGTTAGGGCATTGTCTAAAGCAGTAGCAGAAACTTATTATGCCTCGCGTGAAGCGCTTGGATTCCCACTATGTAAAAGTAATAAGGACACATAAACAATGTCTGTAGAAAATCTAATTATTGAGCTGGGAACCGAAGAGTTACCACCAAAGCAATTAAGAACACTTGCTGAAGCATTTCGCGATGGTATGAAAACGCAATTAGAAAAAGCTGATATCGCTTTTGAATCTATTGATTTTTTAGCATCACCGCGTCGTTTAGCCGTATCAGTGAAAGCACTGTCTACTGGTCAAGCAGATAAAGTTGTTGAAAAACGTGGCCCTGCCATTTCATCAGCATTTGATGATGAAGGTAATGCGACTAAAGCAGCACAAGGTTGGGCTCGTTCAAACGGTATTACAGTTGATCAAGCTGAACGCTTAAAAACAGATAAAGGCGAATGGTTACTTTTTAAAGCACAAGTTAAAGGCCAAGAAACTAAAAGCCTGTTAGCTGCAATGGTTGATACGGCTTTAACTAAACTACCTATTGCTAAACCAATGCGCTGGGGAAGCAGTAAATTACAATTTATTCGCCCAACAAAAACATTAACTATCTTACTAGGTAGTGAATTAATTGAAGCGACTGTTTTAGGCTGTAAATCAGCACGTATAATTCGTGGGCATCGCTTTCACTGTAATAAAGAATTAGTATTAGATCATGCTGATAATTACGTTTCTTTATTACGCGAAGAAGGTTTTGTTATTGCAGATTACGAACTTCGTAAATCAATGGTAAAAGAACAAGTTATCGCTGCAGCGACTAAAGAAAATGGCGTTGCTGATATTGATGATGATTTACTTGAAGAAGTAAGTTCAATTGTGGAATGGCCAGTAACTTACGTTGGTAGTTTTGAAGATAAATACTTAGACGTTCCTGCTGAAGCACTTATCTACACAATGAAAGATAACCAGAAGTATTTCCCATTATTAAATAATGATGGAAAACTAATGGCTCGTTTTATCTTCGTGTCTAACATTGATAGTAAAGACCCTATTCAAGTTATCGAAGGTAACGAAAAAGTTGTTCGTCCCCGTTTAGCTGATGCTGAGTTCTTTTACAACCAAGATCAAAAAGTGACTCTTGAAAGTCGTATTGATAGCTTAGAGAGCATATTGTTCCAAAAGCAATTAGGTACACTAAAAGAAAAGTCTGCACGTATTGCTAGCCTTGCAGCAATTATTGCTAACAAAATTGGTGCAAATACTGCTGATTCAGAGCGCGCAGGTTTGTTATGTAAGACAGACCTAATGACAGATATGGTACTTGAATTCCCAGATGTCCAAGGTGTTATGGGCATGTACTATGCTCGATTTGACGGTGAGTCAGAAGATGTAGCAGTAGCATTAAACGAACAATACATGCCACGTTATGCAGGCGATCAACTACCTAGTTCATTGGTCAGTTGCGCTGTAGCACTAGCAGACAAGTTTGATACGTTAGTGGGAATATTCGGCATAGGTCAAATCCCTAAAGGTGATAAAGACCCGTTTGCACTTCGCCGTGCAGCGATTGGTGCGTTACGAATCATTGTAGAAAAAGACTTAGATCTAGATTTAGAAGACCTGGTAGCAGCTTCTGCTGTGTCTTACGGTGACAAACTAACGTCTGACGTTTCAACAAGTGTTGTAGATTTCATGTTAGGTCGTTTTAATGCTTGGTATCAAGATAAAAACGTAGCTACTGATATAGTTAAATCTGTAATGGCGCGTCGTCCAACACGCCCTAGTGACTTTAACAAGCGTATTGAAGCGGTAACAGCATTTAGAGCATTAGAAGCTTCTAAGACACTTTCAGCCGCTAATAAACGCGTTGGCAATATCTTAGCTAAAACAGATGATGCTATTGCAGATAATATTGATACAGCATTACTTGTTGAAGATGCAGAGAAAAGTTTAGCGAGTGTTGTTGAGCAATTAACAACTGACCTAGCACCTGTGTTTGCAGTGAGTGATTACAACACAGCATTAACGCAACTTGCTCAACTAAAAGATCCAGTTGATGAATTCTTCGATAATGTAATGGTTATGTGTGAAGACAATGCTACTAAGTTAAATCGCTTAGCGTTATTGAATAAACTGCGAAACCAATTCTTAAATGTTGCTGATATTTCTTTATTACAAAGTTAATAAATACTCCTATGAGTAAATAGCCTTATTTAAGAAGCTAATAAAAAGCCAGTGATTATAATCACTGGCTTTTTTATATCTAATTCACAACCTTACTTTTATTAATTAACAAGGCATTAAAACCCAAGTAATAATAGTATTTTCATAACCATCATCACGTTTGTATTCACGATAACCTGTCGATTTAGCAACACCTAAAAGATAATTAAGTCCATCTAGTTTTATGACAGTAGAAAGACTTCCATTTTCTTCAAGCTCTTCCATATCTATCGTCGGTAAAAAAGTAGAACCAATAACATAGTCTTCCGACGTAGTTGCTATTACAGCTCCTTTATCATTAGTAAATAGTGCTTTAGATCCAATTTTTATTTCACCATTTTCACGAGGTAAAATATCGGTAAGTATTGCATTAAATTCAGCCGTAGAATCAAAAACAATACCAATACCACCAATAATATTTTCAAAGCTATTCATATCACGCAGAGCTGCATTATATATATAAGTCATCTCTTCTTGATAACATTCAAAAGATTCAAAATTAGAAACGGTATACTCATATTCAGTTTTTAAATTAAAAACAGCTTGAGCGCCAGACGCAGCCTCAACTTTACTTCCAATTTTGTCATTATATTTATCATTAGAAAACGCAATATAACAGCCTTTATCGTCATAAACATAGATAGTATGATAAACGGTATAAAGTGCATTAATTTTTGATAATGTTTGTTGAAGTTCATTAGTATCATTGTTTAATAATGCGATTCTCAATAAACTACTTAATCCCCACCAACGACAATCATTAGCTCGCTCAAATAAATTACGATCCATGATATCAACTGCTAAATTAGCCTGTAGTCTTATTCGATCTAATTGACCTGAAATAATAGCCAAAAACAAAGAGTCTATAGAGCGCTCAAATATGTTATCAATATCTTGACCAATTATTTTAATTGCTTCAAGAACAGGCATAAACTCAACTGCGTCATTTCTAGCGGCTGCAATTATTCCGTTTAAGACAATTAGTTGTAGATCATCATTAATAGAAATAGATTGACGTCGAATATCTAGTAACTCCTCTGGAATCAAACCAGAAAGGTCTTTCAATATCTCATCATTTTTGTTTTCATTTTTAGGGATATATTTATTTATTTCAGAAAGAGGCAACAAGGAACTCATATGCCAATTTTTAGGACCAGAATAATCTTGATACGATTGACCTTTAGAACAAATTTTAATCATATTTTGACGAAGAAAAGAGACCATCTCAGGAGAAGTATTTAGCCTTAGTCTCGATGATTGTTCTGATAGCGTATATTGTGGTGCAAATATGATTTCTCCCGCACTATTAAGGAGCATAAAATGATTCTTCTCATCACCCAATAGTAAGCGATTAATGATACCTTCAAGTTCGTTGTTAAATTTAAAACAAAGAACTATTACTCCTATTACAACATCATTTTCTACGACAGCATTGGCATATAAAAGATGAGATTCGGAATCTTCTATCAATTGTGTTTTACCAAAAAACTCAACATATTCATTAGGATTATTAATGGCTTGTTCAATAATAGATTCTTGTATTTTTCCAATTCGAGATGGCTGACTTAATTGAAATACCAATTCACCATCGGGTCTTAATAAAATAGCATCTTGATAGACAGAATAGATATTTATATAGGCTTGTAATCGTTCTTTAATAAAGTCTTTATTAGCTGTAGTAACGTCATTTAATTTCAACAAATCAATAACATCGCTATCTGTAGATAAAAAACCTATATCAGCAGTTCGCTCAAATAAATTACGTATTAATACATCGATAGCCATCTGAGAACGAGAAGAATTTTGTACTATAATTTTACGGGTATGTTCATTTACTAGGCTTTCAATTAAACGTACTTGTAACGTGTTAAATTGACCAAGAGTATGCTCCATATCTTGAAGAATAGTTGAAGCAACTTCATAACTATTTATTTTTCCAATGAGTGAAATCTTCTCCCACCAAATACTTAATGACTGTAATCCTTTATCATAAACGTCAACTTCCTTGATGACCCTTTTCATACTTTTTTGGTTCAAGGTAAGGAAATTATCCATACTGATTAGAACTCTACACTGTAAAAGAGCACTATGGTGAGCAATAAACGTTCCATAACATAACAAAAAACAACCAAAAGGTTCACTTAATGATCAGACAATAAAAAAGGAGCAATTAAGCTCCTTTTTATTACTATTTTTCTGAAATTATATATCCAAATAACTACACGTCTAAGTTAACAACTCTTAATGCATTTTCTTCAATAAAGTTACGTCTAGGTTCAACTTGATCACCCATTAACGTCGTAAACAATTGATCTGCTGTAATAGCATCTTCAACGGTTACTTGTAACATACGGCGATTATCAGGGCACATTGTAGTTTCCCACAATTGCTCAGGATTCATTTCCCCTAGTCCTTTATAACGTTGAATATAAAGGCCACGTTTAGACTCATGCATCAACCAGTCGATTGCTTCAATAAAGGTTGTTACTTGCTTCGTGCGCTCGCCACGTTTAATGAAAGCACCTTCTTCTAACAAGTCACTAATGTTCTCGCCAAGAGCTACAACACGGTTGTAATCATTTGAGCTAAAGAATATTTTACCAAAAGCGTAAGTAGTATCTATACCATGTCGACGTACGATAATTTCTGGGCTGAATAAACCAGTATCTTCATCTTGTACGACCTGACCTGAATAGATTGTTCCTTTGTCATCTTTCTCGTTCAAGACTTCAATGAAACTGTTAATCCACGTAGTTACTGCAGTTTCATCATTCAATGAATCAACTGATAATTTATCTGTATAAATAAGCTCGTTTAGAATAGCTGTTGGGTAACGTAATTCTAAACGTTTTATTGCTAATTCAACCGTACGGTATTCTTTAACTAACGTCTCTAAAGTAACACCATTAATGCCTGGTGCTTGAGGGTTAACGTGCAATGAACTACCGTCTAAAGCAATAGAAGTTAAGTATTCACTTAATACTTCATCATCTTTAATATAACGCTCTTGCTTACCTTTCTTCACTTTATATAAAGGTGGTTGTGCAATATAGATGTAACCGTTTTCAACCATTTCTGTCATTTGGCGATAGAAGAAAGTTAATAATAATGTACGGATGTGACTACCATCGACATCGGCATCGGTCATGATAATGATTTTGTGGTAACGAATTTTCTCAGGGAAATATTCATCACGTCCAATACCACAACCAAGTGCTGTAATTAATGTTGCAACTTCTTGTGAAGAAAGCATTTTATCAAAGCGTGCTTTTTCAACATTAAGAATCTTACCTTTAAGCGGTAAAATAGCTTGGTTCTTACGATTACGCCCCTGCTTAGCACTACCGCCAGCAGAGTCCCCTTCCACTATATATAGTTCAGAGAGTGCAGGATCTTTTTCCTGACAATCAGCTAATTTACCCGGTAAACCACCAAGGTCTAACGCACCTTTACGACGAGTCATTTCACGTGCTTTACGAGCCGCTTCACGCGCTCTAGCAGCATCAACAATCTTACCAACAACATCTTTAGCAACCTGAGGGTTTTCTAATAAGAAGTCGTTCAGTTTTTCGTTCATGCTTTGTTCTACAGCCGCTTTCACTTCACTTGATACTAATTTATCTTTAGTTTGAGAACTAAATTTAGGATCAGGAACTTTCACTGAAATAACAGCCGTTAAACCTTCACGAGCATCATCACCAGTTGCGCTGGTTTTATTCTTTTTATTAAAGCCTTCTTTTTCCATGTAGCTATTTAACGTACGCGTTAAAGCACCACGGAAACCAGCTAGATGAGTACCACCATCGCGCTGAGGAATGTTATTAGTAAAACAGAAAACATTCTCTTGGTAACCATCGTTCCACTGCATAGCAACTTCTACCGTTGTGCCGTCATCACGTTCGTCACTAAAGTAGAAAACATCTTTGTGAACAATTGTTTTGTTCTGATTTAGATAATCAACAAAAGCAGAAATACCACCTTCGTAACAATAATTTTGACTCTTACCTTCTTCGCGCTCATCAACTAACGTGATTGACACGCCTGAGTTTAAGAATGCTAATTCACGAACACGCTTAGTTAAGATCTCATAATGAAATAGTGTGTCACTAAAGGTTTCATGGCTTGGCCAAAAACGCATTTTTGTTCCAGTTTTTTCACTTTCACCAATTTGCTTTAATGGTTCAACAGGTACACCGTGAACATAAGATTGAGTATATATATGACCTTGTCTGTGAACTGTTATTTCTAGTTTTTCAGACAACGCATTTACAACTGAAACACCAACACCGTGTAAACCACCAGATACTTTATAAGAGTTATCATCAAACTTACCACCGGCATGTAATACCGTCATGATAACTTCAACGGCTGATACGCCTTCTTCTTCGTGAATATCGACAGGAATACCACGGCCATCATCTTTTACTGACACCGAACCATCTTGATGAATGGAAATAGTAATATCACTACAATGACCAGCTAATGCTTCATCAATTGAGTTATCTACTACTTCAAAAACCATGTGATGTAAGCCACTACCATCATCAGTATCACCAATGTACATACCTGGACGTTTTCGTACAGCATCAAGTCCTTTAAGAACTTTTATACTCGACGAACCGTAATCATTCTCTTCTGACATATATTATTCTCGTTCTAAGTTATCCTGTGTAATCACACCCTGTTCCACGTGAAACATATGAGCATGATATTTACTGGTTTGTTGTTTTATTTGAGTAGCATCAATTACTGACAAAAATAACTGCGCTTGCGTCTCTACCAATTGGTCAATCAACAGCTGTCTTTTTTGCGTATCTAGCTCCGACGATAAATCATCAACCAAATAAATTGTTTGCTTATTCACTTGTTGTTTTAAGTGAACTCCTTGTGCTATTCGTAATGCACAAACTAATAGTTTTAGCTGTCCACGCGATAATGCATCACTTGCTGGAATGGTTCCACAACGCAATCTTAAATCTGCTTTGTGTGGTCCAGAAAGTGTATAACCTAACGTTAATTCGCGTGAATAATTTCGCTGTAATAATTCAGCTAAATCAGCTTTTTTATCCCACCCCTGACTATAACTTACTGAGACGTTTGTGTCAGGCAAAAATCGCTCTATTATGGCCTGTAAAACAGGATTAAATGAATTAATGTACTCATTCCTAAGTTCGCTCAAGGCTAAGGAGCTTTCGACTAGTTCAATGTCCCAATAAGAGATTTCTTTATAAGAAGCTTTTCGCTTTAATAATGCGTTTCGTTGTTTTAATAATCGTTTACATTTATTCCAAATAGGTAAGAAGTTATCATCTAAATGGAACACTCCCCAATCGACAAACTGACGCCTAATTTTAGGACCGCCAGTTAATAGTTCAAAGCTTTCTGGTGTCATTAATTGCAGAGGTAATATGTCTAACAGCTCAGTTAACTTTTTAGCTTTCTCACCGTCTATTTTAACCGTCACATCGCCATTTTTAAATCGTTGTAAACCCAGCGCGTGATCGTTAGCACGACCGAACAATAGAAAGTCATTACAATCATAATGAATAACACGGCTAGCTAAATGAGTTCGAAATGAACGCCCTAGCGCTAAATAATGAATAGCTTCAAGCACACTCGTTTTACCACTACCATTATCCCCATAAATAATATTCAACTGACCAAATTCTAAAGTGACATCACTTAAATTTCGTAATCGTTGAATAGAGAGTTGGTTAAGTA
>CALJMY010000173.1 GCA_937981905.1 uncultured Enterobacterales bacterium
TCTTTTATTTCTTATAAAGCACTGAAACTTAGCGTTTCTAAACTATTTATACGTTAAGCATCAAGATTACGTTCGCTCGGAATGTCAGATTGATATTCGACCAATTCAATTTCGTAGCCATTAGGATCGAGAAAGTAGATATTCATTCTATGTTTGTCTTTACGTAGTGGGACTTTTATTTCAAAACCAGCAGCTTGAAGGCGTTTTGTCGCCGCGTTTAAATTATTGGTGCTAAAGGCAAAGTGGCTTAATCCTAAGTCGTTGCTTTCTAAGTCTCGGTTGTTACCTGTACCACTGTCGTTAAAGGTAAGAAATTGATAGTCGTCGCCAAAGTGTGTCCATTTTCGTGGTGTGCCATACCATGTTGCCTTACCTTGGCTACGAACCTTCCAGTGAGGCGCAAGGGCTTGATAAAATTTGATGGTATCGTCTATGTTATTTACCACTAAGTTTAAATGTTCGATAGTTAGCATTGATATCTCCTTGATTAAGTAAACTAATAATTATTCTGTTTATTCATTGGTGATAACTTTAGAACCTCAACTAAACTTGAGGTAAAGAGTTTTTTTACATAAACTGATATTTAGATCGTTGAATAGTTAAAACTAGTTAAATAAAAAAGGAATACTTATGCCTCATTCGCCGTTAAGTGTTGGGCAAGTTGCTAAGCGTTGTGATGTCAAAGTGTCTACGTTGCATTTCTACGAAGAGAAAGGGTTAATTAGTAGTGTGCGTAGTGCAGGGAATCAGCGCCGTTATAAACCTGAAATAATGAGGCGAGTGTCAGTTATTAAAGCGGCTCAAAAGTTAGGAGTGAGTCTGCAAGACATTAAACTGTCTTTAGCGTCGTTACCCAATAACAGAACGCCAGATAAAGAAGACTGGGCAGCTTTGTCGCAGCAATGGCACAAGTTGTTGAATCATCGTATTAAGCAGTTAGAAAACTTAAGAGATTCAGTGTCAGGGTGTATTGGTTGTGGTTGTTTATCGTTAGTACATTGTCCTATTTATAATAAGGATGATTATTTGGCTGATAATGGAGAGAGTGGGGCAATATTACTTAATAGAGATAATGAGTGAACATAAAAAAGCCGCGACATTTAGAATGTAGCGACTTTTTTGTTAGCTTGTATAAACGAAAATTACTCGTCTAAGAAGCTTTTAAGTTGTTCAGAACGAGAAGGGTGACGTAGTTTACGTAATGCTTTCGCTTCGATTTGACGAATACGTTCACGTGTTACATCAAACTGTTTACCTACTTCTTCTAGCGTGTGATCGGTATTCATATCGATACCAAAACGCATTCTTAATACTTTCGCTTCACGTGCTGTTAAACCAGCTAGAACATCGTTAGTTGCTAATTTTAAGCCTTCAGATGTTGCTGATTGTAATGGCAATTCAAGCGTTGTATCTTCAATGAAGTCACCTAGGTGTGAATCATCATCATCACCGATTGGCGTTTCCATTGAAATTGGTTCTTTAGCAATCTTAAGCACTTTGCGGATTTTGTCTTCTGGCATTTGCATGCGTTCAGCTAACTCTTCCGGTTGTGGCTCACGACCCATTTCTTGCAGCATTTGGCGAGAAATACGGTTCAGTTTGTTAATTGTTTCGATCATATGTACCGGAATACGAATAGTACGGGCCTGATCGGCAATTGAACGAGTGATTGCTTGACGAATCCACCATGTAGCATACGTTGAGAATTTGTAACCACGACGGTATTCAAATTTATCAACAGCTTTCATTAAACCGATGTTACCTTCTTGAATTAAATCAAGGAACTGTAAACCACGGTTGGTGTATTTTTTCGCAATAGAGATTACAAGACGTAAATTTGCTTCAACCATTTCTTTCTTAGCACGACGTGCTTTAGCTTCACCAATAGACATACGACGGTTGATGTCTTTGATTGAAGCAATAGTTAAATCAGTTTCTTGTTCAATATCTTTTAATTTGTTGATTGCACGAAGAATATCACGTTCGTTATCTTCTAGTGCTTCAACATATGGTTCGCCTGATTTCAATGCATCCATTAACCAAGTTTTATCAGACTCGTGGCCTGGGAAAACTTTAGTAAATTCACGTTTTGGCATTTTAGCGCGGTTAACAGCGAACTTTAGGATTAAACGTTCTTGAACACGAATACGGTCCATAACATCACGCATGTTTTTAACCATACGATCAAACTGTTTTGGTACTAAACGGAATTCACGGAAAACTTCGCTTAGCTCACTAGTCGCTTGAACTGTGTCTGCGTGGTCACGGCCTTTAGCGCTTGCAAGTTCTTTAACTTTTTCGAATGCAGCACGTAAACCACCAAATTTTTCAGCAGCTTCTTCAGGATCTGGACCTGTGTCTACTTCTTCTTCATCTTCGTCATCTTTGTTTTCATCAGCTGCTTTTTGTTGCTCTGCAGTTAATGCTGAACCGATGTGAGATGGTGCGCTAGGCATGAAGTTAGCATCTTCATTTGGATCAATGAAGTGAGTGATGATATCACTTAGACGCATTTCTTCAGCTTCATACTTGTCGTATTGATCAAGTAGAGAGCTAATAGCTGCTGGATAATCAGATACGGCAACTTGAACTTGTTTGATACCTTCTTCAATTCGTTTAGCGATTACAATTTCGCCCTCACGAGTAAGAAGTTCTACTGTACCCATTTCACGCATGTACATGCGTACTGGGTCAGTTGTACGACCGATTTCACCTTCAACGGTAGCAAGCACTTGGGCTGCTGCTTCGGCGGCGTCTTCGTCGGTACTATTTTCAGACATCATCAGAGTATCTTGATCGGGTGCATTTTCGAACACCTGAATACCCATATCGTTGATCATCTGGATAATATCTTCAATCTGGTCGGAGTCGACCATGTCTGCTGGTAAATGGTCATTAACTTCTGCATAAGTTAAATAACCTTGCTCTTTACCTTTAGCAACAAGAAGTTTTAGACGAGACTGTGAGGTTTGCTCCATAGATTTATCCACTTTTAATGCTGACAAAAAGAATAGCAACAATAAAGTTGCGTAACGATTGATTATAACTGTTTATATTAAGAGCCGCTAGCCTAACTTAACGCTCATTTGTGATTAATTGCGCATATTCTTGACGCTCTTTGCTTGTTAATCCTTCAACGCGGTCTTTGTGAGAGAGTTGTTCTAGGCGAAGTTCTAAATGTTTGTTGATTATTTTAAGAATAGTGTCAATAAAATGAGACTGTAGGTGTTCGTCATCAACATCATGTTGCCAGCTCGCTAATTTTAATAATGAATCATATTCGGGTTGTCCACGCCAGCGTTCAAGTAATTGTGCTGCATTAATTGTTGGTTGTTCGTGTACTTGATCGGCTAATTGTTGAAGTAATTCTGTGCCTCTCATATTAATTTGATCAAGTGGTGGCATGTCTTTTAACGCATTAGCTAAGTTCGGGTGTTGTACTAGCAAGCCAATTGCTTGACGAACAATTGAACCACGATTTGATTTTTTTTGTTGTTGCTTTTTAGTACTTGGTTTCTCTGGGGTGATGAACCTATCTAACGATTGGCTATCTAATCCTAAGTATTTAGCTAGTTTGTCTTTCATCATTTGCTTAAAAACACCATCGCTAATGCTGTTAACCATAGGCAAGGCTAAGTTAGCGAGTTTTGAGCGACCATCTTCACTGTCCATTTCAACTTGGCTAATGAGGTTTTCAAACATGAATTGCGATAACGGCACGGCTTGATCTACTAAAGCAACGAAATCTTCTTCACCGAGTTTTCTAATCATTGAATCTGGGTCTTCACCATCAGGTAAAAACATAAATTTAATCTGTCGGCCATCTTGTAGTTGTGGCAAGGAATTTTGTAATGTGCGCCATGCGGCTTCACGTCCAGCGCGGTCACCATCGTAACAACAGATTATTTCGCTAGTATTACGAAACATCAATTGTATTTGTTCACTGGTTGTTGATGTACCCAGTGAAGCAACGCTCCAACTCACACCGTGTTGTGCTAATGCGACAACATCCATATAGCCTTCAACCACCAGTAATCTTTTTAAATCGCGGTTGGCTTGTTTGGCTTCAAAAAAACCGTAAAGCTCTTGGCCTTTCGAGAATATTGGCGTTTCTGGCGAGTTTAAGTATTTAGGTGTTGAATCATCTAAAACACGACCACCAAATCCGATAACACGACCACGGCGATCACGAATAGGAAACATAACGCGATGACGAAAACGATCATAGACTCGACCTTTTTCGTTTTTAATTAATACACCAGTATCTAATAGCTGAGTTTCGCGTTGTGGATCGAACTTACCACCATTTTTAGTAAATTTATCTTTAACAACTTGCCAATCATCTGGGGAATAACCAATGCCGAATGTTTTAGCTACATTACCACTTAGTCCTCGTTTTTTGAGGTATTGGATGACTTCTTCGCTATTGGTATTTGTTTTTAATTGTTGGCGATAGAAAGCTGATACTTGATCCATGAGTTCGTAATAATCAAGCTTTTGTTGTTTTTCAATGCTGTATTGTTGCGCTGTCTTTTTGTTGTCGTTACTTTGTTCACGCGGCACTTCAAGGTTGTACATACCAGCTAATTCTTCAATGGTATCGACAAAATCGAGGCGATCATATTCCATTAAAAATGAAATTACATTGCCACTAACACCACAACCAAAGCAATGATAAAACTGTTTTTCTTGGCTTACATGAAATGATGGATTTTTTTCGCCGTGAAAAGGACAACAGGCAACATAGCTTTTTCCGGCTTTTTTAAGTTTAACGCGCGAATCTATTAAATCGACAATATCTGTACGTGCGATTAGGTCATCAATAAATTGTTGTGGAATTAAACCGGCCATGAAAATCTACTTTACGTAATACTGAAATTAGTGGAGAGAGTTTACCTTGTTAAACGGGGTTGCTGCAATGTCATATCTGATTAGGAAAGGGAATTTATCAAAGTTCAGAAACAAATAAGCCGTGCGCAAGCACGGCTTATTTAACACTAGATGTGCAATGAAGCACAAAGTAAAACAGGGTTTAACTCGCTAAAGCAGCTTTAATTAAACCACTAATTTTACCTAGATCAGCACGACCTTGGACTTGAGGTTTGAGGAGAGCCATGACTTTCCCCATCTCTTGCATTGATGACGCGCCAGATTCATCGATTGCTGATTTAATCAAAGCGCTTATTTCATCGCTGGTCAATGGTTTAGGAAGAAAATCCTCAATCACTGTGATTTCTTGCAATTCGATATCGGCTAAATCTTGACGATTTGCGTCTTCATATTGCGTAGCAGCATCGCGACGTTGTTTTACCATTTTAACAAGTATAGCTAATACAGCTTCATTGTCTAAAGTAATACGTTCGTCTATTTCGCGTTGCTTAACAGCAGCAAGAGCCATACGAATTGTTTTTAAGCGCAATTTATCTTTATTGCGCATAGAAACTTTCATTTGCTCTGTAAGTTGCTCTACTAAAAGTGCCATAGTCTTACTAATCCTAGTTCTAGTGTTTAGTAAAGACGGATACGACGTGCGTTATCACGGCTTAATTTTTTAGCTAGGCGCTTTGAAGCTGCTGCTTTAGCACGCTTACGCATAGTTGTTGGTTTTTCGTAATGTTCACGACTACGAACTTCAGATAAGATACCTGCTTTTTCGCATGAACGTTTAAAACGACGTAGTGCTACGTCAAATGGTTCGTTTTCTCTAACTTTAACTATTGGCATATGCCTTTCACCTTAAAGGTTTGTTTCAGTAAGCCAATTGCAATATTAATGCAGGGCCGTCAAATTTGGTGCGCTATTTTAATCTGAACGATGAGCTGTTGTAAAGAAAGATCATTACAAGCTGCAAAATAAATTCGCACAGAGTACAATTGCGCATATATTAACTGAGTTTGAGCCAAATAGACATGCGTATTTTAGGTATAGAGACATCTTGTGATGAAACGGGCGTTGCCATTTATGATGACGAGCAAGGATTACTAGCACATCATTTATATAGCCAAGTTGAATTACATGCCGATTATGGTGGTGTTGTTCCGGAATTAGCATCGCGTGATCATTCAAGAAAAATTATTGGTTTGATTCGTCAAACGCTTAAAGATGCAAATTGCACACAAGATGATCTTGATGGTGTTGCTTACACGGCTGGCCCTGGTTTGGTTGGTGCGTTGTTAGTTGGGGCTTCTGTAGCACGTTCGTTAGCGTATGCATGGGGCAAACCTGCGGTTGCTGTTCATCACATGGAAGGACATTTGTTGGCTCCTATGCTTGAAGAATATAAACCAGAGTTTCCATTTTTAGCATTGCTTGTGTCTGGTGGACATACTCAAATGGTGAAAGTTGATGGTATTGGTCAATACGAAGTGATGGGGGAGTCAATTGATGACGCCGCTGGTGAAGCTTTTGATAAAACGGCTAAGTTATTAGGATTAGATTATCCGGGTGGTCCTCGTTTATCTAAATTAGCCGAAAAAGGTGATAGTTCACGTTTCACGTTCCCAAGACCAATGACTAATAAGCCAGGCTTAGATTTTAGTTTTAGTGGTTTAAAAACGTTTGCGGCTAATACTATTGCAGCGAATACTAACGAAGAAAAATGCTGTGACGAACAAACTCAAGCAGATATCGCTCGTGCTTTTGAAGATGCCGTTGTAGATACGTTAGCTATAAAATGTAAACGCGCACTAAAAGAATGTGGGTTAAAGCGTTTAGTGGTTGCTGGCGGTGTGAGTGCTAATCGCCATTTACGCGAACAATTAGAAGTGTTGATGAAATCTCGTGGTGGTGAAGTCTTTTATCCACGTCATGAGTTTTGTGCTGATAATGGCGCGATGATAGCTTATGCCGGTATGCAGCGTTTAAAAGCGAATCAAACCGTGGGTTTAGAAATAAGCGCAACACCACGTTGGCCAATGAATGAGTTGCCCCCAGTTTAGTAAAAATTATAGCAGTAGCTTACTTGATGATGCGTTTTTTTGAATACGCGTTAACTTAAACGCATCAGTTACTTTTCTTTGCTTTGCCAAAGAAAAGTAACCAAATGAAAGGCGCCCTGAACATTTATCACTTCTCTTAAATAATAAATTAGCTATCCAATGCTGTATTTGAACCGCATCCATGCGGAAAATACTAAAAATTATCCCTAATTTTTTCATTGGCTAATTTCTGATTTAAGGTGATGAATTACCTGAGTAGTCGCTTAACTTTAGCTTTATACGATAAATTTACTTATCGCCTTTCTTAAATTTCTTCCACACTTTAGGTTCTTCGCCAGCGAGTAATCTTTTTATGTTGGGTTGGTGTCTGATAATAATCAATAAACACAACATGCTTACGGGAATAGTATATTCAGGCTTAATTAAATAAGTCAGGAGTGGTGTTATTAAAGCGGCGCATATTGCGGCTAATGAAGAATAACCTGTTAGTAATAACATGACGAACCAACTAGCAATTAGATAACCACCTAAATCGGCCCCAATAGGAAAAATGGCACCTAGTGCTGTTGCTACGCCTTTACCACCTTTAAATTCAAAGAAAATTGGGAATATATGACCCAGACATGCGGCTATGGCAATAACACCCAACGCAATTGGTGGTAAACCAAGAAAATAAGAACACCAAACGGGAATAGTGCCTTTAAACATATCGGCTAATAACACTAAAATAGCGGGGAGTGTGCCTCCAATACGTAACATATTAGTCGCGCCAGGATTATTTGAACCGTGTGTTCGGGGGTCAGGCAAGCGATATGCTCTAGCTATAATAACAGCACTAGATAATGAGCCTGATAAATAGGCCAAAATAACCATAAGCAATGTTAGCGGTAGCAGCATGCTATAAACTCGCTTCTATTGCTGTTGTTTTGGACATTATTTCTGTTTTCCTTTTTTAAAATAAGCTATATTAGCGCCCTAAAATATTGCCAAATATAACAATAATTTGGATCAGTATATGCTGTAATTGTTTTAAAAGGTATCCGACCTTTGAGAACACGTTTGTTATATTGCCAGTGAGAGAGAATTATGGACATCGTTTTTATAAATCAATTAACCGTCGAAACCACAATTGGTGCATACGATTGGGAAAAAACTATAAAACAAACGCTTAAAATAGACCTTGAGATGGCTTGGGACAATAAAGCGCCTGCGCTGAACGACGACTTAACCAAAGCGTTAGACTATGCAACGGTGTCTGAGCGAATTACGACATGGCTTAGTGAGCAAAAGATTGAATTGATTGAAACTGTTGCTGAACGAATTGCAGCAATGTTGTTAGAAGAATTTAAGATCCAATGGTTAAAATTAACTATCCATAAGCCAGACGCTGTTGCTAATGCACAGGCTGTTGGCGTTTGTATTGAACGTGGAGAAAAGCGCTAATGGCGCATATATTCATTAGCTTAGGCAGCAATATAGAGAAAGCGCATTACGTGCGTGAGGGCGTGAAAGCTTTAAAAGGCATCATCCCTAATTTGTTAGTGTCAGATGTTTATGAAAGTGAGTCGGTGGGTTTTGAAGGCAACAATTTTTATAATTTAGTCTGCGGCGGTGAAACATCATTAACCGTTGATGAAGTCTGTCAAACGTTACGAAATATAGAAATTGATAACGGGCGAGTACGCAGCGCGAAAAAATTTAGTTCACGAACACTAGATTTAGATTTATTAGTGTTTGATAATTTAATCGTTGAGCAACCAGCACAGTTACCACGTCATGAAATAGATAAAAATGCTTTTGTGTTATGGCCTCTTGCTCAAGTTGCGCCAAATTTCACACATCCTGTATTACAGCAGACTTATCAAGCATTGTGGGATAACTACAACAAACCAGAACAATCGCTATGGGCGGTTGAATTCGACTGGAAAGGAATCATTTAATGTCGACATTAGAAATTTTTATATTATCGCTTATTCAAGGTTTCACTGAATTTTTACCTATTTCAAGCTCGGCACATCTTATTTTGCCATCGCAAGTTTTAGGCTGGAACGATCAAGGGTTAGCATTTGATGTTGCTGTACATTTAGGCACATTGCTTGCGGTTGTTATTTATTTCCGTAAAGAAGTATTCAGTTTGCTAACCGCATGGGGCGGTTCGTTAGCCGGTACTCACAATGGTGAAAGCCGTTTAGCGTGGTGGATTAT
>CALJMY010000174.1 GCA_937981905.1 uncultured Enterobacterales bacterium
CCCACAATTAGAAAAATTAGGTCAGTGGATTACAAAAACACTAGCGTAATTTATAATTAAGCAGCGCTAAATAAGCGCTGCTTAATATTACCAATAATGACTATATGACAGTTGCATTTTTGTTGTTCCATCAAAACTAAATTCAGTTCTAATATCCCAATCTTTAGCTTGCCCAAATCGTTGTTGCCAATTAATAGTATGACGTTTTTGATGACTATCATTTAAGTAAGAGTGATAACCGACATCTAACCTCATTGCCCATGATGGCGATAATGTAATTAAACTACCGAATCTTATTCCTGCTTTTAAATACCCTAACTCTCTGCTTGGTGCGTGTATTTTACCTTCAACCATACTGTATAAAGTAAGATCATTATTAAATGAATAACTCTTACCCACAGCGCCAGTTACGCCTGTTGCTAAGCAATTTTCACATTCATTATTTACGGGAGCCACGCCAATGTTTAGCGCCCAACTTAATGCATCATCTTCAGGTAACCCAGTTTGTGAAGCGTTAAGGTTCTCAATATTTAGTAAATCCCATCGTGCCAATGAAATACCGTTATCATCTATTGCTAAGCGTAAATCAAACATAGAAAGACTAGTATTTTTCATGCGTCCAGCTTCAAGGGATAATAAATCATAGTAGTTCGCTTTAAATCTTAATTCGATACTGTTCTTGTTATCTGAATAATATGTAGGAGATATTTGTAATAATGTTGGGTATTGTGCTTTATGTGGTGGGCTCTTGGTCGTATTGTTCCAGTTTATTTTACCGACACTTTGAGAGAATCTAGCAAGCAATAATTGACGTTGTGTTTGTTTTTGAACCGGTGTAAGTCCTTCATTTTTTATATTTATAAAATTAAAATAATCGAGTAATGTATCCGTAATTCTTTTTTTAGAAATAGCTTTTAATTGATTAAATGAAGGTGATTTTATAACATCTTTATTATGAATTATGTCTTCAGCAAGATGTTGTTCTTTAGATGAAAGTTGACTAAATTTATCATAAAAAGACTCCTGACGAGATTGATGTTTAATAACCCTTTCGATAACAGATTTTTCATCTTCTTTTTTTTCATTTATACCGCGTACGATATCGTATGGCATAACCCATGATTTATTAGGGTGCATTAACGGACGATCTATAACTAGTTCTAATAATTTAGCAATTTGGTAAGCACAATTTTGTTTAAAAAAGTAATAAGTGAATGTCTGAGAGCGTAATTCCCAATAATGCATTAATAGAAATTCTACGTCTTGAGTAGTTAACTTTAATTGATATTCCCACATGTCTCGTAATTCAGACTCATTATAAATATGATTATGTCGATGAAATGCCTCAGTCGCAAACCGAGCTTGATAACCTCCAGTGATACCTAAAGTTATATAGCGAAGTGACGGTTCATCTTTGGGATAAATGGCACCATAGTTGAAGGTGTTGTCTAATAGCTTTGAATTATTATCAGAGTTTACCTTTAGCAATAGATGTCCATACATTGATGCAGGATTACCAAGATAACCTGAAGCGTAAATGACACTGATAGACTGTGCTTTCATGTCATTTTTATATTCATTTAACAATGGACAGCTAGTTTTAAATTTATTAATTTTAAGATTTGGTAGCATTTTCGCTAGCCATATTGCTCTCGCTGGAAAGCGACAAATAGCGGCGTTATCTCCTTGTTCATCATTGAGTAAAGCACTAACAGTTGCGTTTAATTCTAATGCGGGGTCTGTTGAACCTAAAGGGGATAGAAAAAAATCTGTATTTGTAATTTCACTTTTTAAAATTGAACTGAATATTGATGTTTCATAATGTAATAATTTTAACCACGTTTTATGAGTGGCTAATTTATTTACTTGTTCTAAAGAAAGGTTTGAATGAGTATTAGCTTGAAGAGATATGCAGAAAGATAATGTGAAAAATACAACAATAATACGAAATGACAAAGGCATGATTAATTACTTATAAATAATATAAAGGCAGTAGAGACTGCCTTTAAAATATTAGCTCTCAACGCTTATTTAGCGGTAGTAACTAATGCAGTGTAATATGCTTGTGCTTTGTCAGATTCAGAAGTCGTGGTGTAATCTTGTGAATTAACCATTGCTGCTGATTGTGAACGAAGTGCTGCTAATGTTGCTGGACGTTCTTGCTCAGCTACATTGTACATATCTAACATTGCTGTTAAATGTTGACCTTCGCCTTGTGCTGTTTCTTGGATGATATTGTTGTAGCTTTGCTTAATATACATCGCAGTTTGTGCGCCTTTACCGTTACAGCTGCTCGCTGAACTTAATTTTGAAGTAACAGCTGTTGTACCTAAATCCCAAATGATATTTGAAATAGCTGCTGCAGCATCATTTTCTGAGAAAATCATAGCGCCAATACCACATTTAGTCCAAGCATTTACATCGCTTTCAGCGGCTGATGCGATTGGTGAGATGAATGCTGCGGCTAGTGCGATAGTTAAAATCTTTTTCATTATTATATTCCTTTATTAGATACATTATTTATTATAAATAATGCGCCCAATCATAAAGAAATCACTAAATTAATCAATACTGTTGGAGTAAAATATTACAATTCTTTATGAATAAAGTAGTTTTAGTTTTTCTAGCCATTAAAATAATTCTTCTGCTTGCTGAACAAACGGCTCGATAATAATTACACTATTTTCTAATTTTATACGATTAAACTGTGGCAAATTAAAGCTAATATCGAGATTTTCTTGGCTTTTATTTTTTTGTTCTTTGGTAAACGTATAAAAACGATAAATTTCAGATAATAAATCTAATTCGTTTTGTTCATCTTGCCAGTAATTGGAAAGATTATTGTGTTCATCAAGAATATAAACCTGAATACCGTTGTTGCTTGGTTCGAGGAAAAATTGAATATGATTAATACTGGCATGTTCATATATCAATCGTTTGATTTTGCTGGTGGTCGGTTGTTTATTAGGTAGTTGCGTGAGGGCCGTTTGACTTAATGTTTTATAAAGTTCGACAGCATTACTAATCGCTTTAAACTCTACTTTTTCAGGGTGAAAAAACAAGCCATATAATTTTCCAGCGACGACTAATGATTTAACTTGAATGCCAGTTTTATTAGATTTTTGAATGATAATAAAACATTCATTTATTAGAAACTCTACATGATCACACAACAATTTTTTATGATGCTGTGAGATACTAATAATGTTCATTGTGGGCGCGCTATTACTCGATCTAATTAACGTAAATAAATGACTGAGTAATTCTAAAATTGCAGTATTACCTTTAAATGAAACCGCGTGATGCTCATTCCAGCTGTTGCGATATATCAAGTCGATATTAGAGACTAAACTATGTTTGTGACGGCCAATTGAGAAAATATTACTCATTAGCCAATCCATCATATTTGTTTGACCGTTAAAGGAAACCGTCGCGTCGTCTAACATATTAATGATGATAGACACTTGTTCAATTTGGCTCGAACGGACTAAGGCTTTTTTAGTGGCTTGCTGTCGACCAGTAAAATGAGTGGCAATATGTTTTGACGCTAGATTTATTTTACTATTATATCGTGCTAACTCGTTTGGTAATTTAATTTCAGTAGTTGAATTAACAAGTTGATTAATTACTGCCCACGTTAATAAGTTTATTATCTTTGTATCTTGATGAATTAAATGGTTTTTATCTAATTTTGGAGGGTTATTTAATAGTGCCCATTTTAAGTCATTATGAGTATTTTCTATACGTCTTAAATACAAGCTATTATTTGTATGTTTTACTGATTTGACTAATGGTAATCGATTTATTTTAGTACTTGATTGCTGATAAGCTGAATATAATTTACGGCTTAAAACAGTCAATTCTTGAGGATATAAGGTCTCATCAATATTATGATGTTGCGCCATTTTTTTCATCAACCGATAACTTTCAAGTAATGCGGCTACTAATGCTTGATGATGTTGTTGATTGTCGACAGGGCTCCAACGAGCTTGTTTATCTAAATGCTTTATATGTGCGTCACTAAAGCCCCATAACTTCGTAATATTTTGTAATTTTTGCTGTTGATAATTGAGTGAACTGCCTTGTTTTATATAGCTTAAATTAGGTGAACATTTAAGATAAAAACAATCACGTACTAACGCTAATCGTTTGTGGTCGTTAAGGCTTACTAAATGGTTACTAATACGTTGAAATAGCAAGTAGTAATGGTCGGTAAATTCACTAGATTGTAATAACTCTTGATAGCTTACTGAGAGTAATTGAGTATGTGGATAATCATTAAAATAAGATTCGAGTAATAATGCTTTGAGTAATGATTTTTCTGGTGAATCAATTCCTTTATAGAGCTGCCACATCATGGCACCGAAATATTCTTGTGCAGGAACAGTATTTGGATATCCGAAATCTAGCGAGTCTACCGATTTGTGCTCTTGTGGTAGATACCAACGAATAGGTTTTCCTGCAAGCCTAATAGCAGAACGATAAAATTCATCGAGTAATAGCCAATGTTGTGCACTACCACTTGATTCTTTGTCAAAACCTGCTGTTATTCCGTCTCTAAATTGGTTTTCTTTAACGAGAAATAAATGTAATTCAGCACCTATTTGATTGCCCCATTTTTCTATTGCTGCACATTTGTTCTCAATTAATTGTTGTTCTGCGTGGTCTATATCACTATTTAAACAAAGCCATACATCCCAGTCTGACGCTGCACTTTGGCCTAGACTACCTAAGCTGCCAATGGTGTATAGCCCAATAAAAGAGACTTTTTTTGATAAGTGTGTCGACTCTATTTGGGCATTAAAAAACTGTTTAATGAGAGTGAGAGCTTGAGGCGTAGGTTGATAGTTGATAATAGAACCACTTTCAAAACCTTCAATATACCCAGGAAGTTTTGGGTGATTAACACTAAGTAGCAAAGGGAGTAGAAATGCTAGTTGTGAGCTTTCAGGTTTTAATTGTTCAAATATTTTATTGATATGACGGATTCTTTGCGGGCATATAGACGCAAAAGTGTTACTCACTTGGTAGTGTTCTGTCATAGGATTATACTCAATTTATATGGGAGCTATCATAACGAATTTTAAGGGCTAAAATCTATTGATTTTAGCTTTTTAGAGTGAGTTGTTTTATGATGCTTGCTCGTTCCTAGCAAAGAGAATTAAGTTTGTGCAGTTGAAAATTAAAATTGATTTAATTAAAGATTCAATATCCCCAAATGTTGAACAACCTGCACCATATGATTTTGTAAAAATTAGAAATTTTTGCTTAATGCTTATTGCGTTGTCGACCCTTATTTATTTTATTGTTGATTACACGTTGAGTAGTGGGCCGAAACAACCTATTTTAATCTCTCCAATTGCGACTTCTAAAAATAGTATTTCTGATAAAAACAGCGGTTTTGAAACTATAGAGGTTGATTCTAAATTGCCAATAGTTAACGTTCAGTCATCTAATAAAGTAGAACCGGTAGTTGAAATTTCTAATGTTATTGCTATTAAAGAACTAAAAAAGGGCTTAAACGAGGCTAATTTAAATCCTATAAATACAATTGATTCTAATACTGTTAATTCTGGCGTTTTCGATGACATTCAGCCAGCTGTTGAATTAACAAAGACCAAAATTAAAAAGGCAGCTATTGAAACCACTGCTATAGAAAAAACCGTTATTAAAAAGACGGTTATTGAAAAGA
>CALJMY010000175.1 GCA_937981905.1 uncultured Enterobacterales bacterium
GCGTCATCGCCATGGTTAAGCACGGCATATTCAACGGCGTCTTTTAATTCTTTATCAATGTCATCGTAAATGGCTAATTGCGCGGCATTTACGATACCCATGTTCATGCCAGCTTTTACAGCGTAATACAAAAATACGCCATGAATTGCTTCACGCACTGGATTGTTACCACGAAATGAGAACGATACGTTTGATACACCGCCAGATACACCCGCATGAGGTAAGTTTTCACGAATATAACGAGTTGCTTCAATGAAATCTACCGCGTAATTGTTATGTTCTTCAATACCTGTTGCGATAGCAAAAATGTTGGGATCAAAAATAATATCTTCTGGTGGGAAGCCAACTTTTTGCGTTAACACATCATAAGCACGCTGACATATTTCGATTTTACGCTCGTACGTATCAGCTTGACCTTCTTCATCAAACGCCATAACAATAGCAGCTGCGCCGTAACGTTTAATTAATTTAGCTTGGTGAATAAATATCTCTTCACCTTCTTTTAACGAAATAGAGTTAACAACACATTTACCTTGCACACATTGCAGGCCTGCTTCAATAACATCCCATTTAGAGGAGTCAATCATGATTGGAACACGAGAAATGTCTGGTTCAGATGAAATAAGGTTTAAGAAACGAACCATCGCTTCTTTAGACTCAAGCATCCCTTCATCCATATTAATATCGATAATTTGCGCGCCAGCTTCTACTTGATGTAGTGCAACTTCTAATGCAGTAGTGAAATCGTTTTCTTTAATTAATCGTAGAAAACGTGCAGAACCTGTTACATTTGTTCGCTCACCAACATTTGAATATAGTGAATCTTTAAAAATATTATACGGTTCTAGACCTGATAAACGACATGCGACTTCAATTTCAGGTAACTCACGAGGCGTTAATGATTCAAGTCTATCGCTAATATGTTGAATATGCTGCGGCGTGGTACCACAACAACCACCTACAATATTTAAAAATCCACTTTGTGCCCATTCTTCAATGTAACCTGACATTTCTTCGGCATCGAGATCATAACCGCCAAACTCGTTAGGTAGACCTGCATTTGGATGTGTACTAACTGGGAATTCACAAATGCGTGATAAATCTTCTACATATTGACGTAATTCAGCAGGACCTAACGCACAGTTAAGACCAATACTTAGTGGGTCAACGTGACGTATCGAGTTGTAAAAAGCTTCTGTTGTTTGGCCTGTTAACGTACGACCTGAAGCATCAGTAATTGTGCCGGAAATCATGATTGGTAATTTGTAACCAATCTCTTCAAAGACTGTTTCAACGGCAAACAAACACGCTTTAGCGTTAAGTGTATCAAATACCGTTTCAACCATAATAATGTCACAGCCACCCTCGATAAGGGCGTGAGTTGATTCGCAATAAGCTTCAACTAATTCATTAAATGTGATGTTACGAAAACCAGGATCATTTACGTCAGGAGAAATACTACAAGTACGATTGGTTGGCCCTAAAACACCTGCGACAAATCGCGGTTTTTCAGGTTCTTCCAATGTAAATTCGTCGGCAACTTCACGGGCAAGTTTAGCGGATTGGAAATTGATTTCTCTTGAAAGAGATTCCATTTCATAATCAGCCATTGCGATAGTCGTGGAGTTAAAGGTATTTGTTTCAACAATATCTGCGCCAGCTGCGAAGTATTGACGATGAATATCTTTAATAGCTTCGGCTTGAGTTAGTGATAATAAATCATTATTACCTTTGATTGAACACGGCCAATCTTTAAAACGCTCGCCACGAAAGTCTTCTTCACTAAAATCATGTCCTTGAATCATTGTGCCCATTGCACCATCAAGTATCATAATACGATTCTTAAGTATTTCTTTTATTTGATCTTTTTTAGTTTGAGCTTGCGTAACCATAACCATAAATCCTAAAATATCACTAACGACAGACGTTTAGACGTCTAAACATCGTGCCATATTACATGGGTTAATTAAAGATGACGAGTGTTATTTATGAATAATTAAGTCGAGTTTTTTATATAGAAACAATCTATGAACGGTGAGTATTTTATGACTTATTATGTACAAGCGTGATCTGTTTTATAACGAAGCTAAAAAAAGGAATAAAGTGATAATAAATAAGGCTATTAAAATATAGATTCATGGAACTAAATGCATCTAAAAAGCTCGAATGGTATTAATATTATTTTTGATGTTATTCATGGCTTAATAAAGCGTGAAATAATCTCTATTAAGTGAAGTTTATAGCTATGTTAAGTATTATTGTTCCTACTTTAAATGAAGAAAAAACTGGATATTTAAGCCTAATTCTTAAAACGTATCAAAACGTAGAAAATTGCGAAATAATTTGTGTTGACGGCGGAAGTATCGACAATACGTTATCTATTATTGCGGAAGCTGGTGTGCGTTTAATTGAAACAAGTATTTCATCGAGAGCTGGTCGTTTAAACGTTGGTATTGATGAAGCTAATAATGAGATGGTTTTATTGCACCATCCTCGTAGTATTCTTGATATTCAAGGAATAGAAGCGTTAAAGAAGCAAGCTGAACAATTATCTTGGGGGGCATTTACACACCAATTTAATATAAAGCATCCATTGCTTAAATTTACTTCTTGGTATTCAAACTTTATTCGTGGCGATAGAAGAGGGGTATATTATTTAGATCATTGCTTGTTTGCTAAAAAAGAATTGTTATTAAAAGTTGGAATGTTACCTGATATCGATATTTTTGAAGATACAGAGCTGTGTTTACGACTTAATTCACAAGAAAAAGCAGTACGTTTACCTTTTATTAGTGAAACATCAGCAATACGTTTTCAAACTCGCGGTATTTATAGCCAAGCATTAACTAATCAATACATGAAGTGGTTATATTATTTTAAACGTTCAGATTCGAAGATAAATCAGCATTATGAAAAGAATATTGAATTAAATACTATTTATAAAAAGAAAAAATAGCAGGGTAATTAACTGCTTATCTTATACAGCTATACACGATTAGTATAGCTGTATAAGACAAGTTTTAATAAACACTATTAATTAAGTGATGGACGTTCTTCAATTCTTAAAGCAATATCCCCTAAGAATGAACTCACTTGAATTAAACAAGGTGTACCTGTTACACAAGTAATTGAGAATGGAGTTACAAAAGTGCCGAGTTTAGTATTGTAAGGTGTAATCTCGTATTCTCCCGGCGCTAGACCGGTAACTTCTAATGTTGATGGCGGATAAGTTGTTTGTAATGTACGTATACTACTAATACTTTCTCCTTTTAATCTAACATCTTGTAGCCAAATTAAACCACCTTGCTGACCTGCAACTCCCCATACTTTAGTATCATTTGCAGAGGTAATAATTAATTGCTCAGGATTCCATTTTGCTAGCGATAATTGTTCTACAAATTGGGAGAAATTTTGTAAGGTTAATTCCATTGAATCAGTAATTTGTCCCCAATCATCAAAATCATTCCATTCAGCTGGCGTTGCTGCAGCACCCGCAGCTAATGCGGACCACAATGCGTTGTGGAATAACTCTGGGTAACTATTGAGATCTTCATTAGTCGTTGAATTCATCACGCCAAATTCACCAATCCAATTAGGTTTTGCTTGAGCATCCCACATATCAATTGTGTAATTGGCAATAATTTCTGCACTTTCGACTATTTTCGCGGGTGAGGTAGCATTATCTTTATCGGTCAATAAGTCTCTATAAATATGTACTTGCGGAGAGTCCATAACAGCATGACCTTCAGGCCAATTTAAATCACCAGCTTTACTGGCTGTAGTTGGATGGCGGTAAGGGTCATTTTCAACAAAGTAGCTATTAACTTTTTCATGCCATGGATTTGTATTTTCAAAGGCATTAGTACCGTCTATTTCACTAACCGTCTGCCACATTGCAATTGCAGAACTGTATCCCCATCGCGCAATAATATAACGGTATAAATTCTCTTGCCATTCCCACGCTTCATTATCAGTAAAAAAATCAGTAGCGGAAATTAGTTGACTAAATCCATTATTATTATCCCAACGCCCATCATCCCAAAAATGTGTTGAATCTCGTAATTGAGGATGGTCCCACAATGTAAATACCATTTTTAGATCGGCGGCTTCAGTGAGCTCAAGTACATCGTCAATTAAATTAAGATTTGACTGGTCATAAGTATCAAAATTACTTTCAACAGGAGAAAAATCAAAGAATGGCCACCAAATAAAATAATTCTCATCGGCTGATTTTAAGCGTGTTAATAATCTTGATGCACTATTGGCGGTGCGAAAAATAGAGAATACATCGCCATGCCCAATACCATAAAATTCACTGCCATCTTGATGCATGAAATAGCGTGAGCTGTATGCATCATCAATCATATTAGCTGACTGAATCCAGCCGCTATCTGTGGATTGTGTTGTCGTGAAATCTCCTGTGATTAAATCACTGGTACCATTTTTATCAGTCGCTGATAAATTATAAGTCCATTGTCCAACTTCAGAAGGGGTGAAGCGAATAGTCCAGCCAAGGTTGTCATCCCAAAAACCAGCGACGTTAAATACTTCATTAGATGGGCTTGTAAATACTGCGTTTAGTGCAATTTCACGTTGATCATAAGGATTATTGTATTGAGCTGTTAATTGAACAGCCAATTGATATTTTTCGTAATTACCCAAAGAGCTTGTATTAGCGGTAGCATTATCGACAACGGGAGTAATGCTGTTAGGAACAATAATCGGAGGAGTTTCTGTTGTTATAGGAGGTTCTATTACTGGAGGTTCAGGTGTACTTGATGATGAACCGCCACAGGCAGCTAGTGAGCAAGATAATATTACAACTGTAAATGAAGATAATAGAAAATTAGGCATTATTAATCTCATTGTATGAGCGTGTAAGAAAAGAACGCGGTTATATGAATAATATTTCATCATATAAGCTGTAAGCGTAAACTTAAGCAAAAAAAAGCCGTTCATTAAGAACAGCCCGAAAGAGATAACGTCTATAAAGAACGGTGTTATGCCGATTTTATTTCAACGTATACCAATTAAATTACTGTTCGTCGTTTATAAACTTATTTGATCTTTTTTTAATGTATAAAAATAAGATAAAAAAAAGGCTATTCACTAGGAACAGCCACAAAGAGATAACTACTGGTTAATCATACCTATCAAATATCACAAAAATATAACGGTCTTATGACAAAATTATGACACCGCTGTTTTAATCAATATCTTTACTGTTAATTTTCATTAGATATTAAGTACTCATGAATTGAACATACTTCAGACGCATTTTTTCCACGAGAATATAATTAATAGGTATCAGAATTAATGTAATTAAAGTCGCAAAAATTATTCCAAAAGCGAGTGATACAGCCATTGGAATCAAAAATTGAGCTTGGGTAGACTTTTCAAACAATAATGGCATTAATCCGATGAATGTTGTTAATGATGTCAGCATTACAGGTCTAAAACGAGCAACACCTGCTGTTAATACTGCTTCCATTAAATCCATCGTTCCTTCACGATATTTTTTATTAATATAATCAACTAATACTAATGAATCATTAATCACTACGCCCACAAGTGCCATCATACCCATCATACTCAAGACTGTTAAGTTCATGCCCATAAGCCAGTGGCCACCAATTGCACCGATAATGCCAAAAGGGATCACAGACATCACAATAAGGGGTTGTAAGTACGATTGGAAAGGGATTGCTAATAAACCATAAATAACAAATAACATGATCATCAATCCAATACCCATCGAACCAAATGATTCACGTTGTTCACGCGCTTCACCTTCAAATTCGTATGTCATACTTGGATATTGTGTTAATAATTCATCAATAAACAAGCGTAAATCTGATTGGATAATTGTCATGTTTGCTTCCGCTTTTATTGCATCAGCAGTTACAGACACCGTGCGATAACGATCTATTCTATTAATCGATGTTGGTGATTTTCCTGGCACTAGTGTTGCTAATTGACTCAGCGGAATACTTTGTCCTTGAGGCGTTATAATGCGTAAATCTTCTAGCCCAGCAATAGATTGTCGTTCTTGTTCGGGTAATTTCAACATAACACGAACGTCATCACGACCACGTTGTATTCTTTGTACTTCAATACCAAAGTAGGCAGCACGAATTTGCGTTAAAATTTCTCGGCGTGTTAAACCAAGCGCATATGCCTGTTCGTTCAGCTCCACTTGTAGTTCTTCTTTACCATTAGATAATGAATCACTGATATCAAATAGTGATGGGTATAGTGCTAGTTGTTCTTTCACTTTATCTGATACTTCTGCAAGGTGTTTAAAATCGTTACCTGCAAATTGAATATCAATTGGATCAGATGTGCGGCCAATTTCAGCACGATATGTCAGACTTTGTGCGCCTGGTACTTCACCAATAAGCTCTCGCCATTCTTTAACTAACTGACTAGAATCAACTTTTAATTCTCGTTGTTCTGGTGGTACAGTTTGAAACATAACACGCCCAAGATGTGAGCCTTCACTACGCCCGCTGCTCCCTGATATTGAGTTAATATCGAGAATTAAATCGATACCTTCTTGATCATAATATTTCTTCTTTAATGTAAAAGCAGCATCAGTCATTTTTTTAATGTAATGATCTGTTATTTCATAAGGTGTACCCGTCGGCATACTTAGTGAGGCAACCGCTGTTTCACTTTGAACACGAGGGAAAAATGTAAACTTCATCCATCCGCTGGTAATTAACGTAATAATTAATATTAATACCCCAGTAAAACTAAATAATGTTGTCGCTTTATTACGTAATGATAACTTTAAAACTGGACGATAATATTTAATAATCGATTGTTCAAATCCATCGGCAAATTTTTGCTGAAATACTGAAAATCTATTTGGCTGTTCATTAGTTTTACGTAGTCTTAATCGTTTTAAATGCGATGGTAGTACTAATTTAGACTCAATGAGTGAAAACAATAAAATGGGAATTACAACAATTGGAATTTGAGCAAATATATCACCACGGCGCCCTTCAATAAATGCGAGTGGCATGAAAGCAGCAACCGTGGTTAAAATCCCAAAAGTAACTGGTACTGATACTTCTTGAGTTCCTTTAATTGCGGCTTCTAAGCCATTTTCACTATGTCGTAAATGCGCATAAATATTTTCACCGGTGACAATAGCATCATCTACCACAATCCCTAGTACTAAGATGAATGCAAATAAACTAAATATATTAAGCGTAACACCCATCAATGGCATTAAGAAGAATGCACCCATGAAACTTACTGGGATACCAATAAATACCCAAAAGGCGATAGCTGGTCGTAAAAATAAGGTTAACAGTGCTAAGACTAAAATCCCGCCTTGGATTGCGTTAGTTGTTAATGTATTTAAACGATTTTTTACAACCGTAGAACGATCTCGCCAATAAGTTAGGTCAACATTTTTAGGCATCGAAGCGCTTTTTTCGTTAATGTAATCTTTTACTTTATCGGCTATTTGAATAGCACTTTGGTTACCAATTCGAAAAACATTAATAAACGCAGCATTTTTACCATTAAAACGGCTAGAAAAGTCGTTATCTGTGAATGAATCATTAACCGTTGCAATGTCTTTTAAGCGAATTAAGCTACCGTCATCTTGCGTGATAATGATGATATCGTTGTATTCATCTTGACGGTAAGCTTGGCCTGATGAACGTATTAACACATCGCCACCGGATGTTTTTATATTACCTGATGATAAATCGAGTGAACTATTATTAATGGCTTGGGCGATTTGTGACAACGTAATATCGTATTGACGTAACGTATCTTGTTTCACATCAATGACTATTTCATAAGGACGTACAGAGTCGAGCTCTATTTGTGTAATACCATCAATGCGTAGAATATCGTCACGTACCGCTTCGGCTAATTGACGAATTTCTTTTTCTGATTGCGGTCCTGCAACAACAACACTAATAACCTCACGTGTTTGTTGCGCTAAATTAACTACTGGATTTTCTGCACCACCAGGAAAGTTGTTAATTGCGTCAACACGACTTTTAACTTCATTTAATAATTTTTGTGAATCTACGCCATTGTCTATTTCTATATTAACCGTTGCACTACCTTCAGAAGAGCGACTTGTTAATTGTTTGATACCGTCGAGATCCTGTACTGCTTCTTCAACTAAAATCGCAATACCTTTTTCAGTATCTTCAGGTGTTGCACCTCGCAGACTTACTGAAATAGAAATAATACGAGCTTCAGTCGTAGGGAATACCTCTAATGGAATTTGCGTCTTTACTAGAAAAAAACCAGTAATAAGTATTGATACCATCAATAAATTAGCGGCAACGCTATTTTTTGCAAACCAAGCAATCATGATAATTGCTCCGACTTGTTAGATTTTTTTTCATCCCTTTTTTTACGTTGTTCTGATTTTTTTATGTCACTTTTATTGCGTTTTTTCTTCTCACCTAATAGCTTAACTTCAGTACCTGAATTGACTTGACCTAATGGTGTTGTTACTAATTTATCTCCAGCTTTTACTCCTGAGCTAATTAGCGCATCTTGTTTGTTTTGATAACTTATTTTTACTGAGCTACGTTGTAAAGTCCCATCAACATATAAATAAACATAGCTACCTTGATAAATAGCCGCATTAGGTATAACAATCGCATTGTTAATTAATTTGCCTTCAATAGACGCTGTGACAAATTGTCCAATGTTTAAAGATCGTTTATCAGGTTGGTTAAATGGTTGGTTAATTTCAGTAATAATGCTGATTTGTTGTGTATTGTCGTTAATGCCACCACTGGTGCGTGCAAGATTTGCTTTCCATGTTTGTGCATCGCCACCTTCGTTATTGTATAACGTGACAGCTGAGGCTATTTGTTCATTAGCGGCAACATGATTGTTTGGTAAGTTAATGAGTGATAATTGCGAATTTTTAATGGGTAATTCTATTTGTGCATTATCGGTTGAGTAAATATTAGCAAGAACGGTAGTGTTGCTTACAATTTGACCTAGTGATACTTCTTTTGTTAATAAACGACCATCGTAAGGAGCTATTATTTTAGTGCGTTCAACGTCTAATTCAGCTAACTTTAAATTTGCATCTGCCGCTTGTAATGAGGCTTGTGCTGCTGCCATTTGAGGTTTACGCAATGCAAAATCACTTGCTTGTCCTATGGTACCTAAATTGGTTCTATCTTTTATTGCTTGCGCTGACAGTGCTTCTTCTTCGTCTAATTCGACTTGTGCTTGTGCACGTTCTGCACTAGCTGATTGAACACGAATGGTATAATCGCGATCATCAATAGTGACTAATACATCACCTTTTTTGAAGAAACGTCCGGCTTTAAATGCTTCGCTAACACTTGTAATTTGTCCACCAACTTGAGCACTTAGTTGCCCTTGTGTTATTGGTTCTATTTTACCAAATGAAGATAAGTTAACTTGATAGTTTTGCGGTGTTACATTCAAAATTTCTACAACTAATGACGTAGGTTTTTTTTGTCCGCGTTTATCGGCTGTAGGAGGCGTTGTTTTAACAACGTAAATAGCCACTGCGAAGATAGCAATGATAGCAACAGGTAAAAACTTCTTTA
>CALJMY010000176.1 GCA_937981905.1 uncultured Enterobacterales bacterium
ACTAAACAATGAGTCTTTGTACCAATTAGGTATTTCATGCCCATGCGCGTTAGTGCTTGGCGAATGATTTTCCAATTATCTGGATCATGATAACGTAACAATGCTTTGTGTAATCTGCGTTGACGTTCACCTTTGGCTACAAATAATTCTTCGCCTTTTTTCTTATACTTTACTTTTTTCAGTGGATTCGTTTCTGCATGATACATCGCCGTTGCATTACACATTGGTGATGGGTAGAAATTCTGTACTTGGTCACATTCAAATTCATTTTTCTTGAGCCACAATGCCAAATTCAACATGTCCTCATCGGTACTACCCGGATGAGCAGAGATGAAATATGGAATCATGTACTGCTTTTTACCAGCTTCAGCACTGAACTTGTAGAACATATCTTTAAATTCATCGTAAGCCGTCATTTCTGGCTTCATCATTAAATCTAAGGTCTTTTTCTCGGTGTGTTCTGGTGCAATTTTTAAGTAGCCGCCAACGTGATGTTGAACAAGTTCTTTTACATACTCAGGAGATTCAACTGCAAGATCATAACGAACACCTGATGCAATTAAGATCTTTTTGATGCCCGGAACCTTTCGTGCTTCTTTATATAAATCAATCGTGTGCTTGTGATCGGTATCTAGCTTGCTACAAATTTTAGGGAATACACAAGATGGATGACGACAGTTAATTTCAGCTTTTGGATCGCTACAACCTAGGCGATACATGTTAGCTGTTGGGCCGCCTAAATCTGAAATTGTGCCTGTGAATCCTGGTACTTTATCGCGAATTTGACCTAGTTCATTTAAGATAGAATCTTTCGATCTACTTTGAATAATACGTCCTTCATGTTCTGTGATAGAACAGAATGAACAACCGCCAAAACAACCACGCATGATATTAACCGAGGTTTTTATCATGTCGTAAGCAGGAATTTTTGCATTACCGTAACTTGGGTGAGGAACGCGAGCGTATTGCAGTCCAAACACAAAATCCATTTCTTCTGTCGTTAACGGAATAGGCGCTTTATTAACCCACAAGTGGCGATCGCCATGTGCCTGAATAAGTGCACGGCCTGAATATGGGTTAACTTCAAGATGCATAATTCGAGAAGCATGTGCGTATAACACTTTGTCACTATTCAGTTTTTCATAAGACGGAATACGTACAACCGTTGTTTTAGCATCGTGACGAGATGGTCTTACGGTAATCACTTGAGTTTCAGATTTTGCTTCTTCTGGCGCTTTGTCGGTATCGTTTTTACAATCAGTTTCAGTGGCGTAAGGGTTAATCATGGGTTTAACCATGGCCTTTTGGGGTTTCTCAATGCGCGTTGAATCTATTTCTGTAAAACCTTCTAAAGCTTCTTTAACGATAATTGCGGTGCCAGGAATATCGGTAATTTCTTCAATAGGGGTTTTGTTGGCGATGCGATAAGCCAATTCAACTAATGCACGTTCGGCATTACCAAATAATAAGATATCGGCTTTAGCATCGAACAATACTGAACGTCTAACTTTGTCTGACCAGTAGTCATAGTGTGCTAAACGGCGCAGGCTGGCTTCAATGCCACCTAAAACAATTGGCGTATCTTTATAAGCTTCACGACAACGTTGTGAGTAAATTAATACGGCGCGATCGGGGCGTTTACCACCTTCGTTATGAGGTGTGTAAGCATCGTCGTGACGAAGTTTACGATCCGCCGTATAACGGTTAATCATTGAATCCATGTTACCAGCGGTAACACCAAAGAATAAATTAGGCTGACCTAATTCCATGAATGCGTCTTTGTTTTCCCATGCCGGTTGAGCAATGATGCCAACGCGGTAACCTTGTGCTTCAAGAACACGACCAATAACCGCCATGCCAAAACTAGGGTGATCAACATATGCATCGCCAGACACAATAATAATGTCGCAGCTGTCCCAGCCAAGTTTGTCCATTTCTTTACGAGTTGTCGGTAAAAATGGCGCTGTACCGTAGCATTCAGCCCAATAAAGTGGGTATTCGTCAATTCGGCGTGCTGTAGGCTTTACAACTGGAGGTCTCATGGCGTGGGTCTGCTTTATAAAAGTGCGCGGATTATAGCTAAATTACGATGCTAGGGCTAGCGTGAAACAGTGATGCTGATAGGATTATAAAGTTGTTGTAGGTAATACGTTGATTTATACCTGTAATCAACGAATATTCAAGTTTGATGTTATTTAAAATATTAATCTGAGAGGTTAATATTTTTTCGAGAAGAGAGTTGTAAGTAAGCTTCGTTGCTCAGTTGTAAAGTGATTTGTTTTTTATCGTCATCGACACTAATTACATCGCTTTGATGTGGCAATAGGTTATTATTTTTCAATACATTATCGCATTCGCCAGCATCAATTAATTGACCTTGTTCTATCAACATTAATTCATCGCACAAATAGTTAATTTCATCAATATGATGACTCACGTAAATCATGGGTAATTTATGTTGGTGGCTATAACTTTTAAGTGCGGCCATTATCTTGTGTTTGGCGTTAACATCTAAGGCTGACAATGGCTCATCTAATAGTAATAAATCGGGAGCAGCCATTAAACTTCTAACTAAGGCAACGCGTTGTTTTTGTCCTGCAGATAATTGATGTGCATATTTGTTGAGTAGCGAGCTGATGCCAAAATCATTAATAAGCGCTGATCGCGTGTCGGGTGTTTGCAGTTTATCGACGATGGATAAGTTTTTATCCACTGTTAAATGTTCAAACAGGCGACTGTCTTGAAAGACCATGCCAATAGCTGGTGTGTTTTTAGTTGATGATTTTTGGTTAAGTTGCCATTGCTTATTGTTAAAAGTGACAGAGCCCGATGCATATTCGTTTAATCCAGCAATAGCTCGTAATAGCGTTGTTTTTCCACTACCAGATTGACCAAATAAACCAACAATATTATTACTAGTCAATTCGACATTAATGATTAAGTCGAAATGATTTAATGATTGTTTAATATCGAATTTAATTGGCATGAGTTTTACCTGCCTTGGCATCTGTTCTATTTGTATCGGTTCTTTGCAAAAAGGTATAAATAAATACTAACATCACCATTGAGCTAACGAGTAAACCTGCTGCAATTTTATGGGCTTGTTCATATTCAAAGGCTTCAACGTGTTCGAACAAACTAATGGCTAATACTTGAGTTTCACCCGGAATATTACCGCCAATCATTAATACCACACCGAATTCACCTAAGGTGTGAGCAAAACCCATTACGCCAGCGAGTATAAAGCTGCGTTTGGTCATTGGAATAATAATATGTTTTATTTTAAGCCAGCGAGACATGCCTAACGTCTGCGCGGCCTCTAGTTCTTTATTGCCTAAGGTAACAAAGCCGGCTTGTAACGGTTGAACAACAAAGGGCAGAGAATAGATGATGGAACCAATCAGTAAGCCGCTAAAACTAAACGCTAAACTTGAACCTGTTATCGATTGCCAAAACTGCCCCGGTAAATAATTAGGCGAGAACGCGAGTAATAAATAAAAGCCTAAAACGGTAGGAGGCAAAACTAATGGCAGGGCAATTAATGCTTCACACAATGGTCTAAATTTACTTTTACTTTTTGCAAGCCACCAAGCAATAAAAGGGCTAAATGTAAGCAAGATCAACGTGCTTAAAAACGCTAGTTTTATGGTGAGCCATAATGCTAAATAATCATTGGTCATTTAGGTTGTCTACCAAATATCCAGCATTTGAAATAATCTGTTTACTATCATTTTTTATAAATGACATTAAGTCAGTTACTACTGAGTTTTTACTACCTTTGTTGGTAATAATTCCGTATTGCTCGATAGGAGTATAACTTCCTTTCGGTAATACATAAAAATGTTCAGTGACGTTGGCTTGTTTGATTTGGCTGTAAGAAACAAAGCCCGATTGTGCATTATTTGAAGTAACAAATTGCATCGCTTGAATGACATTGTTGCCCATCACTAATGTCGATTTTAATGTTTGTTTGTTATTGTTTTTTATGACCGATTCATTAATGAAATTAATTGATGATAAACCATATGGTGCTAATCTCGGGTTTGCGATTGCTAACTTACCTGATTGTGTTTTTAAGTGTTCTATTATTTGATTTATTGATGCTATTTCTACATTAGGTGATAAAAAAGCAAGTTGACCGTTGGCATAATTCGTTAAGCTTTTTTTATCAGCAAGTTTCATTTCTATTAATCGTAAAGGCCTAGCTTTGTCGGCGCTTAGAAATATATCGATGGGTGAACCATGAACAATCATTGATAATAAAGAGCTGCTAGAACCACTGATTAAAGTGATTTTATGATTAGTTTTGTGTGAAAATTTATCAGCAATTTTTTGAGCGGTTGCTTTGAAGTTACTCGCGACCGCTATTTTTATTTCAGCGCTTTTTATATCAGCAACAAAGACAACATTAGAAATAAATAAACAGCATAATAAAGTAACGCACTTAATCATTCGTCGCCCATTTTGATGCGGCTTCTTGATCTGACTCTCTAGCGTCTACCCAATGATAACCATCATCAGCTTTTTCTTTTTTCCAAAAAGGTGCTTTGGTTTTAAGGTAATCAATTAAGAATTCACATGCTTCAAAGGCTGCTTTTCGATGAGCACTTGCCACGCCGATATAAACAATTTGATCGCCGGGCTGTAAATCACCAACACGATGAATGATGATTGGCTGAGCAATTGGCCAACGTTGCATAGCTTGCTGACTAATCTCGTTTAATACTTTTTCGGTCATTCCCGGATAATGTTCAAGCGATAACGCAGAGACTGTTTGTTCTTGATTAAAATCTCGTACTTTTCCAACAAAGGTAATTACAGCACCGTAACCTAGCGGATTATTCTCGCTCGCAATAATTTGCTGATATAAAGCGCCAATATCGAAATCTTCGGTTTGAACTTTAATCATATTAACCGCCAGTAACTGGTGGGAAAAAAGCGACTTCATCGCCATCTTTAATTTCAGTGTCCCATGGGCTCATTTCTTGATTAACAGCAATGATTAATTTTTCACGGGTAAGTGCTAAATCCCATTTATCGTTTGTGCTGGCTAGGTGTGAACGTATAGCTTCGAGGCTGCTAAATTCTGGTTTGAAAGGTAATGAAAATTCACCTTGACCGATAATTTCACGAGTTTGAGCAAAAAATACAATTGATAACATGTGTGTTCCTAATTAACCGCCAATAGAAGCTAAGTGAGGCGTTGCGCCTGTATTACCTTCTTGTAAATAATGGCTTACTTTTTTAGTGCTTACAGCATCGTGCAGGCGTTGAATAAGTTCTGGTTGTTGACTATCGTCTTGTATTAAATCACGTATATCAACACCATCTTCACCAAATAAACATAAGTGCATTTTACCTACCGAACTGACTCTAAGGCGATTACAGGTATCACAAAAATCTTTAGCGTATGGCTGAATAAGCCCTAAACTACCTTGAGACTCTGGGTGTGAAAACACTTGAGCTGGTCCATCATCTTTAGCGCGCATTTGTTGTACCCAACCTTGATTGTGTAAAAACTGTTTGATGCCATCGCCAGATAAATGATGTTTATTGAAAAACTCATTGGTTTCGCCACATTCCATTAATTCAATAAAACGCATTTCAATTTTACGTTGTTTAATAAAATCTAAAAATTGATGTAATTCGTTGTCGTTAAATTCTTTAATTAATACGGAATTAAGCTTTATTTTATCAAAGCCCACTTCAAGTGCTTTATCAATTCCGCGCATTACATCGTCAAAACGATTAACACCGGTAATTTTATTAAATAAATGAGGAGTGAGGCTGTCGACGCTAATATTTAATTGATTAAGGCCTGCATCTTTCCATTGTTGAGCATTTTTTTCGAGGTTATAACCATTGGTCGTCATGGCTATTTTTTTGATAGCAGGATTAGCGGCAATCACTTTAATTATTTCAGTTAAATCTTTGCGTAAACCTGGTTCTCCGCCAGTGATACGCACTTTTTGCGTGCCGGACGCCGCGAATGCATCTACAGTACGTTTAATTTCATCAACGGAAAGGAAGCACTTTTTCTCGGTGTGTTGATAACCATTAGGCAGGCAATATTCACATTTGAAATTGCACACATCCGTTATGGAAAGACGTAAATAATAAAATTTACGACCGAAAGTATCGCTGAGTTGCATAAAACCGCCTAAAAAATTGCTCTGTTGAGCGAATGCGTAACCATATCAAAACTAGCCCGCGCTGTCAGTGTGTCACCTTACACCTATAAGACCCATTTCGATTAAATAATACTTCAATTGAATATTAAATAGGGGTTATTTAGTGAAATAGCCTTTCCAAAGTCTGGCCAATGCAGCTTTTATGCTGGCTTCGAAGTTCCCATCAATATGTCGTTGACGTTGTTGCCATAGTCCTAATATTTGAGCATGGCTGTCACTAAATAATGATAGTGCTTGTTGTTGATTTAGCATAGGAAATTGAGCTGTCATCTTTTCAGATAATTGGGTGAAATTATCATTTATCCATTGATAATATTCATCGCGAATTTTTTCATCACAACCCGGCTCAAGCGTAGAACAAGCTAAGCTTGCTAGTGGAAAAAACAAATCATCTTCTAATGGATATTTGACAAAACAGTTGAGCAATTCAGCTAAGCTTTGAGTCGTCGCTAATGTTTGTTGTAATTGATCAAACCACACTTGGTAATGCTGTTTTAATAACAATAAGTAAATAGTTTCTTTGCTTGAAAAATAAAGATAAACCGTGCCTTTCGCTTGTTCACTTCTTTGAGCAATAGTTGCTACGGTAGGTAACGTCATTGTTTCTTGAAATAGCAAAGCGGCCGCATCAATTATTGCTTGGTGTTTGAGTTGTTTTTCTTCCAACGTTTTAGCGCGTGATGTTGTCATTTTAATATTCCATTTCACAAATGAGCGAAAATAGGCATAACAGTTATAACAATCTGACTATGTCTTGCGATTGATCAATGTTTGCTGTTGTTATCTACTTAATAATATAAGGTATATTTTAAGTGAACATTGGTCAATAGCGTGAATAAAATAATCGAGTGGGATCAAGCATTAATTGAAAAATACAACTACAGTGGGCCAAGATATACGTCTTATCCTACTGCGTTAGAATTTAATGAAGCTTTTAGTGAACAAGACTTTATTAAATCAATCGCCAATAGTAAAAATAAAAGCTTATCGCTTTATATTCATATTCCGTTTTGTCACATGCTTTGCTATTACTGTGGCTGTAATAAAATTATTACGCGCCATCAAGATAAAGCCGAGAGATATCTGAAGTATTTAGAGAAAGAAATAGCTTATCAATCAAAGCTGTTCAAACACCAAACGGTTACTCAAATACACTTAGGTGGCGGCACTCCGACATTCTTAACAAAACCTCAAATATCATCGCTAATGCATATGTTGCATCAAGCATTTAATTTAGCGCCTGAAGGCGAATATTCAATTGAAATAGATCCCCGTGAAATAGAACTAGATACGTTAGATCATTTGCGAAAAGAAGGATTTAATCGAATTAGTTTGGGTGTACAAGATTTTAATAAAGAAGTGCAAAAGGCTGTAAACAGGGAACAATCAGAGCAATTTATATTTGATATGATTGAGCGTGCACGCAATTTAGGATTTGTATCTACCAGCGTTGACTTAATTTATGGATTACCTCATCAAACAGCCGAATCTTTTACTAAAACTATTGAGCGTGTTATCGAACTATCACCTGATCGTTTATCGGTATTTAATTATGCACATTTACCTCAGATGTTTGCCGCACAACGTAAATTAAAAGAGGAAGATATGCCGTCTCCTCGTGAAAAATTACAAATATTGGAAAATACTATTAATCAGTTAGTTGCAGCTGGTTATCAATATATTGGAATGGACCATTTTGCGAAACCTAATGATGAATTGGCTATTTTACAAAGAAATGGAAAGCTGCATCGTAATTTCCAAGGTTACACCACAAAACCAGAATGTGATCTATTAGGTTTAGGCGTGTCAGCAATTAGCCAAATAGGTGATTGTTATGCTCAAAATAAAAAGGATATTAAAGAATATTACTCGAATGTTGATCTACGATCTAATGCGTTATGGAAAGGCGTTGAGTTGTCACAAGATGATTTTATTCGCCGCGCAGTGATCAAACAATTGATTTGTCATTTTGAATTAGATTTTAGATCAATAGAATCACAATGGGATCTTAATTTTGAAGACTACTTCAAAGAGGATCTTCAATTACTTCAAGTGTTTATTGACGATAAATTAATTAAATATGATGACCGGACATTAAATGTAACACCAAAAGGTGAGCTACTTATTCGTAATATATGTATGTGTTTTGACGTTTATTTACGAGATAGAGCACGTCAGCAGCAGTTCTCGCGGGTTATTTAATCTACCTATTTTGGGCATGTAAATGAACATTTTTACTCTAATAATTACTAAGACATCGTCGAGTTAGCTTCTGCACTAGATTGGATTGATGGCGAAGAATAAATATAACTATTATTGGTAAGCGCGTACAATTGCGATCAACGATGACTATCGAATAATAATTAGGGTGAGAAAATGAGTTATTTATGTATTTACCATAAAAACTGTGCAGACGGTTTTGGCGCAGCATTAGCAGTTAAAGTGTATTGCGATCGTATTGGTGTTGAATGTGAATTTATGGCGGCACAATACGGCTATGAAGCACCAGATGTTACGGGTAAAACAGTATTTGTTGTTGATTTTTCTTATGATCGTCAAACGCTTATCGCATTAAAAGAACAAGCTGATTCATTGACCGTTATCGATCATCATAAAAGCGCGATGGAAGACCTTGAAGGTTTAGATTATTGCATATTTGATATGTCACGTTCTGGCGCGGTTTTAACATGGGCAACGCTAAACCCAGACGCACCAATTCCTCTATTGCTTAAATATATTCAAGATCGTGATTTATGGACTTGGGCAATGGAAGATAGTAAAGAAGTGTCGGCTGCGTTATTAACGTTAGAAAAGAAACTAGAATTATGGATGCCATACCTAGAAGACGAAAAAGTAAGTGAATTGATTATGAAAGGCAGTGCGATTGTCGATTATCAAAACTTACAATTGGCTAGAACGCCAAAGGGCGATAAAGTGCCGATGGCGACCATTGGTGGTTACTTGGTTCCATGTGTTAATGCTACTCATCTTGTTAGTGAAATGGGCGAACAATTGTCAGAAGGTCATCCTTTTGCAGCGCTTTATTTTGATCGCTTAGATAAACGTGTTTATTCACTGCGTTCATCAAAAGATGGTATTGATGTAGCGGCTATTGCTCAGCAATATGGCGGCGGTGGTCATTTTAATGCAGCAGCGTTCGCCGTTGATAAGCCAGAACTGAGCGTATAACTTATGACGTTTTATCCTCGCCATAAACTTTAACGCTTAATGGTGAGAAGTATTTTTTCGTTGATTTCATTGCTGTGATGAAATCAACGATTATTCCAACCTTTCCAATAATTAAACACCTATTCTTCACTTCTAAACGCTTCTGCACTCAAATGATGACGATTTAATAATTTATAAAACTCAGTGCGATTACGTTGTGCTATTTTCGCAGCCTGAGAGACATTTCCTGCGGTTATCTTAAGTAATTTAGCCAAGTAGTCGCGTTCGAATTTATCTTTAGCCTCAACAAACGAGGGGAAGATAGTCGTTTTGTCACGTAGTGCATTTCTTACTAACAATTCACTGATAAGTGGTTCGGTAGATAATGCGACTGTTTGCTCTACGACATTTTGTAGTTGTCTGATGTTACCTGGCCAATTAGCACTAATTAATATTTCCATTGCTTCTTGGGAAAACCCTGAAATATTAACAGGTGATTGTTCTGACGATTTGGTTAAAAAATGCTGGGCCAATAGAGGAATATCTTCTCTGCGATCTGCTAAGAGTGGTAGTTCTAATTCCACAACGTTTAAGCGGTAATATAAATCTTCACGAAATGTATTATCGATAATCGCTTGTTGTAAGTTTTTGTGGGTAGCAGAAATGATTCTTACATCAACTTTAACCGATTGCGTGCTACCTACTGGGCGTATTTCTTTTTCTTGTAATACCCTTAGTAACTTCACTTGAAAATTCATTGGCATATCGCC
>CALJMY010000177.1 GCA_937981905.1 uncultured Enterobacterales bacterium
CTTGTAGTGATGATGAAGCCAGCATTATTATATTAAGTGATGGCGCAGCATTCCATTCAAGTGGCTCAAATAATAGTGGTAAGTGGTGGAGCAACATGAAAGCAGATATTGGCCGCTTTATTGATAGCAACGTAAGCGTTAATTCAAACAAAACTTGCTCTTCTGGTAATGGAAATAATAATGATGCTCAAAACTGTGGCTTTGAACTAGCAGAACAAATGCAACTAGGATTAAATGTTAGCGGATTAACCGACAAGCAAAAAGTTAAATTGTATACTATTGGTTTTGATGATGATACTTCAACTTGGCTGGAAACAATGGCAACCAAAGGCGGCGGCACATATCAAACAGCAACGGACAGTGCAGGCTTAATAAACGCATTTAACGTAGTGAGCGGTGATGTTATTTCAGATTCAGTCACATTTTCGAATACATCAGTAAGTTTGAATACATCAAACCAACTCAATCATAATAGTAATTTATATTATTCCTTATTTACCCCTAGCAATTTAGCCTCATGGAGAGGAAATTTAAAACGATATAAATTAGGTGGTAATGGCAAAATCTTAGACGAGACAGGTGCTGTTGCAATTGATGAAGCTACCGGGTTATTTACAGCTACATCGTCAAGTTACTGGAGTCCAACAGTTGATGGTTTTACTGTAACTAAAGGTGGAGTTACAGAGCAATTAAAAAATTCAACTCAAGCACGTAAGATTTATATTAACCACGATTCCGGATTAACCTTATTAAATAATTCAAGTAATCCAGATATTACATTTAATGATTTTGGTTTAACAACAGACAGTCAAAAACAGCAATACATTAATAATATGCTAACCAATGACTCAATAGCTGATCCTCTCCATTCAACACCGGTGGAAGTATCATATACAAATGATGGTTCTGTTATTTTCTTTGGCGACAATGAAGGTTATGTTCACGCTATTGAGGCTGATACAGGAAAAGAACTTTGGGCCTTTATGCCTAAAGAACTGCTAGTGAATCAGAGCAAGGTGCTTACTAATATTGAATCAGCAAACCATATTTATGGTGTTGACGGCAATATAGTGAGCTGGACAGATGGTAGTAATAAATATATTACATTTGGAATGAGACGTGGTGGCTCAAGTTATTACACATTGAATGTCACGAACAAATCAACACCTACATTCCAATGGAAAATAAGTTCAGGAGATACTAATTTTACTAATTTAGGTCAAACATGGTCGACTCCTGTTAAAACAAAAATAATTAACAATAGCACAACTAAAAGTGTCCTAATTTTTGCCGGTGGTTACGATACGCAACAAGATAATGTAGATGTAAGAACAAATGATAATATTGGTGATAGTTTATATATTATCGACGCGCTAACTGCCAACGTTATATTGAAACAAGATAATCTAGGCTACAGCATCCCTTCTGATATAAAAGCAATTGATATTGACGGCGATAGTGCTGCTGATCAAATATATGTAGGAGATATGGGAGGCCGTCTATTACGCTTTACAATTGATGGCTCATCAAGCTTAAATACTCATATAGTAGCAAACCTAGCTGATGACGATGCACAGAATAATCGACGTTTTTATCATGCTCCGGATGTATCAGTACGAAGTGAAAATTCTAGTTCAGCCTTAGCAATAGCTATTGGTTCTGGTTATCGTGCGCATCCAAATAATGATACGATTAATGATAACTTTTACATGATAAAACAACCATTACATGTCTCAGGCACTCCAACAATAATTACTGAAAGTAGTTTATTAGAATCTGAAGTGACAATTGACGCGGCGTTATTAGCGACTAAAAATGGCTGGTATATACCATTAAGAACATCTGGTGAAAAAGCTCTTTCTTCAAGTACTACAGCAGATGGAGAGATATTTTTTACAACATTTGAGCCTAATTTAGGTATAAATAGTTGTGCTACTAGCTCTGGTACATCAAGATTGTATCGAGTGTCAGTTGATGATGGTAATGCTGTTTATAAGGACACGTTCCCTGATGTTACTGACGGAGATGTTGATAAAAGCACTGATTGTAGTACTGCCACCTGTGGTGATGATGATAGATTTGTTGAAGTAGAAGGAGCAAGTATCCTTTCAACACCTATCATTATTCATGGTGGTGGTGATGAGCCAGTAACAACTGTTAACTCAGGAACTAACACTTTTGAGTTACCATCACGTAAAACAAAAATGAACTTTTGGCGACAAGAATAAAATAATTCTTAAATTTAAAAGGCCATATTACTAAGTAATATGGTCTTTTTATTTGTTCTGTATAAAATCAACGTTAATAAAATACAAATAAATTAACTATTTTCAATATAAGTCGGACGAGAAATCAAATAACTACTTACACCAACCGCAATAACCAACAATAATAACTTTAACCAAATTGAAGACACGACTAATAAAGCAGTTGAACCAATAGACAACCAAATCATTAATACTGACACTATTTTAGACTTTAACGTCAAACCACGCCCTTCTTGAAAGTTTTTAATGTAATCGCCAAACCAAGGATGATTAATCAACCAATCATGAAAACGTTTAGAGCTTCTAGAAAAGAAAAAAGCAGCAAGTAATAAAAAAGGTGTTGTTGGCAACAATGGCAGGAAAACACCCAAAATGGCTAAAATAACAAAAAACCATCCCAACACTATAAAACACATTCGTTTTAAATAAGATGATAAACTTAATGTTGAAGTCTTTGATGTTGAAGCCATAGTCGTATCGCTATTCTTTAGTAAAAGTAGATCCAAAATCTATTCTGGAGTATTACCAACAAATTGTATTTTTAAAAGTTCACCCATATATTCAACTTCATCGTCATGGTAAACCTTTTTACGTTTTCGTGTTTCAACAAGGCCATTTAGCATTACTTCACCACCAGCGATACGAATTTTAGCTTCACCACCACCTTCAACTAAGTTTTCTATTTTTAATATTTTATAGAGCTCAATCGGCTCTATATTTACCTCAACAATTGTTGCTTGTTGCTTTGATGTTTCAACTGCTGGTTTCTTACGACGGCCAATAACCATAATTCTACCTTTAAAAAAATAACACAATAGTAATGGCCGCTAGCATAACGATTTTATGTGGCCATGTCTTTTATTTTACGCTTACAATTTAAAACCAATAGCTCAAGAGAGATGTTAATTTAATATAGAAGTGGTTTATACCATAAACCATATTTTTAAAATAACGGTAGGCAGAGAATTAATTTATTTTGTGCTTATACAGAGATAATTATTAGGAATGATGTGAATCTATAATTTACAGATACTAAGCAGGATAAGTATTTACGGTAGGTTTCTTAGACGGTTTTTAGTTAAACCTATTTTAGATATATCAATAGATTAGTATGGAGCAGTTAATATTTAATATGAACTGCTCCATACAAACAACTTAATAAAAATTAAGCGACTTGATTGCTATACCAAGTTTTAATAGATGTATTCGCACTTTCTAGTGCTGAATGACAAGTTAACTCTTTATGCGTTAATGGTAAGCGCAAATCAGGGAAGTTAATTTGCTCACGTTGATGCATTAATATCTTAACCGGAATAGGGTTAGCTACGGTAAATAGTGGCTCAACAGCTTCTTTCCATAAACCAAACTCATCGTTACTTGGATCGCTTAAACACTTTGACACGTAAAGCTGGGTTGCTTTAGGCCATGCATTAGCACATACAGAAACTAAACCTGATGCACCCAACAGTGTGAATTCAGGTAATAAAGCATCATCACCGCTATAAATAGCAACATTAGGTAATGCATTTTTAAATTCGCCAAACTTAGTTGTACAACCACTTGCTTCTTTAAGTGACCAAAAATTAGGTTCATCCAATAGATTAATTAATGCTTCAGGTACCAATTCAACACCACTACGTGATGGCACGTTGTATAACATACACGGCACTTTACTCGCTTGTAGTAATGCTCTAAACCATTGTTCTTGACCAACTGGACCTGGTTTAGCATAGAGTGGCGCTGCTAATAAATACGCATCAATAGGTAAGTCATTACATAACTCAATCCAACGTAGTTGAGTTGTTAGATTATAACCACCAACAGCTACCATAATTGGCGCACTAGGTTGATGTTGGCAAATAAAACGGACAACTTTCTCTTGTTCGCTTTCGCTTAATGCTAAGCCTTCACCAGTACTACCCAAGATTAAAATGCCATTACCAGCAGCGGCTTGTTCATCAGCCAATTGTGCTAGAGTTTCATAATCAACACTGCCCTGCTCGTTAAATGGTGTCACCAAAGCAGTCCAAAGTGTGTAATCACTTACTTTGTATTTACTGTTTAATAAAGACGTTGTCATTACGCAGCGCCTTGTGTATTTTGCTCAAACATTGAATGATGTAAACGACTAATAACGTCTGTTGCTTGATCTTCATCAATTAAGAAACATAAGTTATGAGAACTAGCACCTTGGCAAATCATGCGAATATTAACATCATCTAAAGCTGAAAATAATCGGCTACCAACACCATTACTACTATCAATTGCATTACCGATAATTGCTACCAATGCTAAGTCTTGTTCAATTTTAACCTGACAGATTTCTTTAAGTTCATTAAGTAATGCTTCGCTCAACTGACTCTTGCCACCTGAATTAACGCCAGTATCATCTAATGTTAATGCCACACTAACTTCTGACGTAGTGACTAAATCAATACTTAAATTATGCTTTGCAAGAATGGCAAATACACGAGCTAGAAAACCAGGCGCATGTAACATAGCCATACTAGTTACGGTTACTAATGTTTGAGCACGGCGTAATGCAATCGCACGATAAACAGGTTTAGATTCTGTTTCATTTCTAACGATAGTACCGCCGGCATCAGGTTCACGTGAAGAGCCAACAAATACAGGAATATTTTGACGCATTGCAGGAATTAACGTTGAAGGATGTAGTACTTTAGCGCCGTAGATAGCCATTTCCGCGGCTTCATTAAAGCTAATTTCTTCTAACGCATAGGCTTGTGAAGTGATACGTGGATCTGTTGTAAAAATACCTGAAACGTCAGTCCAAATATTAATTTGAGAACAGCCAACCGCTTCACCTAGTAAAGCCGCAGAATAATCACTACCACCACGACCCAACGTTGTTGTACGATTTTGTTCATCAGCACCAATAAATCCTTGAGTAACAACAACGTTTTTTTCAAGTATTGGTAATAATTTTTCAACTACTGACGACTTTAAATCATCAAGAGAGACAATAGCTTTACTGAAATCACTTGAAGTGCGCATAACTTGTCTAACATCAAACCATGATGCTTTCTCGCCACGTTCAACTAATACTTGTGTAAATAAGAACGAAGAAAGTTGCTCGCCAAATGATAATAATTCATCCGCTAATTCAAGTGATGAACTTTCGCTTTGACTAACCGCTACGCTAATATCAGTAATTCGACTTAATAATGATTCGATGTGTTGTTGTTGCTCATCACTCAATGTTAAATGCGCGATAATAGCGTTTTGAATATCTCTAATTTTTGATACAGCTTCATGACATTGTGCTTCATTAAGCGAACCACGCCCTAAACTTACTAATAAATTAGTAACACCACTGCTTGCGCTAACAACGACTAAACGTGTTTCTTTTGATGCTAAAACAACGTCAGCACAACGGCTCATTGCTTCAAAGTTTGCTAAGCTGGTTCCGCCAAATTTGGCAACGATATAACTCATGATAATTTCCTGTTAATTTTGATATTAATTGTATTACTTAGAGAAAGAGATAGATGAATAACAGCATTTAGACTCGCGAAATCGCAAGATACAAACATACAACAACGCAAAGTAGCATAGTGTAAAAAATTGTTTATATTTAAAAGTTTTGATAGTTGCATGTGTCTCTCGAACAAAATTCTTTCGGAGAACTAAAGGCATTTGATAAAACTATCACTAAAGAATTAGCGATAGTTAAAACAAAGACCAGAAGCTCTCCACCATATATTGGTGACAGTCATTAAGGATTCAGCCTTAATGCCCGAAGTAACTATAATCCAAATCTATAGTCACCTCTCGGCGTCAGTCCCCATCATTGCATATCATTAAGGTTTGGACCTTTTAATACAACTACCTGGCTAACGCTCCTCTTCTGGCCTTTCAACGTGGAGTATAAATACACCACGCTATGAAGAAAGGTCGAGCGCATTAAATCATTTGTTTGGCTATTAGGTCAAGAAAATATCTACAACAACTTATAACCTTTAATTATTTCTTAATCTCAAAAGCTATTTATATTCAATGTCATTTGTTAAGCACTAAAATACAGTCTAATGATTGGTTGAACCAAACCTTCGATGTTATCCTAAATTTTTTTATTAATAGAAAATCTTATGACTATCACCGTCGACATCAAACATGTATCCGTTCATTTAGACAATGGACCAACGTTATTGTTAAATAACATCCAACTTAATCAAGGTGAATCGTTACTTATTTGTGGTGATAATGCGTCTGGTAAAACATTCCTCGGGGAGCTTATTAGCAATCAATCATCAATACAATCGGGCATTGGAGATCAGGTTGATATTACACGTCCTAAACATATCGAGTTAGTCAGTTTTGACGTAGAAGAAACAATACTAGCCGACGACCGTTATAACGATGATAGTGAAGATATTGAAGGTGGTATTGATTGGGGACGCAGCGCTGGTGATATTATTGGCAATAATGACAATGCTAAAGAAACCATTGCGTTACTTGGTATTGCAGATTTAATTGATAAACCATTCAAAATTTTATCAACAGGACAAGTACGAAAAGTATTACTCGCCAAAGCTATTGCAGCTAAACCACAATTATTAATTTTGGATGAACCTTATGCTGGGTTAGATATTGCTTCGCAACAGCATTTAACCAACACATTAACGCAACTGATGAATCAGGGTTCAAGTATAATCATCATTGATTTTTTCCATCAAGAATTACCGCAAACTATCGATAATATTTTATTGTTAGATCAAGGCTCTGTGGCGATATTTGATAAACAAGATAAAGTATTCTCATCTGATATTTGGCAGCAACATAATACAGTAACAATCACCCTGCCTCATCATTTACCTGATTGTCATCAGTATCAACATTTAGATCTTACTAAACCATTTGCCGCGTTAAGTAATGTCAAAGTATCGTATAACGATAATATTATTTTTGATAATTTCTCATGGAGTTTTTCACCTAAACAACATTGGCGCCTGTCAGGTCCTAATGGCTGTGGTAAATCAACCTTACTGAGTTTAATCAATGGTGATAACCCAAAAGCTTATGGACAAGATATTACGTTGTTTGGTCGTAAACGTGGAAGCGGTGAAACCGTTTGGGATATTAAAAAACATTATGGATTAGTCAGTGCACAATTTCATCGTGATTATCGCGCTGGCGGTAGTGTACTAAGCGTTATTCTTTCAGGTTTTTTTGATACGATTGGTCTTTACGATAACCCAACAGAAACACAAATTGAAATAGCTCATCAGTGGCTAGAATTATTGGATTTAACGTTATTAGCCAAACAACCGTTTTCTCAATTATCTTATGGTGAACAGCGTTTAGTACTCATTGCACGTGCTGTCGTTAAATTACCGTTAATTTTAATTTTAGATGAACCATGTTTAGGATTAGACAATCAACATCGTAAGCAAATTTTAGCGTTAATTGATTATATTACGAGGCACAGTAACACTCATATATTATTTGTGAGTCATGATAGTCGTGATCAACTATCGTGTTTAACACACCAATTAACTTTTAAGCCGAGCGATGAAGGATTCATTATCGAACAAGGTGAGCTTCAATAATACAATTATGCCTGTCATGATTATGTAGGTTGTAGTGCAATACTAAGTAGCATATTAATACTTAACCGTTTCACTAGTAACGAATGTATCCATTCGTTACTTCAAGCCTAATAATTGGAATTAATACTATGGTTTATATTTACTAGCAATACTATCGTTTATATTCACTAACAATAGTCTCAAACGACTTAGCCATTTCTTTCATATCAACGGTTGGTACTTCACCATCAATATATTGCGGCTTAAATTGCGCGAGATATTCACCTTTGGGATTAATGAGTGCAATTGAAGCACTATGTATTACTGCATAGTTAGCTTCTTTTTTTTCAGATACTATTCCATATTGTAAATTCAAATTTTGTGCAAATGGAAATAATTTATCATGAGTATTTGTAAGTCCTATGAAACTACTATCAAAGTAATTCACATATTGCGATAAACGTTCTGGGCTATCTCTGAGAGGATCCGCAGAAACAAAGGCAATTTGAATATCACCTAGTTTTTGCAATGTCGGTAAAACACTTTTAACGCGTGTTAATGTCGTTGGGCAAACATCAGGACAATAAGTATAACCAAAAATAACAAAGGTCCACTTTCCTATTAAATGCTGATTATTAAATTCACTGCCAGCTTGTTGTAAGACAAAAGGTTCAATAGGTTTAGCAGGGACAAATTGTCTATAATTACCTTTATTAATAATTTTAAATGTCATTTGTGCGTTATCAGTAGCAGCTCGATCTGGTTGACTAAACAAGTTATAAGCCAATAAACCTAAAGCGACACACGACAAACTCGCCAAAATAAGAATAACTTTTTTCACGTTAACCCACATTAAATAATTATCGAATAATATTTTAGAACGATACCATAAGATAGATAGTTGGGCTCTTAAAAACTGTTATTAGTGAATGTTTATATAGCGGTAATTTTTAAATAAAACACTAAATTAAAGGCTCAATTAGATGCTATTTAAATTGATTAAATAGTATCTATATTAGTTAGCTAATGTAAATATTAGAAATCTAAGAAGTATTACGAATTACCATTATCTTTAATACGTTGATACAACATGACTAACAATGCTAGACCACACCAACTAATTAAAAATAATCCAATTAAAATTGGAAAAGGTATTGCAGAAAACATCAATAATCCAATGAAGATTAATGATAATAAAATAAAGAAGTAGTGCGTAATAGGCCGAGACATAACGTTAAACTAATGGCCAAAAATAATGAATAGCTTGTAATGAAATAGCAGCAAAGATACCCGCTAAAACATCATCAATCATGATACCAAAACCACCTTTAACATGACGATCAAGCAACATAATTGGCCAAGGTTTTAGAATGTCAAATACACGGAATAAACAAAAACCAACCATCAAAGGTAACAAGCCAACTGGTGCAGCAATCATGGTAATTAACATGCCAGCCACTTCATCCCACACAATAGCGCCATGGTCATGTACTTGCATATCATTGGCAGCACGATCACAAATCCAAAAACCAACAATAGTAATAATTAATGTAATAATGATAAACATTGGGATCGTTAAATTCATCATTAAGAAATAGAGTGGCAATGCAGCTAAGGTACCAAAAGTACCTGGTGCTTTTGGTGCTAACCCAGTTCCAAAACCTAACGCTAAAAAATGGATAGGATTTTTTAATGATAATTTAGCTAATGCGGGATCTTGATGTTTCAAAAGTGTTCAAAGCCTTTAAAGTCGATATCCAAAGCTTTGTTATTACTTTGAAAACTAATACCTTCACCATGTTGCATCTGACCAATACAAACGAAAGGTGTATTAGTATGCTTTAATGCACTTTGTACACTGCCTAGCGCTTGAGGTGAAACAGTAAAGCATAATTCGTAATCTTCACCACCAGTTAACGCTAATTTAAGCGCTTGTTCATGGGTTGTATTTCGTAATAAAGCTTCAGATAATGGTAGCGCATCAATATCAATAACCGCCATGCAGTTTGATTGATTAGCAATATGAGTAAGGTCAGAGGCTAAACCATCAGAAAGATCAATAGCAGAACTAGCAATGGTTCGTAGTTTTTGACCGGCTAATAAACGAGGTGTTGGATAATAATGTTTCTTCAGTAATGCAGCGCGGTCATCGTCGGGTAAATCGACACGACCATATAAGCTTTCAAGGGCTAGTGCAGAATCACCTAAATTACCAGTAACACAAATCCAATCGCCAATTTGAGCGCCATCGCGTAACAATTGTTGCTCTTGGCTTACTTGGCCTTGCACTGTCAATGTGATGCTCAATGGCCCACTAGACATATCGCCGCCAATAAGTTCGATATCGTAATAGTCAGCAGCTTTAAAAAAACCGTCACTAAACTCACTTACCCATTCTTCATCAATTTCAGGCAGAGTAAGTGCTAACGATACCCAACTTGGCGTAGCGCCCATTGCAGCTAAATCACTTAAATTTACAGCTAATGATTTGAAACCTAATGCATGTGGTGGGATGTCCTTAAAAAAATGAACACCGCACACTAGCGTATCTGTTGATACAGCTAGTAATTGATCGTTAATTGGCTTTAACAAAGCGCAGTCGTCGCCAATACTTTTAATCACGTCACGACGGCTTTTTTGTCGGTCAGTAAAGTAACGACGAATTAAATCAAATTCACCACAAGGCATTAAAAATAAACCTATCTAACGTTGCGTAAACGAGCAACCGTTTTATCTAAAACACCATTCACAAATTTATGACTTTCATCAGCAGCAAAAGCTTTTGCTAATTCAATCGCTTCATTCATGATTACTTTATACGGTGTATCAGATTCATACTTTAATTCGTACGTCGCTAAACGGATAACAGCGCGATCAATCTGATCAATATCTTCACGATTTAAGTATGGACGATATGCATCATCTATATCATCTTTATTTGAAATAACACCAGTAAGTAGTGCTCTAAAATACTCAACATCAACCCCTTTGATATCATGGTTAGTCAAAAATTCTAGTTCAATTTCGCCGGCATTATTGCCAGATAATTGCCAAGAATAAATCGCTTGCAGAGCAAGGCGACGGGCTTTACGACGTTCAGATGGTTTCATAGCTATTTTATTTCCTGTGGAATTCTTCTATTGGACTATTTTGGTGATGCAATAGCAACGACATAAGTGTCGTTGCTTAAACAAGTTATGCGTCTAGTGCGCGCATCACGTTGATCATTTCTAAAGCACTCAATGCAGCTTCGCCGCCTTTGTTGCCCATTTTTGTACCAGCACGTTCAATAGCTTGCTCAATGGTATCAGTCGTTAAAACGCCAAACGTAACAGGTACGCTGTATTGCATCGCCACTTGAGATAAGCCTTTATTACATTCACCAGCAACGAAATCGAAATGCGGTGTGCCGCCACGAATAACAGCGCCTAATGTAATGATTGCGTCAAATTCACCTTTAGCAGCTACTTTTTGTGTTGCTAAAGGAAGCTCTACAGCGCCCGGTACGCGAACAATCGTAATGTCATCTTCAGACATTCCGCCAGTACGCTTTAACACGTCAAGTGCACCCTCAACCAATGAATCAACAATAAAGCTGTTAAAGCGTGACACAACAATCGCAACTTTAGCGTTTGTAACGGGTAGATTACCTTCAATAATGTTCATATTATTACCTTATAAATAGGATATTTAGAGGGGTGCCTCAAAAGTGCGGCAATGATAACACATGCTAAACGCATTACGCATTATCAATCTCTAACGCAAGATCACTTTACGTGATCCTGCGTTAGAATTTTTGACGGTTTATTCGCTGATGTAATCAACAACTTCTAAACCAAAACCAGATAATGCATGGTAGCGTTTAGGCGAACTCAATAAGTTCATTTTATGGATGCCCAAATCAGCTAAGATTTGAGAGCCAACACCGACGCGTCGAGACGTTCCGTCCCATTTAGCTGTTACTGGCTTTTCGCCTTTATCTTCTAGTTCAAAACCGCGCACTTGTGCGATTAAACTGTCATTGGTTTCGTTATTTGCTAACAACACAACAACACCACCAACATCAGCAATTCGTTCCATTGCTTTATCTAATGGCCAGCTGCGGTTTTGAGCGCGCTCACTAGCTAATAAATCATTGAATGTATTTTGAAGATGTACACGAACGTTAGTAACGCTGTCGCTATTAATGTCGCCTTTAACCATTGCGTAATGCAGTTCATCATCAATAGTGTCTCGGTAAGTCACTAAATCAAATTCACCATATTTAGTTGGCAACTTACATTGTGCTTCTTTAATAATGGTTGTTTCATTGGCGTTACGGTATTCAATTAAATCGGCAATGGTACCCATCTTAATACCGTGTTCTTTAGCAAAAACTTCTAAATCAGGACGACGTGCCATCGTGCCATCTTCTTTTAGGATTTCAACAATAACACTTGCTGGTTCGCAATCTGACAAACGTGCCAAATCACAACCGGCTTCAGTATGACCTGCGCGAGTTAACACGCCGCCTTCTTGTGCCATTAATGGGAATATGTGTCCTGGTTGTACAATATCACTAGCTACAGCATCTTTAGCAACAGCAACTTGAACGGTACGTGCACGATCACCTGCAGAAATACCTGTTGTTACACCAGTAGCTGCTTCGATGGCAACAGTAAAGTTAGTTGCAAATTGTGCTTTATTAGCATCAACCATTAACGGCAAGCTTAAACGCTCACAACGCTCTTTAGTTAAAGTTAAGCAAATTAAACCTCGACCATGAGTAGCCATGAAGTTAATCGCTTCTGGCGTAATTTTATCTGCTGCAACGATTAAATCGCCTTCATTTTCGCGATCTTCATCATCCATCAAGATAACCATCTTGCCTAGTTTGAAGTCTTCAATTATTTCTTCAATTGTATTTAATGCCATGATCAAGCCTTAACCTTAAGTAGCTACCGAAATCTCGGCGCGATTATACATGGCTTTGAATGCTTAACCAACGATAATCCGCACAATCAGTAACAATGCTTATATTTAAAAAAACTACTACTTTAAAAAACCACTACGCGCTAATAAATCCATATTAACGCTGCTATTACTCTCATGAGATTCCACACTCATGAGACGCTCTAAATAACGCGCGATTTGATCCACTTCAATATTTACTTTTGCGCCAATAGCAAACTGACTAATCGTTGTTTCTTGACTAGTATGAGGAACAATCGTTAATCGAAAACTTGTATCTTCAAGCCCATTAACCGTTAAGCTAATACCATCAATAGTAATAGAGCCTTTTAATGCAATATAACGCATTAATTCGGGTGGGCTACTTATCCAATAATCCCAACTATTACCTTGTTGTTCAATACGCTCAATAGTACCTCGTCCGTCAACATGACCGCTCACCATGTGACCACCCAAACGCTTTGTCGGAGTTACTGCTTTTTCTAAATTAATCACTTGGCCGACGCTATAATGAGAAAAACCAGTTAACGAAACCGTTTCACCAGAAACATCAGCACAAAAACTTTGACCGCCAATCGAAACAACCGTTAAGCATACGCCGTTACTAGCAATACTATCGCCAAGTTTTACGTCTGATAAATCAAGTTTACCTGTCGCAATTTCAACACGGTAACCATCATTTTTTTTTGTTAGCTGAGTTAACGTACCCACACTTTCAATAATTCCAGTAAACATAATTTCTTACCTTTTCTTTAAGCTTATTAAAATCTTATTTAGCTTTACGTTAACTTTTCTTTAAGCAACTAGCACGATAACGAATATCACAACCAACCATGCGAACATCAGTAATATTAATATCGAGTAACTTATCCATATGATCGATACTTGGTAGTGTTAGCAACCCTTTATTACCAGTGCCCATTAATTTAGGCGCTTGATAAACAATCAGTTCATCACATAAATCATGTTCCACCAGCGCACCCGCTAAGTTAGCGCCCGCTTCTACCCATACTGAGTTAATTTCACGGTTTGCCAATTCAACCATCAAAGCATGCAAGTCTATTTTACCAGTTCCAGGCATAATAAACTGCTCAACATGACTCGGCCATTCTTGGTTATCTTTTTCACGGCGAACCAACATAATAGGAGAATTTATCGCAATCATTTTATGAGTAAGAGATATGAAATTTTTACTGTCAATAACAACGCGAAGTGGTTGAAGAAGAGATGATTGTTCAATCTCACCTTGTAAATAACCGAGTTCAGCATACCGAATATTCATGCTTGGATTGTCAGCAACTACAGTGCCTGAGCCGGTTAAGATAGCACAATGCTGCGCTCTAAAACCTTGCACATCGATGCGGGCATCGCTCGCTGTTATCCACTGACTAGTACCATCATTAAGCGCTGTTGCGCCATCTAATGTTGCAGCCATTTTAATAGTGACAAACGGACGGCCTTTTTCCATACGGTTTAAAAAACCTGTATTTAACGCACGTGATTGTTGTTCTAGTATGCCGCAAGTTGTCGTGATTCCAGCGTCTTCTAGCATGGCAATACCACGCCCTGCGACTTGTGGATTAGGATCTTGCATCGCAATCACAACGCGCGCAACGCCAACCTCTATTAACTTTTTAGAGCACGGTGGCGTGCGGCCATAATGACTACATGGTTCTAATGTGACATAAGCCGTTGCGCCTTTAATCGATTCAACATCGTCAACATTGGCAATGGCATTAACTTCAGCATGTCCTTGCCCTGCTTTTTGATGATAACCTTCACCAATAACCTTGCCGTTTTTCACTAAAACACAACCCACATTTGGGTTTGGGGTTGTCGTGAATCGTCCTTTTTTTGCTAAGTTAATAGCACGCTGCATAAACTCAATATCTGCAACAGTAATAGCATTAGTCATAATGACTTTCCTATTTATTTTTCTTGTTCAGAACGTCCAAGCTTGGCAATTTCTTTGCCAAATTCTTCAACATCTTCAAAGGCACGATAAACTGAAGCAAAACGGATATAAGCCACTTTGTCTAACTGCTTTAATTCATCCATCACTAAATTACCCACCAGCGTCGACAATACTTCTCGCTCACCAGTTGCTCGTAATTTAGATGTTATGTAGTGCAGTGAATTTTCAATTTCATCAACGCCAACAGGGCGACGTTCAAGTGCTCGTGACATACCGCTACGTAATTTTTCATCATCGAAAGGTTCACGTGAACCTGTCGTTTTAATAATCCGAGGCATCACTAGTTCAGCTTGCTCAAATGTAGTAAAACGCTCTTGGCAGCCATTACATTGGCGACGACGTCTAACTTGATGGCCATCAGATACTAAACGAGAATCTATTACTTTAGTATCTACGGCACGACAAAAAGGACAATGCATAATTATTTCTCATTAAAAACTAATCAGGTAAATATCATAATACGAATTTCATTCAATACAATCGTTTCAATACAATCGATTTATATTAAGAGACTTAACTGATGAGTCTTTTGTTTTTATAAAATAGAAGAACAAAAGCTTAACCATAAAAAAAGGCCGCAAAATGCGGCCTCTTATTTTATTTACCTAGCGATTAAGCATAAACAGGTAAACGAGCACACACTTCAAGCACGTTTTGTTTAACTTGATTGATAACATCTTCGTTGTTGATATCATCAAGAATATCACAAATCCAACCCGTTAATGCTTTAGTTTCAGCAACCTGGAAACCACGACGAGTGATTGCAGGTGTACCTAAACGTAAACCAGAAGTAACAAACGGAGAACGTGGATCATTTGGTACTGAGTTTTTGTTTACTGTGATGAATGCACGGCCAAGCGCTGCATCAGCATCTTTACCAGTGTATTCTTTACCAATTAGATCAAGTAATAATAAGTGATTTGAAGTACCGTTAGATACAACTTTATAACCACGTTCAATTAATACTTCAACCATTGCATTAGCGTTATCTAAAACACCTTGCTGGTAAGTTTTAAATTCTGGTTGTAATGCTTCTTTAAACGCAACAGCTTTAGCTGCGATTACGTGCATTAATGGGCCACCTTGACCACCAGGGAAAACTGCAGAGTTTAATTTCTTTTCAACTGCTTCGTTTGCACGAGCTAAAATTAAACCGCCACGTGGGCCAGCCAGTGTCTTATGTGTAGTTGTCGTTACAACATCAGCAAATGGAATTGGGTTAGGGTATAAACCAGCAGCTACTAAACCAGCGACGTGAGCCATATCTACGAATAAGTATGCGCCAACTTTGTCTGCGATTTCACGGAAACGAGCCCAATCAACAACACCAGAAAATGCTGAGAAACCAGCAATAATCATTTTTGGTTTGTGCTCAAGCGCTAATTCTTCAACTTCAGCGTAGTTAATATCACCCGCTTCGTCTAAACCATATTGCTTAGCATTGTATAATTTACCAGAGAAGCTCACGTGTGAACCATGAGTTAAATGACCACCATGTGCTAGGCTCATGCCTAAAACATTATCGCCATGCTCTAATAAAGCGAGGAAAACAGCAGAGTTTGCTTGTGAACCAGAATGTGGTTGCACGTTAGCATAATCAGCACCAAACAATTCTTTAGCACGGTCAATAGCTAGGAATTCTGCTTTATCAACATATTCACAACCGCCGTAATAACGCTTACCAGGGTAACCTTCAGCATATTTGTTTGTTAACTGTGAACCTTGCGCTTCAAAAACGCGAGGGCTACAGTAGTTTTCAGAAGCGATTAGCTCAATGTGTTGTTCTTGACGAGTTGTTTCGTTGGTAATTGCTTCAAATAATTCTGGATCAAAATCAGCAATGTTCATATCACGTTTAAGCATCTGAGTACTCCACTAAATCGGTTAATAAAATTTTACGGTATTCTACCTATCAAGATGTCGAAATAACAGAAAAAGTGTGACTTTTATCAAACATTTTTCTTAAGTATTACATGACAACACAGGCTGAACAAAAAAGGCACAAATTTTAAACAAAATTTGTGTCTTTTATTCATATTATAATCATGAAATTAAGTTAACTAAGTCCTAATACCACTTTTTCAGAGCGCAATGATTTAGCTAATAATAATGTAATAGCAATCGCTAAAGCCAGTGTTGAAAACGTTGTAAAAGCAAATGCTGACACATCAAAACTTTCTCCCTTATACAAATCACCCATAATAATGTTTTGCCCTGCCAGTGGCACATAATCAAGCCAAGCAGGTTTATGCGGCATCATGGTAATCGCCATTGGTACTAACATAGGTAAAATAAGAATCATCGATAAATATGATTGTGCCTCTTTGAAACTCTTTGCTCGATAAGCAAAAAACAATTGCGTTACTCCCGCTAAATAAGCCAGTGGAATAATCATCAGTGCAATAAACAGCATAGTGATTGGATCAATAATAATTGAAATCCCTAATTGCTCAAGCGGTAACATAGCCATAGTAAAGCTCATGGTAAACATAGTGAGAATAGCGGCTAATGCACCATAAAAACTCACGCAAACTACTTTAGATAAAACAATTTTAATGGTTGATATGGGCTGACATAAAATTAGTTCTAAGGAATGACGTTCACGTTCCCCTGCACTAGTATCAATTGAAGCGGTCATTGACGCGGTAAATAACGCCATCATAATAAACATTGCTACCATGCCCATTATCACGCCACTGGTAGATTCCGGAGTCGCTGTACTTTGAATATTGACCATAATAGGTTGTGTTATACGAGGATCGATTCCGCGCATTAACAAACGAGTTGATCCTATTTGACCGCTATAACCTTGGATAATCCCTTCAATACGTCTAAGTGTTGAGTTGATATTTTTATCACTATAGTCAGCTTTGATAGTTATTTTAGCTGGTCTACCTTCATTCATTCGTTGTGCAAAGCCTTCGTGAATAGTTAACACTATATCGCGTTCTTTCCACTTCGCAGCTTCTGATTCTGGTACTTCTTCGATAGACTTAAATTGACGTGCATTTAAATAACTAATTAATTCTGGTGCACGTTCACTACCAACAAATTCAATGTAACTGTCTTTAACATCAACTTGCTGATCAATTTGAAACATAAAAACAGCGGCCATAATAATTGGCCCTGTCACTATGGCAAATAATCCAGCCATTAACGCACGTCGGTCGCGAAAAGCTTCACGAAATTCTTTAACGACTAATCCTTTAAACACTCCGCCTCCAAACAATCCATTTTTAAACATTCCGTTTTTAAATAGGTTCATTACGCCGCTACTCCTTCGTCACTACCAATTATTGCGACAAATGCGTCTTCTAAATGCTCTTTACCCGCTAAATCACATAATTCTTGTGGCGAACCTTGCGCTACTACTTTTCCTTTGGCGACCACAATAACGCGATCACACAATGCAGCAACTTCTTGCATTACATGACTTGAGAATAAAATACAGTGACCAGCGGCTTTTAATGACAATAATTGCTCGCGCAATAAACGTGTACTCATTACATCTAAACCGCGAGTTGGTTCATCAAGTACTAAGTTTTGTGGACGATGAACAAGCGCTTGCGCTAACGTTACTTTCATTCGTTGGCCTTGTGAAAAACCTTCAGTGCGTCGGTTACTAATCTCATTCATATCTAAATCATCAATAACGCGATCAAGTGCTTCTTTTAATTTTTTACCTGTTAGTCCATGCATTTGAGCAAAGTATTCAATTTGTTCACGTGCAGTTAGTCGCTCACTCATGCCAAATTGATCAGGGAAAATTCCTAGCGACTTTCTAGCTTCAATGGGGTTATCTCCCACATCAATATTATTAATTAATGCACAACCTGTATCAGGTTTTAATAAACCGTACAAAATACGTAAGCAAGTCGTTTTACCAGCGCCATTTGGACCTAGAATTCCTGTTATTTCACCATCTTTAGCATCGAACGTCATAGATTCAACAGCAGTAAAGTCACCAAATTTTTTCGATATATTATCAACTTTCAACATAACTATTTCTGTCCTTTAACGTTTAGATTACTATTGTTGTTTAATAGAAAACCCGGTAACGGTTGTTTATCAAGGCAGCTACTATCAACATCGTCAAAATTAAGTGAATCAATAAAATCACTAATCATTGAACCAGCACAAGTTTGAGTAACTAAACCATGTCCAGCATTTTGTGCTATGTAATGTGCATGATTAGATAACCCTTTTGCAGCAATGTCTCCCCACGCTGGCGGAGTTACAGGATCTAACTCACCAGATAACAACATAGTAGGAATGTTAGATTTTATTTCATTAGCAAAATTGTTGGGCGCTTCAAATTTAGGCCACTGTTTACACACGTCCTTTAATCCTTCAAAACTATGACGCCCAGAAAAACTATTAGTTCGGTCGTTGGCAAGTTGCTCTTGAGTCGCACGAGGCACATCTTCATTACACACAATATTAAAATTAAGACCCACATAAATTTTACTTGTTGTGTCTTCATTTTGTGACATTAAACCAACAAAGGGTTTGTAATTACCTTTAGCGAATTCACTAATAATAAAGGGAATTAATTCACGGCGACCAACACTGTAAAGCTGGCTATGCAGTGTACCAATAAACTTTTGGCTATCGATATTTAACGCTATTTTGTTATCCGAGACGGGATGATCAATCATCGTTCTAATTGGTGCTATTTCTAACTGAATACGAATTTTTTGATAATCACTTAATAGAGTGGAATATTGTCCCTTACAATCTACATGCTTTTCACATTGATCAATTAAAATATCAAATGCACGTGCAGCATGCCCCCCTAATGGCCCAACGGCCACTTGCGGTGGCACCACACCATCTAAAACGACAGAACGAATAGCTTGTGGTTTATCTCTCATATAAATCATGGATGCACGGGAACCATAAGAAATACCATAAAGATTAATTTTCTCATAACCTAACGCAACACGAACCGCTTCAAAATCTAAAATAGCGCTATTAGTATTATATTGTGATAAATCGACGTTAAAACTGTTCAAGCATTTTTGAATGTCTGAACTATCAAAATCACTGGTTAAATCTTGATAGATATTGCCATCTTCTTCATCACAAATTAAAGGGCTTGAAAGGCCAGTACCTCGTTGGTCAATAAAGACTAAATCACGCGTTTGATGAACATCACTAAAGATTCGTATTAATCCAGACACAAGCTCTGATGCTGCTTGTCCTGGACCACCCATTAATAAAAAGAGAGGATCGGGTTTTGAAGAGCTTGCAATTGCTTTAACAACGATAACATTAACATCAAGGGTTTTATCGCTCGGCGACGCCCAGTTCTCCGGAACGGTAAGCTTGCCACATGCTAATTGACTTCTGACACCTTCAACAAAACAACTTTTTAAATCTAATATTGAGGGAGTTTCATTAATTGATTTCGCAAAAATAAATGGAGAGGCTGTTAATAACAACGTTGATAATACTGACCTAAGAATCAGCTTATTAATTAACTTCAAGTGGCATCCTTAATAAAGCACTAATAAAAGAATATCGAGTGTAGCGTAATATATTAATAAAAAGCGAGAGCATCGGGGCATGATGTGTCGTAATTAATGATCAAAAATATAATACCCTTTATTTAAATACCATCATTCTAACGGTATTAATCACTCAGTAATAATATTTCAATATAAGAGCTACTCTTCCTTCCCACAATAAAAAATCTTATTAACATTTAGTTAACAATTAATGTACTCTCTATGCTTTAGTTCATTGGGACTAATTAAATATAATTATAACTTACAATAATAAAGGAAACTCCATGTTTAAATCATTAACACGTTTTCATAAAAAAATAGTAATAATACTTACCACCTTCATTTCTTTTAATAGTTTTGCAGAAATCACGTTCCCAGCAACTACTTTTCAACAACTAGATTACGGACTCTATTGGTTTGATTATGCACAAGCAGAGAAAGCTGAACCAGGCATTCTGAATAATTACTACAGCCCAGAAAAACCAACTGTTATATATATCCATGGTTGGCAGAATGGCAGTGTTGAAGATC
>CALJMY010000178.1 GCA_937981905.1 uncultured Enterobacterales bacterium
TTTAACAGGTACGCCGACCAACAGTGATGTTGGTGTTACATCAAATATTGTTATTACGGTCACTGATACAGCTGGTTTAACGGCGAGCTTAGCGGCTTTCTCGTTAACCGTGGTGAATGTAAATGATGCGCCGGTAATTACTGGTACGCCGATTACGAGTGTTGCGCAAGATTTGGCTTATACGTTCATCCCATTATCGACTGATAGTGACGTTGGTGATACGGCGACGTTTAGCATTAATACGACGCCAAGTTGGACCACGTTTAATCCATCAACGGGTGCGTTAACGGGTACACCGACTAATAGTGATGTTGGTACAACGTCGAGTATTGTTATTACGGTAACCGATACGGCTGGTTTAACGGCTAGTCTTGCAGCATTTTCACTTGAAGTAACGAATGTGAATGATGCGCCAGTAATTACTGGTACGCCAGCAATTACTATCGCACAAGACGCCGCTTATAATTTCACGCCAACGGTGACTGATTCTGATACTAATGACACAACAACGTTTAGCATTACGAACAAACCTTCGTGGGCAGTATTTAGTCTAACGACTGGTGTGTTAAGTGGTACGCCGACGAGTAGTGATATTGGCACAACGGCTGATATTGTTATTACTGTAACTGATAGTGATAATGAATCAGTAAGCTTGGCCGCATTCTCACTTGAAGTAACAAATGTAAATGATGCACCAGTAATTACAGGTACGCCGATTACGAGTGTTGATGTTAATGCCGATTACAGCTTTATACCAACAGTAACTGATGCAGATGAAGATGATATTCAACAGTTTACTATTGTTAATAAACCTGGTTGGGCTACGTTTGATATTAATACTGGTGAATTAAGCGGTGCGCCATCTGAAATATATATCGGAGTAACATCAGATATTATTATTACAACGACGGATCTTCAAAATGAATCAACCAGTTTAGACGCATTTTCAATTGAAGTATTAGCTTTAGAAAGTTCGCTTGAAGCTGTTGATGATGTTTATGAATTTAATCGTAATGATGATAATACTTATGTTTTAAATGTACTAAGTAATGACACTGATAGTGAAAATAATACATTTTCGATTACAGCGAGTAGCACTAGTATTGGCGATGTAACGATTGATTCAGATCAATTAGTATTAGTAGTTAATGATGGCTTTATTGGTACTGTCGAATTGAATTACAGCATTAGTAATAGCAATGAAGAGTTTAGTGAAGCAACCGTTTCTGTTGTAATAGCAGGGGATATTGACTCTCTTAATGTAATTATTGCACCTGATGATGTTGAAGTTAATGCAACCGGGCTTTATACCTCTGTTGAGTTAGGCGTTGCGACTGCTACCAATAGTACTGGTAATTCTATTGCGGTTAATTTAGTGGGTAATAGATTATTTACACCAGGTAATAATATTGCGTATTGGGAAACAGCTGACGAAAATGCTGAGTTGAATAGCACTGTTAGCCAAAATATTATTGTTCATCCGTTAATATCGCTAAGTAAAGATCAAGAAGTTGTTGAAGGTTCATCAGCTCAGGTTTTTGTTTTACTTAATGGTGAAGCTCCAACTTATCCATTAGCTGTGCCATTTAGTTTATCGGGTAATGCGGATGTTGATGATTATATTATTGCTATTGACAGCATCGATGTTGAATCTGGCACTGAAGCCGTTATTACGATTTCAATTGTTGAGGATGGTATTGTCGAAGGTGATGAAACGCTAACGATTACATTGGGAGATGTAAATAAAGGGAATCAATCAGTCCATACTATTACAATTACTGAAGACAATATTGCGCCAAGTGTTGATCTAGCATTAAGTCAAGATGATGAATTTAGACAAATCATTACACCAGTGGATGGATTAGTGACTATTAATGCTGATGTTAATGATCTTAATGGTGACATGGTAGCGTCTCAGTGGATTTATGGCAGTGATATTATTGTTGTTGAAGAAACTGATAACCAATTGGTATTTGATCCAAGTAATTTAACGAGTGGTACATATAATGTGTCATTGACGGTCAGTGAAATTGTACGTTCTCCATTATCTTCTACAGACAATGTTTACTTCTCGGTGAGTAATGAATTGGTGGTACTAACTACGGTAGATACTGATGGTGATTTAATTCCTGATATTCAAGAAGGTTATAAAGATAGTGATGAAGATGGTATCCCTGATTACTTAGATGCTATTAGCGAATGTAATGTTATTCCTCAACAAGTTGGTGATCAAAATGCTTTCCTCGTTGAAGGTGACGCTGGTATTTGTTTACGTATTGGTAATACATTAGCAGCTGGTGAAACAGGTGGAGTTCAATTAATTGAAAGCGAACTAGAAGCCTTTACTGGTGAATCTGACACGGCCAATAATATTGGCGGTATTTTTGATTATATTGCGACTGGTTTACCTGTATTCGGTCAAGATTATAATATTGTGCTACCACAGCGTCAGCCTATCCCTGCGAATGCTTTATATCGTAAATATAATGCGGCTTCAGGTTGGCAGTCATTTAGTGAGGATGCAGATAATAAATTGCGTTCTACGGCTGGACAAGCAGGCTACTGTCCTCCTCCTCAGAGTGATTTATGGACTGAAGGACTAACAGAAGGTCATTGGTGTGTACAGCTTACTATCGTTGATGGTGGTGCTAATGATGATGACGGTATTGCCAATGGTACAATTGTTGATCCAGGCGGTGTTGGCGTTCAAGCTAGCGATAATACTGCGCCAGTAACGGTAAGTGATTCAGCTAGAGTAAGAAAAGATGACTTAGTAATTATTGATGTATTAGTTAATGATATTGATGCTGAAAATGATGAGTTAACGTTAGGTGTTGTGACTGCAACATTAGGTACTGTAACTATTACATCTGATAACCAAGTCGAGTATCAAGCAGCAACAGATTTTGTTGGTGTTGATACCGTTACATATACAATTTCTGATGGTCAAGGTGGTACAGCAAGTGGAACTATTACGATAGAAATCTTTACTAATGAAGCACCTATTGCTTTTGCTGATGATGCAAATACTGATGACAGAACCGCTATTACCATTGATGTGTTAACGAATGATACAGATAGCGATAATGATGTGCTGAGTGTATTAAACGCTAACGTTGATTTTGGTAGTGTTGTTGTGAATAGTAATAGCACATTAACATTTACGCCTGAATTTGGTTTTGATGGTGTAGCGACCATTACTTATTCAATAACTGATGGTGTGAATAATGCTACATCAGCAGATGTAAGTGTCCAAGTGACAGCATTAGAAACCATAACCGTTGTGAATAAATCAAAAGGCGGTAGCATGGGAATTATGTTGTTCTTGATTGCAGCGATTAGTGCCTTTAGATTTAAAAATAAGATGAATATTAAGAAATGTTCATCTGGCCTAATCGCAATACTAGTAGGTTTATGTAGTTTCAATGCAAGCGCTGAGTGGTTTATCAGCGCTGCAGTTGGTGAAAGTACAGCTATTGAACGTATTAATACATCAGATAATAACGCGGTTACATCGGTTGATTTTGATGACAAAGATACTAGTTTCCATATAGGTGTTGGTTATCAATATGCGGATTATTCGTTGACTATAGGTTATGAGCAGTTGGGTGATACAACTGCTAATGTAATCGGTGATACGTTAGATGCGGAGCAGTTTCAAAAGTCTGTGATTGATGTTAGCCCATTTTTAGTTGATGGGATTAGTTTAGGTGGTCAATATAATCTTTGGAATAATGAGACGTTTAATTTGTCTGCCGGCCTTGGAATATTAGTATGGGATTTAGATTACGAAAGCCATATTCAAGATGAAGTAGTCAAAGTTGATGATAGTGGTGTTGATGTGTTTTATAAAATACAGTTTGATTATGCTATTAATAAAAAAGTAGCACTAAATCTACAAGCAACACATTATGACTTACTACATAATGATGTAAATAATATCTCAGTAGGTGTTATTTACAAATTTAACTAAAGAAATGAATTAACAGTTCAACGACAAATTATACTGTTGAATTGTTTGGAACATACTTTGTAACAAAGCATCACTTAATTAATAGGTGATGTTTTTTGCTTTATAAAGTATTAAATTTTATAGTATTTAATATTAAGACCATCAGAGTAAAAATCATGAGTAACGAAACCATCAAAATTCTTGTTGTCGATGATGACGCACGATTACGTAGTTTATTAGAGCGCTATCTTGTAGAGCAAGGTTTCCAAGTACGTACCGCGAATGATGGAGAACAAATGGATCGCTTAATGGAGCGAGAAAATTTCCACATGATGGTACTCGATTTAATGCTACCAGGAGAAGATGGTTTAGCTATTTGCCAGAGACTACGCAAGAAAAATAATGATATCCCTATTTTGATGTTAACAGCGAAAGGCGATGAAGTTGATCGTATTATTGGCTTAGAATTAGGAGCTGATGACTATTTACCAAAACCATTTAACCCTCGCGAACTTTTAGCGCGTGCGAATGCTGTTTTACGCCGTCGTAATACTGAAGTACCTGGTGCTCCTTCTCAAAATGAAGAATTAATTGTTTTCGGTGATTTCAAATTAAATTTAGCAACACGTGAAATGTATCATGGTGATGATGTTACGTCGTTAACCTCCGGTGAGTTTGCGGTATTAAAATCGTTAGTAACACATCCACGTGAGCCTTTATCTCGTGATAAATTAATGAATATGGCTAGAGGTCGAGATTATAGTGCATTAGAACGCAGTATCGATGTTCAGGTGTCTCGATTAAGACGCATGATTGAAGAAGACCCTACTCATCCAAGATATATTCAAACTGTATGGGGTTTAGGTTACGTTTTTGTTCCTGACGGTAAAGCGCATTCATGAGATTCATTAAGCGTTTGTTCCCAAAAAGTGCATTTGGGCAAACAGCATTACTAATTGGTTTTTTATTATTAATAAACCAATTAGTGTCTTACGCTCTAGTCGTAAGGCATGTGGTTGAACCTAGTTTTAAGCAACTAAACATATTATTAGCAAAACAAGTTAAATTAGTGTTTATGAATGTGCCAGAGCAAGGGCGCGAACAACTTCCTATCGATGAAATATTATCTGAACAATTCAAAGAGCTAACAGGTTTACGTGTTTACCCAGCATACCTTGCGCATAAACACGGGCTTGATAGAGCAGTTCCTTATCATTTCCTCTCAAAACAAATGAGTGAATACTTAGGCGGCGAAACTGAAGTGCGCGTTGCTAAAGAAGATTTATTCATGGTTTGGATTAATCCTCCTCAAGATCCTTATGTTTGGATCAAAATCCCTTTAGAAAAATTTGATGATAGTGAGTTCTCGCCACTTACATTCTATTTAATCCTCATTGGTGCTTTGTCTATTATTGGAGGATGGTTTTTTGCGCGTCATTTAACGCGTCCATTACGACGACTGCAAATGGCAGCAAATCAGGTCGCTAAAGGTGAATATCCTGAACAGCTTGAATTTAGAGGCTCGATTGAAATTATTGGTGTAACCAGTGCTTTTAACTCTATGGCATCTGGTATCAAACAATTGGAAGATGATCGTTCGTTATTAATGGCTGGTATATCGCATGATTTACGAACACCATTAACACGTATTCGCCTTGCGACGGAAATGTTAGATGAGAAAGAAACATTTTTTAAAGAGGGGATAGAACAAGACATTGATGATATGAATGAAATCATCGATCAATTCATTACATATATTAAACTCGATCGTGAAGAAATTTCTGAGCTTCATGATTTAAATGAAATCATTACTCATGAAGTAAATGCGGAAACAAGTCGCGGACGTAACATCGTTCTGTCGTTAACTCCTATACCAATCATTATGATTCGAGGAACAGCATTAAAACGTGTATTGGCAAACTTGATTAGCAATGCGATACGATATGGTAATGGTGAAGTTTATGTATCATCTGGTTTTTCTAGCAAAAATGTCATATTTTTTGATGTCTCAGACAATGGGCCTGGTATCCCTCAAGATAAAATTCAACAATTATTTAAACCATTTGTTCAGGGAGATAACGCTAGAGGCGGTCAAGGTAGTGGTTTAGGCCTAGCTATAGTTCATCGTTTTGTAAATAATCATGGTGGAAAAGTATCTGTAAACAACAGAGTTCAAGGTGGGTTATCTGTCCGAATCGAGCTACCTATGGCTAATAGTTATAACCTATAATCTCACGATAGGTTTTAACTATCATTGATATTGATTAATTCGTTTGGCTTTCTTACATGTTTCTCTTCATAATAGTTACCAATTAGACGAGAACAATAAATTACTTTATGGAGATTGACGATGTTAGATAATAAAGAAGGCCAAGCAGTACCGAATGTTACTTTTAAAACACGTGTTAATAACGATTGGGTTGATGTAACGACACAATCATTATTTGAAAATAAAACTGTTGTAGTGTTTTCATTACCTGGTGCTTTTACGCCAACATGTTCGTCAACTCATTTACCACGTTATAATGAATTAGCAAATGTATTAGCAAATAATGGCGTAGATGAAATCGTATGTTTATCTGTAAATGATACATTTGTAATGAATGCATGGTTAAGCGATCAAGATGCTGAAAATATCACAGTGATTCCTGATGGTAATGGTGAATTTTCTGAAGGCATGGGAATGTTAGTTGATAAGCAAGATATTGGCTTTGGCAAACGTAGCTGGCGTTATTCGATGCTAGTTAAAAATGGCATCATCGATAAAATGTTCATTGAACCTAATAAGCCAGGCGACCCGTTTGAAGTATCAGATGCAGACACAATGCTTGAATACATTAATTGTGAAGCAAAAGCGCCAGTAGATGTTTCTTTATTTAGTAAAGTAGGTTGTCCTCATTGTACAAGAGCTAAAGATTTATTAACTTCAAAAGGCTTAGTATACGAAGAAATTATCATTGGTTCAGACGCTAGCTTGTTATCACTAAGAGCAATGACTGGCCAAACAACAGTTCCTCAAGTATTTATTGCTGGTCAACACATTGGTGGCGCAGATGAGTTAGAAACTCACTTCGCTTAAGCCTATTATAAAATGAGGATGAGTTATGCTTAATTTAAAAGTAAAAGACTTCTTAACGCATAATGCACCAGTTATTGATTCATCAACTTTATTGTCTGATGCCATTGATAAGATTGAAGCCAGTACACAAGATAGTGCTATTGTCATTGATGATGGAATTGTAGTTGGAATTTTAAGTGAAAGAGATTGTTTAAAAACGCTTATTTCAAGTAGCTATTATTGTGATGGTGCACCTGTTGTTAAAGAGTTTATGAAAGCTAATATTACGACTGTTGAATTTGAAGAAAATATTCATGATATCGCAAATAAAGTAGTTAGCAGTTCAGATGGCTTTTGCGGCCAGACATGTTTTCCTGTTATGCAGAATAATGTATATATAGGATTAATAGGCGTGAAAGGTTTAGTAGAAGCATTAAACCAATACTTCAAAAGCTGTCAGACGCAGGCACATTAACTTTTAAATAAAACTTATACTCATATAAAGCGCATTAAGTAATAATTGATGCGCTTTTTTTTTAATAAAACGACAATAATTGTGATTAAACTAGATTAATACATTAATAACTAAGCATTAAGTGATGTACAAATAGTTAAAATATTATTTTATATGAACTGCTCAGTTAACCCTGCTGTATTAATACCTCAATAAATCACCAAATGAAGCGAAAAAACACCGTAATGTTGTTAATTTGAACGCTTGAGATAAAAGATCAAAAAAGCCCTTGCCAAGTATTAGGATCTGTCTATAATGCGCCTCACTGAAACGGAGCAGAGCATCACTTAGCGGATAACGTAGAGCGAAGGCAGCAACGGTTTAGAGAAGAAAACAACCTTTTAAACTTTTATCTAAAAACTTTAAAATTAAGTGTTGACTTTGAAACTGGGAAACGTATTATACGCATCCCAACGCAACGGGCCAGATGGCACGAAGCGTAACTCCTTCATAAGAAGTAGAGTTGAAACGTTCTTTAAAAATTAGAATTCAAATAAACTGTGTGGGCATTTGAAGTTAAGTACTGAGGTTCTTAATGAATAATGTCAACACAATGAATTATTCTTTCTTCGGAGAGAATATATCAAAGTTATGATAAGCGTAACATCATCTTAGTTTTCGGATTGAGATGAA
>CALJMY010000179.1 GCA_937981905.1 uncultured Enterobacterales bacterium
AAATTGATTTGATCTATTAAAACTCGCGCTTGAGTTTTGAGCCATCTTGGTTAGTACCAAATACATCCAAGGCACAAGATACAAACTAGTAACTGTTGAGAAACTTAATCCCCCAATAATAGCAATTGCTAGTGGGCCATACGATGGGCCATCACCGCCAATTTGAGCGCTACCTAACGCTAAAGGAATCATTCCTAGTACGGTAGTTGATACGGTCATTAAAACAGGACGTAGTCTTGTTACGCACATGTCACTAATTACTCGTTCTAATTCTTCTCGTTTTGGTGTCATTTGATTGATTTGATCAATGAGTACGATGCCATTGTTTACCACAATACCCATGAGAATTAATATACCTATCATGCCCATCACACTCATGTCGGTACCAGTTAATAAAAAAAACCAAAATACGCCCACAATTGAATACAATATAGAACTAATGATAGCGGCAGGTAATAGCAATGATTCAAATAATGCGGCCATAACAATATAAATCATAACAAGTGCAAGTAGCATATTAATAAGCATAATGTTTTGCTCCTGCTCTTGTTTTTTAAAGCCTCGTCCTAGTTTCCATTGATAGCCTTGTGGCATATTAATACGCTTCATCGCTGCTTTAATTTTCTTTTTGGCTTGTTCAATAGTAATACCATCGAGATCAGCTTCGATTGATAATGACGTTTGACGGTTACTGCGTTTAATTTTATCTAGCTGTGGTTGTACGCTAAATGTTACTAAATTTTCGAGCGTGATAACTTGATTATTAAATTGTGTAATAGGCAGCTGTTTTAATTTATCGAGTGAATATTTAAGCTCTTTATCAAATAGCATTTCAATGCGAACTTCACCTTGGGGATCGTGACGAAAGCTGCGTAGGTTTTTACCACGTAATGCACTCGATACTAATGACGCGACATCTTTAGCACGAAGATTATATAAATCAGTTTTTTGTCTATTAACCGTTAAAATAATTTCTTGCTGATTTTTAGATAACTCACTACGAACATCATTTAACCCTTCAACTTGTTGAAGAACAGGAATGATATGCTCACTCATTTCAATAAGCTTGTTGGTTGATGGGCCTAATAAGGAAACTGATGCACCGCCAGCTTGTGCGCTGCGTTTGTTAAACTCAGGTGTCGCAATTGCAAATTTTGGCATATTTTCACGAATGAGTTTTTTGATAACGTTGATTGATTGTCGATCACCTTGTTTTAATAAAATAGTTGAGCTAGCTTTGTCGGTCGCGTAGTAAGAATAGACATTTTCGATGTCGAATTTTTCTTGATTACTATATAAATACTGTTCCATTTGAACAACAATATCTTTAACCATATCAACAGGGTATTGACCGTCTAAATGATAACGTAATTTGATTCGGGTTTTATCTTCATTGTTATTATTGTCTGAAGTGACTACGCCAAATGGAATAGCGGTGCTAGCTAAAATGAGTAGCGCGACAAAACCTGTAGTTTTAGGACGATGTAATACCCAGTTTAAACTACGTTGATAATAGCCAATTGAAGGTTTTTTTAAATCTTTACTTGCTACTGGTTGTTGTAATGCACTTAGTGACATTTTAGACAGCAATAATGGTAATAACGTTTTTGCTACTAATAATGAAGACGCCAATGAAATACAAATAGCGATAGCTACATGTTCCAAGAAAACAGTCAATTCTACTTTTTCACCAATAATATTGGGTAAAAATACAATCATGGTAGTTAACGTGCCAGTCATAACAGCAAGGCTAACTTTTGAAACACCTAAACCAATATTTACATTCACAGGTTTGTGAGGTGTTTTTTGATATTGCGTGGTGATAGCTTCGGTGATAACCACAGAATTATCGACTAACATTCCAATAGCAAGTAATAACCCCATTAGAGATAGCACGTTTAAGGAATATCCTAAAAAGTACATACAAGCGAGTGTTAGACAAATTGAAAAAGGAACTGAAGCCACTACTAATAATGTTATGGGTGTATTTCTAATAAATAAATAGAGGACAACAAAAGATAGCAGGGCACCAATGCCACCTGCTTGTAATAAATCAGACAGAGAATCGGTTACACCTTTTGCTTGGTCTTCCATTAAGTAAATATCAATACCGTTAAACTTACTGCTGGTGGATATTTGATTAATAGTCTCAATGACCTTTGCAGATACATCGACTAAATTACTACTCGATTCTCTAAATACATCCATGCCGATTGCAAAATTTTGATTAAGATGGCGCCCTGATTCTAGTTCTTTTTGTTCATAATTAATCGTAGCAATATCGCCTAAATAAACATGTTCATTCACTTTTAAAGTACGAATATCATTTAAATTAGTATATTCACCTTGTAAGGAAACTCTAATCGTTTGATTTTTATTTTTGATCGAACCAGCATTAATTGAGAAGTTTTGTTTTCTTAATAATGATGTTAATTCTTTGGCATCTATTTGATGGCTCGCCATGCGATCACTTGAAAGTCGAATCGTAATTTGGCGAGGATTAACACCATAAAGCTCAACGTTAGAAACCCCTTGTAATCGTTCTATTGGTTTCTTTAAAAAGTTATTTAATAAGTCATAGCTATTACTTAATTCTTGGTCACTTGAAATACGCATGGTTAAAATAGGCATGTCAGCGGTTGAATATTGATAAACAAAAATACGTTCTAAATCATCAGGTAATAAGTGACGAATAGAGTCTATTTTTTCACGTGCTTCAATACCTATACCTGTGAGACTGCTATCCCATTTCACTTCAATACTAACTTTGCTGCCGTTTTTACTCGACCAAGATCGCATCTTAGTAATTCCGCTCATGGTAGCAAGCGCTTCTTCAATCGGCTTTGTAATTAAGCGTTCAATTTCTGCAGGGCTAGCACCTTTGTAAGGAGCATTAATTTCAAGCTCTGGGATATCAATACCAGGGAAATTCTCTAGTGGTAATAACTTGGAAGCTGCAATACCCATTAGTAATAAAGTAAAAGCGATCATGAATATGGTGACAGGGCGATTTAATGAAAACTCAGTAATTCCGCCAATTTTTTTATCTTGATTGCTCATGATTGAGTTTCCTCATTCATGGAATCACCTGTTACAGAAGATTGATTATCGCTACTCTCTTTATCAGTGAATGTTTTGCTATCAAATAAACGATAAATCACAGGTATGACAATTAAAGTAAGTAAGGTGGAAACAATAAGACCGCTGATTACAGTAATAGCCATTGGCGCACGCAATTCACTCCCTTCACCTAATCCAATGCACATTGGAAGTAATCCGAGAATAGTGGTTAATGTAGTCATGATGATAGGACGAAGACGAGACTCCGCTGAGTTAATAATAGCGTCTTTTTTTTCCATGCCATCAAGTCGTAACTGATTAATTCGATCAACTAAAACGATGGCGTTATTAACGACAATACCACTAAGCATAATAAGTCCTAAAAAGACGATTACACTTAAATTCGTTCCGGTAATATAGAGCCCTAACAATGAACCGACACCCGCTAATGGCACACTAAACAAGATAATTAACGGATGAAGTAAAGACTCAAATTGCGATGCCATTACTAAATATACTAAAAATACAGCAAGCGCTAACGCCATCATCATCGAGTTAAAAGATTGTTCCATTTCTTCACTTTGGCCACCAAAATTTGACGTAATATTTAACGGTAAATTAAGTTGTTCAATTAATGTCGTCGCACTTGCCATTGCGGTTTGTTGATCGCCAACTGCAATGTTAGCGCTAATAACAGCAACTCGTTGTTGATTAATACGGTTTATTTGCG
>CALJMY010000180.1 GCA_937981905.1 uncultured Enterobacterales bacterium
AGGGCAAACTATTGCTAGGTTCCTAAAAACAGAAGCAATTCCATATATTGTGATGGATCAAGATCCGGTTCGTATCCAAGAAGCATTAGTAGGTGGCGAAAATGTCTTATTTGGCGATAGCCGTCATCGCGACATCCTAAAGAATTGCCATGTTGATAAAGCAAAATTAGTTGTCATTACTTTTGACGATAATCATTCTGTGATGCAAGTTCTCAGTGCGTGTAAAAATATGGGAGATGATATTAAAGTAATGATTAGAACCCGTGATGATACGCATATGACTAAGTTAAAAGAAGCGGGTGCCCAAACAGTTGTTCCTGAAACACTTGAAGGCAGTCTTATGCTTGTGTCACAAGTATTATTCTTGTCTGGCGTTCCAATGAGCCGAGTACTTAAACGAATTCAAATAGAACGTAAAAGCCAATATAAATTTATGCATGGTTATTTTCATGGTGATGAATCGTCACACAGCATGGAGCTAGATTTAGAACAACTTCACGCGGTGTTATTACCAAGTGATGCACATGTTATTGGACATAAAATTTCACAACTGCCACTTAAAAAATTACGAATTACATTACGTGGTGTTCGCCGTTCATTAGAAGAAATAAGTGAGCCTGATATGGACTTTGTCATAGCGCCTAATGACGTATTAATTTTATGTGGGAAATCTCGACGAGTTGAAAACGCCGAGCGATTTTTGCTTAATGGGAGTTAAGTTTATTGTGTATATAATCGGTCGTAATTAATATGTTTTTGACGGATTGTTGTTGGTTGTATATTAAGAAATTCTTTTATTTTTTCTTGTTGCGCCATACCGTCGGCATAACCTGCATCAATGAGTTCACCACAGTAACCTTTTTCAAATAATAAATAACTCATCAAACTAGAGTCACTGTCTTTAGTCACACCAATACTTGCCATTAAGCGCCGAATTGGCCATGGGACTTCTTGAAAGTGACGTTGTGCTATTTTATTAATATCAATGCTTGGATTAATGACTAATGTGTCTATTTTTCGTAAGTTGTGCGATTCTTTTAATGTAGGATCAATTAAGGAAAGAGTTTCATTAACACGTTGTATTCTTTCAATATCTGAATCTAATGTATCGCTAAATACACTATCGAGTAAATGACCTGCAATGGATGAAGCACTAGGATGCTTCATCATCACATATTCAGGTTGGTCATGAGGCGAATCAAGACCAATACATAACACTTTATCAGCGCCTAAATGAATTGCAGGACTAAGTGGTGATAATTGATGAATGGATCCATCACCATAAAAAGATTGCCTAACTTCTATTGCTGGAAATACAAGCGGTAATGCAGCCGATGCCATTAAATGCTCTGTGTGCAACACGCCACGTAAACTTTCTCTTTTAGAGCGTTTCCAGTCTTTAATTGCTGAATTTCCTTGATAAAAAGAAACCGAATTTCCTGTCTGATAGCTCGATGCTGTAACTGCTAAAGCATGTAAAGAGCCATTATTTATATTTCGTTCTAAACGTTCAAAGGGTACATATTTATTGATAAGATGACGCAATGGTGAGTTATCTAATAAAGAAGTTGGTTTATTCGCTTCAAGACTACTTCGCATCCATTTTGTCATATTACCAAACATATGATTTGATACATGTCCTAAATCACTATGATAAATATGATGAGTACGCATATTACGCCAAATCCAATCTAATTTTTTAACCCCTAGATGAAAACTAGCTGCGTAACATCCTAGCGCTGTACTATTAATTGCACCTGCTGATGTACCGCACAAAATAGGAAAAGGGATAGCGTGATTACGAGGATAAAACGTAGCAATTGCTTTCAAGACGCCTACTTGATAAGCACCACGTGCACCACCACCACTGAGTAATAATCCGATTTTATGAGGATTAATTTGACAGTTAGATGTTGGTTTTTCCATAAACGTTATCCTAAATATGTACTTATAAGTTTTAATTATTAACTTATCAAAAATTAACAGAAAGAGTAATTTTTAATTTATCAATTTAGTGATTAAGCGCTTTATAATTAGTGTGTTGTAATAATTAATAATCGATATAATAAGTTTTTACATAATAAATGAATATCAAGAGAGTATATGTCTTATAAAATTATTTTTGTTGCTGATATATTTGGAAAGAATCAGAATTTACAAACGTTGATCAATGATTGTTTAATTGATGATGTATATATTCTTGATCCTTATCAAGGGCAAGAGGCATCGTTTGATGACGAAAGCCTAGCTTATCAAGCTTTTATAGATCAAGGTGGCTTAGAAAGTTACACATTACAGTTAAAACAATATTTAGAACAACAAACAGAGCCAGTTAAGCTTATTGGATTTAGCGCTGGTGCAAGTGCTATTTGGCAGTTATTAAGTGAAAGCAGTGGTGTGAGTCATAAAATAATTGATGCTATGTGTTTTTACCCTGGTCAAATTAGATATTTTACTGACATTGTTCCTGCCGTTAATACCCACATTATCTTTCCAGGTTTTGAATCTCATTTTGAATTAGAACCTATTATTGATAATTTAAGAAATAGACAAAACTTATCGCTCATCAATACTGATTTAGAACATGGTTTTATGAACAAACAAAAAACGACTTTTAATCAAGAAGCTTATGAGCATTTTTGTCAGTTTATTGTGAATACTAATCAATAATTTTTAGCTGTATTTTTAGCTGTACTTTTAGCGAGAAATAAAAAGGGGGAGTAGATATTCTACTCCCCCTTTTTATATTGAACGAAGCGTTAGTTAGAAGCTTTAAGTAAGCCTCTTTAATAGGTGCTACTTAGTCAGTTCTGCTTTTAAAAACTCAACCATGTCTTCAACAGCTACTTCTTGCTTTTCACCATCGCGACGAGATTTATATTCCAATACACCGTTATCAAGGCTTTTCTGACCAATAACAACTGTATGTGGAATTCCAACAAGTTCCATGTCTGCAAACATAACACCAGCACGCTCTTTACGATCGTCAAACAATACTTCGATGCCAGCATCTTGTAGTTGTTCATATAAATCATGAGCTGCTTTAGTAATCGTTTCAGATTTTTGCATGTTCATTGGCACAATAACCACTTTAAATGGTGCTATTTGAGCAGGCCAAATAATACCGTTCTTATCATGGTTTTGCTCAATAGCCGCCGCAACAATGCGAGATACACCCACACCGTAACAACCCATGTTTAAGATTTGGTTTTTACCTTGCTCGTTTAATACGCCAGCTTTCATCGCTTCTGCATATTTGTTGCCTAGTTGGAAAATATGACCAACCTCAACACCACGTTTTATTTCTAAGATACCTTCGCCACAAGGACTTGGGTCACCAGCAACAACATTACGTAAATCTGCAACTTGTGAGCTTTCTAATGGTAAATCACGTTCCCAGTTAGCACCGGTAAAATGAACACCATTTTCGTTAGCGCCACATACAAAGTCGCTTAAATGAGCTGCACTGCGGTCAACAATAACAGGAATCGTTAAGCCGATAGGGCCTAATGAACCAGGACTTGCTTTCGCCACTTCTTTAACTCGTTCGTCAGTTGCTAATTCTAGAGGAGTCGCAACGCCGTTAACTTTCTCAGCTTTAATATCGTTAAGCTCATGATCGCCACGTAATACTAATGCAACGATTGGTGCGTCTTCATTGTCACCTTTAACAAATACCGTTTTAACGATGGTGTTGATGTCGATATTTAATAAAGCAACGACTTCATCAATAGTACGCACTTTAGGCGTTTCAACTTTAGTTAACGCTGCACTTGGTGCTGGGCGCTCACCAGTAGGCGCTAATGCTTCTGCTTTTTCCATGTTAGCCGCGTAATCAGACTTATCACTAAAGACGATTGCATCTTCACCAGATTCCGCAAGCACATGGAATTCGTGAGATAACGCGCCGCCAATGCTGCCACTGTCTGCAAGTACTGGACGATACTCTAAACCTAAACGATCAAAGATACGGCAATACGCTTTAAACATTGTTTGATATGTTTTTTTCATACATTCATCAGAAAGATGGAATGAGTAAGCATCTTTCATTAAGAATTCACGTGAACGCATTACACCAAAACGAGGACGAATTTCATCTCTAAATTTTGTTTGAATTTGGAATAAGTTTAATGGTAATTGTTTGTAACTTTTTAATTGGTTACGCACCATGTCAGTAATAACTTCTTCATGGGTTGGGCCTAAAACGAAAGAACGATCGTGACGATCTTTAATACGT
>CALJMY010000181.1 GCA_937981905.1 uncultured Enterobacterales bacterium
AAAGAGCTAACTATAAATGAACGCATGCAGTAAGAAATTGTTAGATAAACAGTGGATACAGACGATCAATTTATACAGTTGAAATTAACAGTCTCAATATACCAACTTAAATCACTTAACTAGTCTTAAAGGTTATTTCAACCGGTGAAATTTAGTTATAAAAAAACCTCATTTAATCTTCATTAAATGAGGTTTTTTATATCTATATATCACACCTAAGAAGGAGCGAAGATACCTTTTAATGTAAAGAAGATAACAATAGATAAACCAGCACCTGCAGGAAGTGTTACTACCCACGAGATAACTATATTACGAATAACACCTAAGTTTAACGCAGCAATACCTCGAGCCATACCCACACCTAGCACAGCACCAACAAGTGTTTGTGTTGTTGAAATAGGTAAACCAGTTGAAGAAGCTAAAACAACTGTTGTTGCCGCAGCTAGTTCAGCAGCGAAGCCACGACTTGGTGTTAAATGCGTGATGCCTTGACCAATCGTTGCCATTACGCGACGACCGAATAAAGCTAGACCAGCAACAATACCAATACCACCTAATGGTAATATCCACCATGCTAGTATCGATTTCTTCGCTATTTCACCACCATTATCAACGATAGATACAACAGCAGCCAAAGGACCAATTGCATTTGCTACGTCATTTGAACCATGTGCAAACGCCATACAACAAGCGGTAACAACCATTAAGATAGCAAATACTTTTTCCACACTTGCATAATGCATTTTCTTATCAGCAGCTGGGTCAACTTTTAAACGTTTGATTGCAACAATACCGAATAAAGCAACAATGATTGCAACGCCTATAGATAATAACATCGCTTCATTAGTACTAAAGTTAATACCAATATGCTTTAAGCCTTTCTTGATCGTTACAAGTGATAAGATAAAGCCTGCTAATGCCATATAGACAGGAACATAACGCTTTGCATTAGCTAATGGATCTTTAGTATTAAAGATAAACTTTTGTGCACTCATAAAGATAATATAAGCGAACACACCAGAAATTAATGGTGTGATAACCCAACTACCTACGATACCGCCAACTTTAGACCAAGTTACCGCATCTGTACTAACACCAACGGCTGCGAAACCAACAATAGCACCAACAATTGAATGTGTTGTTGATACTGGCCAGCCTAAATAGGTAGCTAGTAATAACCATAAACCAGCAGCTAATAATGCTGAAATCATACCAAATACGAGAATATGTGGCTGATCAACAAAATAAGAAGCATCAATGATGCCTTTGCGTATGGTTGATGTTACTTCACCACCGGCTAAGTAAGCACCAGCGAATTCAAACACCATAGCGATAAGAATCGCTTGCTTAATTGTTAATGCTTTTGAGCCTACTGATGTTCCCATGGCATTTGCCACGTCGTTTGCACCAATACCCCATGCCATTAAGAAACCGAATAAACCGGCAAGTAAAACTAGCTCAAAGCTATAATTTGCAATGATATCCATTGAGAAAAACCTTTGTTATTATTACGAACGAGCTAACATTAGCTCTAGACGGTCGCCAACGCGTTCTGCTAGATCAGCTAAATCGCCAACCCAATCAATCACGTTGTAAAGAAATACCACATCCACTGGGTTTAAACCTTGCTCAATTCCATGCAATGAATGACGCAATTTTATTTGCATCTTATCTGAACTATCTTCAACAGCATCTAATTCGTTTAATAGATTGTCGATAATTTTTAATTCTTTTCCTTGGAATCCTGTTTCAACAAGTTCATCTAACTCATCAATTGCCTTTACGGCAAATCCAGACGTTTCAATACAACATGCTAAATATTCCATAAATTCAGTTTGAACTTGTGGTGGAATAGCTAGTTTACGACCAATAATTCGTCCTGAAATATCTTTTGCTGTATTGGCAATGCTATCTTGTTGGGTAATTAGCTCTAATATATCGGTACGGTCGACCGGCATAAATAAGCCTTTAGGTAAGTTTGTGCGAACCTCACGTTTTAATTTATCAGCAGCTCTTTCAAGTTGTGATAATTCTGCGCGAACTTCTGCCGCCTTTTCCCAGTCTTGTTCAGCACATGCTTCAAAGAATGGAATCAAATGTTGAGCACATTGTTGTACTATATGTATATGCTCTTGTAGAGGTTTGATAGGTGATTTAGCAAATACACCTAGTATCGAATTTATCGACATACTTTAGACCTTTTTGATAATGTTAGCTTATGCATAACAATTTAAAATCTGGCGCATCTTATCGTAACTTGTTTCGATTTAAAACAACATATATTGATAATGTCTTAATATTTGCGGTAAATCGATATAAACTGTTAAACAATTAACGCGTTGTTCAGATAACTTAAAGATGCGATGAATTATATTGCTTTTTTGTGACACTTTTATGACATAAATAATGAATTAGGAAAAACATGCAAAATGAAATAGAGATTAAACTAATAGTATCATCAGATATTACACAAGTGATAAATGATCTCTCTACTAAACAAGGGGCTAACCTAGTTAGCCAAGAATTTTGCTTAGAAAATATTTATTTTGATACGCCAGATAAAAAACTGCGCTCGTGGGATATGGGATTACGTATTAGAGTAAATGATAGCCATATTGAACAAACTATTAAAACTGCTGGTGAAGTGATTGGTGGTTTACATCAACGTCCAGAATATAATATTGATATTAGTTCAAAAGAACCTAATTTAGTCTTATTTCCTCAGCAAATTTGGCCTAAAGACGTTAATGTCTCTAAATTACAACAAGAATTAGAGCCATTGTTTGCTACAAACTTTAAACGACAAGGAAAAATGTTAGTTTACCCTGATGGTGCAGTCGTTGAAATGGTGTTTGATCATGGTGAAATTATCAGCGGCGAACGCAGCGTTACTGTATGTGAAATAGAATTAGAATTAGTAAAAGGTAAGCCAGAATTAATTTTTGAATTAGCCAGTGCATTAGCTAAAAAGTCTCCAATGCGTTTTGGTGTCGATAGTAAAGCTGCTCGTGGATATATGCTAGCAAAAAATTTACAGCATTTTGCCACTAAACTTGATGTTGTCACGGTTACGTCAAAAGATACGTTAGAACAGTCTTATATTAAAAGTATTAATCATGGTTTAGCGCATTGGCAACGTCATATTGAAATCTTTATAGAACAAAAAGACTATCAAGCAATAAGTGAGATTAGAAAGGGTTTATCGCTTATTATTAAAGCAAACGAGTTATACCAAGATTACTTTGATGGTAATGAGCTTAAGTCTCTTACGAAGTCATTATTTTGGTTAATGGAAAAATTAGCGTTTATTGATGACTATTTACGTATTAGTCGATTAATTGATAGTAATGGTAGTAAATTTAAAAAGTTAGATAAACAACGTGAAATTTTAATATTATTAGAAGCTGAACGTGAAGCTTTAGCTGACGCACAATCGTTAATTGATTTATTTATGAGTGAAAAACACACTCAATTGGTATCTAACTTAATGCAATGGTTATATTTTAAACCTTGGCAGCAACAATCATTACCAAGCTTAGAAAAATTTCAAACTCGCTTATTACGCAAACAAGCGGCTTTATTCTTGGCGCAAGATTGGGAATTAGTCCATAAGTCTATGCCATTAGAGAGCGATTTAAATTATCAAGATTATTTAGCACAACGATTAAATCTTCAGCATAATCTTCAAGTAGGCTTATGTGTCGGTGAAATGTTTGATGCACAAGAAAGAAATGATTTTAGAGCTCCTTGGGACGATATAACCCAAGGCATAGATCAATTATTACAATTTGAACCTATCAAGCAGTTATTAAAGCAAGATAAGTTGATAGATGATGGCAGTGTGAAAAAATGGTTATCACGTAAAGAGGAATCACTAATTCATGCTATGGAACAATCACGTAAGAAAGCGTTAAAATTAACGCCTTACTGGATTGATTAGTACAATTTAAAACTTTGTAGTTTAAGTTTATTTTTCTTGATGTAAATCCCGTCTTAATGCGATAACCTCTTTTAGAATTTGTGCATTTTGACGGCGAAGTTCTCGGTTTTTTACATTGGTGTCCGAAAATCCCATAATTTTAGACGCTATTAATGCACCGATATATCCCATCATACCCACGCCGATATAAAACATAATTGTCACTACAACGTAACCACCAAAGGTGGTTGGATAAAAATCACCAAAGCCAATGGTTGAACTAGCCATAATCAAAACCCAAAATGCTTGTCCATAATTCGTAATATTTGCATCAACATTATTAGCTTCAAAATATTGTAATATAAATGCACCAACGGCAATAATTAGATAAACAACAGCTATACCCATAAGTGCTAAATAACGTGTTTTATAATTTGTAACGCCAAATTCGTCAACATGATGTAAGTTCAAAATATTTCCTTATTTCTTAGGTGCAGCAAAACTAGTCAGCTCGTCGACAACAATTTTTTTAATTTCTAATTGCTGATCAGGAGATAAGTTATATTTGTCTGCTAATAGTTGATAATCATCGGTGCTTAGGGATACTGTTAAACGAGGGCGTTTAGGTCTGCGTGAACAAGGGAGGCCAAGAATATGTCGAATTTGGTCAGACGGGCTTACGCCTTCTTCAAGCGCTTTTCGTCTTATTTCATATTGGATTTTTTCATCCATATCAAAAGCAACTTGTGTTGCTTTAATTGCTTTTGTAGCACCTTGCCACTTAGGTGGTAATTTAGTGCTTTTGTCGGTTTTATTATTGCTCATGATGCTCCGCTATTAACCATATTTAACCTTGATAATGTGTATTCAAAGTACTGGTTATGAACCCTTTGGCCAATATTGACGTATATCACTAATAGGACGATGAACGCTTAATACTATATCAGTTTCACCATCTTGATACACTTCAGCTTCAAGACCAAATTTTTCATCATCACTAATAACACTATAACGCTCAAATGAATCACCTTGCTGACCATCTAAACTATTCTTACGATGATCTAGCCCGTGAAAATATCCAAATTGGGCAAACTCGCATTGTCTATAAGTATTAGCTAACCATTGGTTAAGGCCGTCTGGTGTTTCTTTGACGGTTAATGTTGCATTGCCGGGTTCGTCAAATAAAGTTGAAAACTGGTCTAAATCAAAAATATTACTAACAACATCTCTATTAATTTTTAAAGAAAAAACTAATGTCTGTATGTCATCATTTTCTAATGATAAAAACAAAATATCATCAGTTGAACCTTGCAATACCCATTCTATGGACTTGTTATGTTCATATTCATAGGTATTAATTCTTCTAATTTCAAGGGACTGCCCACGCAAAAGCGAGGGCAGGGCAAAACTATCGTCTAAGGTGATAATATCACCTACATTAAGTTGTTCAGGTTTTTCTAAAGTACGCAGTGTTTTTTTAGATGACCCATTAAATAGTTTGCCAAAAAATCCCATCGAATTATCCTTGTTTTGCTTTTAAACGCTCTAACACACTTGATGCATTGGCTTGTTGCTCACCAATACCAGCTTGCGCTAATTTATCTTTTAAAGACTTGTCACTACCTTCATCAGCTAAATCTTCTGATGCTTGTAGGCGATCATCAAAATCTTGTTGTTTAGCTTTAATACGCTCAAGAGATTGTTTAGCATTAAGTAACTTAGAGTTACTGTTACTGAAGTTATCTGTAATAGCCGCTGTTGCTTTTTGTACGCTTTCAGTTGTTTTTACCATGCTTAATTGGCGTTGGTAATCTGCAAGTTGACGTTCAGTACCTTTTACTAATTCTTTTAAACGAATAGCACCTTTTTCATAGCTGTCAAAAGAAGCTTGCTGTTCGCTTAATTCAACTTCTAACGTCGAAATTTTCTCAGCCACTTCCATTGCTAAGCTTTCATCACCTTTGTTTAAAGCTGATACTGCATAGCCTTCATGCTCTGTGATACTGCGTTTAATTCTATCTAATTCACGCTGTGCTTGCATTTGCTTAGCCATGATACCTGTTAAATCACGCTTTGCTTTTGTAAGATGATTTTCTGCGTCTCTGATCTCTTGCGCGAAAATACGTGTAGCGTTTGCATCAACAATTGCTTCACCAGCTTCACTAGCACCGCCTCTAAGGGCTGTAATAATTTTACCAAATATACTCATAATGATTCTCCGTTCAATTGTTAATTAGTTAAAGTAAATAGTCTGCCATTTCGTTAATAACTTCTAATGAGTTATCACTTAATACACTTAATTCATGTTCTACATCATGTAATGATGACGTTACTGAAAGTGCACCGAAAATGACATATTTATCATCTATTTTTGAAAATGAAGACAACGGCATAGGAATATTCATTTCTATCATCGCTTCTAGCATTTCACTACGTGTTGCTTGTTTTACTTCTTCTTCGCCCCATAAATAGGCGATACATAAAATTTGATCGTCTGTTACAGAAACAAAAATTGGAATTTCTTCTCGTCCTGAAATAGTAACCTGCAATACATCAACATCACCAGCAATAGGTAAGCTATCGAAAGTAAAACCCGTATCACTTGTGTCAGCGAGTTCGTTCAAATGATTTGCAATTAAGTGTATATTCATAACATTTCCTTTGCGACATAATATGTCTTGAGTGGTTAATGTAAAACGTTAGACATAATATGTCAAACATTAATTTGGTTCTTTTATAACTAATTTTATCTGTGTTCAGCGACTATTATTCATTTTGATACCAGCTATTGTTTGTCCCTTGTTGAGACTCCCAAGCTTGCTGATGGTAACGATAAAGTATAAAGCTGCCAAGCTCATTCACTTTAACTTTATCCATATTGCGATAAAATCCTTGGGAAAACTCAAAGCTGGCCTGAATTAGTTCAGGTGTTAACCATGTTTCAAAACTTTTTAGGCTAACTTGGTTAGCTAATCGTTCTTTGGCAGGTAATCCATTTAACGTAGCAATAGTCCATCCCCATTGACCAAAGCTAGGGACATTAAATTGATATTGTTGAACATCTCGCCATTTTGCGGCTTTAATCGTTTTAGCAATACTCATGAAGGCACTTTTAGCATGAAACGGCGAAGTTGATTGCACTACCATAACTCCATCATTTGACAACAGCTGTCTTATTTTAACGTAAAAGCTACGGCTATAAAGTTTATTGAGATCAGGGTGTGAAGGATCGGGTAAATCAATAATAATTGTATCGTAATACTTTTGTTGTTCAATTAATTGATCAATACCATTAAATGCGTCGGCATGAATTAATTCAACGCGGGTATCATTAAGTGAGTTTTTGTTTAATGCAAGAATATTATCACTGAGTGCTTTAGGAAGTGATTTATGAGGATTTTTAAATAGCTCAACAACCTGTGTATCTAAATCCATTAATGTCACTTTTTTAGGGTTCCACTCTAAAACATCACGTAGAGCTAAGCCGTCGCCACCCCCAATAATTAAAATATTGTTATGACGCGCTGATGCTGCCATAGCAGGATAGACTAAAAATTTATGATAAATATGTTCATCATTTTGCGCAAACTGCAAACGGCCATTGAGGTATAAACTCACGACAGGTTTATTATGACTAGGGAGTTGGCGCTCAGTTAATACAACTTGTGCATAACGAGTTTGTTCTTGATGAACGACATCATCTAAATACAGTAAATTATTAAATGCGTTAGACCACTGTCCACCAAAATTAAAAATGGCAACGACTAACCCTGCACATAAAAAATGACCAATTAATAAATAATATTTAAATTTTATGTAATTTCTATATTTAAGCCAGAAAATCATCCCTGCCAGTAAATTAGCACTAGCGGTCAGACTTGCGCTTAAATTAATTTCAATGGATAGCATGACTGTTATCCAAATCGCAGCACCAACGCCAGCGCCTACGTAATCCGCACCATAAATTGTACCGGTGTTATGCATTAGGTGTTTCTTATGTAACTGCTCTCTAATACGAGCAATCAATGGGATTTCCATTCCAATAAATAACCCTAATACAGCGCCAAAAAAATACGGACTATAATGAGTTATGTTGTGTAATACTTGAATGAAACCACCTTGTGCAGGCGTGTCAGGAGGTAAGTTAAATGTTTGAGCTATTATTTGAGGCAGAATTTGCACAGCAGCAATGGCACTTGATATGACTAATATTGCACTGCAGCCTACAATTGCAATGACTAATTCTAACCAAGCAAAACCACTAAAAGCGCATTTTACTTTTCGAGCAGCAAATGAGCCAACTCCCATTGAAACAATCATAATACCAATCATGGTATAAATAGCTGACTCAACAGCACCAATAACTCTACCTGCAAAGTGAGATAAAAGATATTCGTAAATAAGGCCGCAAGCAGCTAATACTGCCATGATTGAAATTATAATAATGTCGTCGAGTAAACGAGCAGATGGCTTAAACAATTGAATAGTTAACGGCTTTTTCAAGGGGCGGTCCACATAGGAAATGAAATTAAACAGGCTAATTTTAATTAATTAACCTGTAAAGGTAGCTATTATGACATTAGTGCCATTAAAATTAATGCAACAGCAATACTAATAACGAACTCTAATGATGCCACGCCAATATTATGCTGATGATCAACTTCTTCAGTTAAATTAATGCGTGATAATACAAGTTTTTTAACTAAAGGCACTAAAACATAAAGTAATGACACCATAACAACGCCAAAAATTAACCAACCTAATGCGTTCTCAACATAACCCTTTGGAATATAAATTAAAAAGTTAGACGCTGCAGTTAATGCAAAACCAGTAGCTATTAAAAAGCCTGCATGACGGATTGCTAATGCAATTTGACCAGCTGCTAATGCTTCTTGAAATTGACTACCTTGATTATTTTTACGGTAAGCCGCTTCACGTAATCTAGTTACTATTACCAATAACGATTGTGAAATAACAAAACCACTTAAAATAGCAATTAGCGTATCTAAGTTAAAATCATAAGCCCACAATAATGTTGCACGAATAATTAATGCAGTAGCAATTAATGCAGCAGCATCAACGATAGCTACACTTACATTACCATCTTTAATTTGCTGAACTTTATCTAGGCCTGGCAGTGCTATCTTGTCATGTGCGATACGGCCAAGTTTAATTAAGATTAAACCAACCACGCCATATATAGTCATACCGATAGCTTCTTGTATAAAGCTACTACCTGCTTCACCAGTAATTGCACCTGTTAATACAATAGCTAATGCTAATAAACTACCCGCTAAAGAAATACCAAAAGCAAAGTTGTCTTTACTTGCTAGTTCTTCAGTCGTGTTAACACCAGCCCATATGCCTGAAATAAAGCGCATTGCGTATAACAAAATAATAGCAATAGCTAAATCAATCGCTAATATACCTAATAAATTAGGTTGGCTATCTATTAATAGTTGTAATTGTTCCATGTTTATCAATCCTATTATTTTCCACGACGCGTGCCGCGTGAGGTTGTGCTGCTGCTATTTCGGAAACTTGAATTATTTGAATAACTCGATTTACTCACAGTAGATTTAAATCTATTTGGGTTTGTAAAACTTTTACCTGCTGCGACTTTTGCTTGTGAACTTTGACGTGAAAGTCGGCTGCTACCTACGCGAGAAGTACTATATGGCGATGAATAACGCTGTCCAGTACTGAATTTTTTATTCGTACGTTTCCAAATATCACTTTGTTTTTTACGTTGCTTAGGTGAGCTATAACGATAGCGACCGTAATCGTTATAATAGCTATAACCACGGTGTCTTCCCCATCGGTCAAATGAAATTGGACTCGATAAATTAGAGAATAGGGCGTACATGCCGTACCATTCCCAAAATGAGAAACCGTTATTATTCGACCAATTTCCGTAACTTGGATTCCCGACTAATTGAGAACCAGCACCAAAGTTTTCACTGTTATTAGCATTTTGACTTTGCGCTTGGCTCATTGCATTTACGCGGGCAAGATCGCCATTAGATAAATCTGCTAACACGTTGACAACATCACTAAGTGCATCATTAAAAAGAATTGGGTCAAGCGCCTGATTTAAATTTTTAAGCTCTTGATTTTGTTCTTCTTTAGAAATGAAATTTTTAATATTACTTGCTTCTTTAACACGAGTTTCTAACCCTCGAAAAATTGAACCTTTAGGGGTTCCATCAATAACTAATTGTGAAACAAGAGTCGTAAGTTCTGGGCGAGATTTTTTAATCATTTCGCCATACTGCGTTAGTATTACAGCATTCCTAACTCTATTCGAGTTTAAGTCTTGCGTTAATAGAGCAAGTTTAGATTGGTTTTGTTGTTTCATCAGGCTAATCGAATCATCTAATGGATCACTACACCCACTAACAATTATAACTAGCAACATTAATAGTAATATCTTTAACGGCTTACCTGCCATATATACCTCTTCAATAATATGGTAACTATTTTCAATTGAATAAATTAAGCAGCAATTGAAACTATGGTTTGTAATAGTACTGTAAATCACCCGAATATATTTAAGATCAAATGAGTTGTAACAGTTTAGACATAATATGCCTAATAACGTTGAGCTAAATTTAAATTCAAGAGATGTTATCAATAATGACACTCAATATCACTAACTCTTTATATTCAATATAACTTGTCAATATTATTTGGATATTGCGTAGTGCAGCTTTTAAGTTCGATGAATACTGTAAGGAATATTATATTGAGAATTGATCAGAGAAGGTTATTCATTAACGTATGATTTAATATTGTGGGAAAAATCGACATTTGGCGTCAGCTATTAATAACTGCGCCAACATAATTTAGTCATTAATTAAAAACCACAATTAACTTTAGGTACTTGCGTCATTATTTCATTACCGCTGTTACTTTTATTTACTAAGTAACAATCAGTACCATTTAATACACGATAAGTCTGAGTTGGTGTATTATTTATAATAATCGTTTTATTAACGGCGATTGGCTGTTGATAATTACTCGTGCTGTAAGTCGTAGAATGTGCATTACGGTAGTTATTGTTTTTATAGTGAGGTTGGTTATATCTATTATTAGAATGCGAATTATTCGATATGTTTTCTAAAATACTACCAATAACCACACCACCAATAATTCCACCTACGACATGTTTTACATGGCTATTGCTACGTTTATAACGAGTATTATGTTTTTTATGTGAAGAGTAATGCTTATTATATTTCTTTGCATGATGACCATTAGAATGGTTATTTGAGTATTGATGACTGTTATGCCCAGCAAATGCGGCTGGTGATAATAACAATGCTGCACCGATAATACTTGTTAATGTGGCTTTTATTAGTATGTTATTCATATGGTCGCTCCAAAATAAAGAATATGGCACTATCATAACGAGGCTAACTTAATTAAAACTGAATTGATTATGTTCTGTTTTTTGTGGTGTTGATATGTTTTAACAATTTTGTTTTGTGTTAATTTATGATTAGTTAAACGTGTGTTTACTTTTAAATTAAATATTTAATAAATGACTGATAAACTTACTTATATTCCATTTACTTTAAATGTAATAATCAAAATAGGCGTTAATATGACAATACCTAATATCTATTGCAGTATTTTAATTTTGGGCTTGGCCGCTTGTGGTGGCTCGTCATCTAACGAGGATATAACGTCAGATATTCTCGCTAATAGTCAATCAGAGGCGGCTGCGCTTGCTGAGGCGGCTGCACTTGCTGAGGCGGCTGCACTTGCTGAGGCAGCTGCACTTGCTGAGGCAGCTGCACTTGCTGAGGCGGCTGCACTTGCTGAAGCGGCTGCACTTGCTGAAGCGGCTGCACTTGCTGAAGCGGCTGTACTTGCTGAAGCGGCTGTACTTGCTGAAGCTAATAAAATAAAAGCCTCATGGATGCAAGGGAATTGGGGTATTAGTTTCAGGATATCTGGTGGTGATATAAGCCAAACGCAAAGTCATGTTAATGAGTTTCAAGTTACTGCAGCCGTGGATCAAATATCATCTATTCCAGGATTGAAATGGTTACAGCTTAATTTGACTAACGGAGCTTTTGGAGACCGTTTTATTGTACCGGTTGCCGAGGTAGAAGCTATTAATCCTAATTCAGCACCTAACACCTCTAATGATTTACATGATCCTAATTTATTAGGTGATGACCTCTTCGAACAGATGGCTATAGCACTTCAAGAAAAAGGTATTAAAGTTATTGCCTATATTGCCACTCAAGGCCCAGCGATGCTTAAACATGGCGCTGTAAATTCGATGGATTTTGATAACACTATTATTGACACTAGCGATGGCAGTGCTTGTAAATCGACAAGACCACTTATCAGCGATCTTGATACACAAGTTTATTGTTCAGCGAATATGAACCGCTGGAGAGATTATGTTTTAGTTACATATCCCTCAACTAGTCTTCATCGTAGTTTCGAATTAGCCATGGTTCATATCGTTGAAACGCTATCATTACGTTATGGAAGTTTAATCGATGGCTGGTGGTTCGATCACTCCGGATTTGGCGATACAGCATTATTACATGTAGCAACTCAAGCCGGCAATAATAAAGCTATCGTGTCATTTAATGAGGGAGAGAAAGTTCCATTAGTTAATAATCCCAATGCGTCTGAAGATTTTACTTTTGGTCATCCAACGCCAATCGCTAGTAAAATTTCTGCAGATGATATTAATTTACCAATGCTAACCTCTATAGAGTCGGCTACAAATGGGATATTAACGGGTAGTAATGACGATGCTGATTCTCTTGGACATATGTTCTTACCTCTCCAAGAAACTTGGAATGGTGGCACTGTTGTATTTTCTGAAGCTAAAGGCTCAGATTGGCTTAATCGAGCATTAAACGCTGGTGGTGCATTAACTTGGGCATTAAGTCATGAAGGTAATGTATCTAAAGGTGAACCATTATTAATATCATCTCCACAAGTAAAAATGCTTGAACGTATGCAGCTTAATATCGGTAAACAGCTACATATGAATCTAGATGGCGCTGATAGTGGTGTCGTATATGATAATTCGGTTAATCAATATACCGCGACCAGTGTTGGTGTAACATTTATAGAAGAAATGATTAGAGGTAAAATAGCTAATTTTTCCGAAACGGGCCAAATTACATTAGATAGTTACACAGGGGTTTTAGCTGATAATTCACGAACAACTATGGCATGGATTAAAGGCTCTGATAGTGATGGCAACATTATTGAATGGGGTAAAAAAGAAGTAGGCGAATATTGGTTAGTACAGATTGTTGATGGTAAATTCAAGTTATCCTTAGAAGGGGTTTCAGTTGTTGGTACTAAGTTACTCAATGATAACCAATGGCATCATATTGCCGTTGTAGCGCCTGATAATATAATCAGCAATATTGAGGTTTATATAGATGGTGTACTTGAAACTATCACTGTAGAAAGTGATGCAGCTACTACATTTAATACGACTGCCGATACCAATGTAACGATTGGTAATCAATACACTGGTTATATAGATAAAGTTACAGTGCATAATCGTGCATTAGTTTATGGTGAAATCAATTATGTTGTAAACTCAACCAATGCTGACCTTGATTTAGCCTTATCTCTAGATGTGAATTTTAATGATAAAGCGGGTTCTAAAGCTATTTCTGACAGCTCCGTTTATGATCGTAAAGGTACTAATAGAGGAGATAGTTCTGGAGAGTATGATGAGACTCTTGATAGTAATGTTTATATATTTGACGGAATTAATAGTGGTGATGATATTGACGATTTATACGATACAGATTATGAATCCGATGTCGTAATGACATCTAATAATTCAAAAAATAATAAAGGCTATAGTGGAGTGCATGGCGGCGAACCTCGAACCGTGATGGTTTGGTTAAAAACAACCATTGATAGTGGAGTGATAACTCAATGGGGTAATAAAGACTCCGTAGATGGTGAACAATATGAAATACGGTTATCAAATGGATTATTAATACTCGATATTACTGGTGGTCTGGTAACGAGTACTACATTGATCAATGATGGAAACTGGCATCATGTCGCCGTTGTAAACATTGATAATGATCTCGCTAATACAAAATTCTATGTTGATGGTATTTTAGAAAGTGTTGTTAGTTCGGGAACTCAAACAATAATAAATACACAAACCCTTAATGGCGACAGCCGTGATGTTATTATTGGTAGTACTTTTGTTGGTGAAATGGATGACTTTGTTATTCATCAACGAGCATTAAAAGAATTTGAAATAAAATCAAAAGCAGGACTTTAATTATTTTTAAATAGAAAACAAATAATATATCCAGCCTTAAAGGCGATTAACTATTTATAAGTTAATCGCCTTTTTTTTATATTAAATCTCTAAGATTAATTGAGTTTATTAGAATAGATAACGAAATTATCTATTCAGTATTTAGTGGATTTCTACACTTGATATTAATTCAAATGTTTGTTTAATAGGCGTATAGTATCCACATATTTCATAATTAGGAATTAGCATTATGCTAAATCAATGTTTGGTGATGTTATCTCGTTCGAAAACATATGTAATGATCATTTGTTCATTATTTTTTATCACTGCTTGTAACAATGATAACGAACCGGCTAAAAAAACATTTAACCCTATGGTGAAAATTGTCTCGGTTGGGGCTTTATCACAAGGTACTATTCGCCAATTCCCTGCTGAAGTTGAGCCTAATAAAGATAGCCATTTAGCGTTTAGAGTAAGTGGTGAATTAAAGGAATTTGTAGTTAAAGCCGGAAATCGAGTGGTTAAAGGGCAATTATTAGCCCAATTAGATGACCGAGATTATGTTATCCAACTTAATGATAAAAAAGCACGTTATGCGCTTGCTGAAACTCAGTTTTTACGTACGAAAGAACTCGTCAAAAGACAGTTAGCTTCTCAAGCACAATTTGATGAAATGCAAGCGAGTTTATTAGTTGCCAAAGCCAATTTAAATAGTGCTAAGACTGCTTTAGAATACACCTCATTATATGCACCTTATGACGGTGTTATTGCTAAAGTTTATGCTGATAATTTACAAAATGTTCAAGCGCAACAAGTTATTTTAAATATGCAAAACATTGATAGTGTTGATGTGTCTATTCAATTACCAGAACAACTAGTGACGGTATTAAATAAAGATATTAGCTACACACCAACGGTTGTGTTTGATGCCATCCCTCAGGAAAAATTCACGGTAACGGTTAAAGAATGGGATGCTCAAGCTGATGCGGCAACAAGAACTTTTAAAGTGTCGTTTACGCTTAAATTAAATCAAGAATATAATATATTACCAGGTATGTCTGGAACGTTATTTGTCGATTTAACAAAAGTAACTGATGAAAATTATAGTCAAATTGTTGTACCTGTTGCCGCTGTTTTTACAGCAGATGACAAACATAGTGCGGAAGATGAACGATTTGTCTGGATTGTCGATAATGATATGAAAGTGCATTATCAAGCCGTTAAAGTAGGTATTTTAACTGATAATGGCATTGTTGTGACTAGTGGATTGACAGGTAATGAAAATATTGTTGGCGCTGGTGCTCATTATTTATCTGAAGGTGATGTTGTTAGAGCATGGAAACGTGAGCGAGGTTTATAATGGATATTGCAAAGCTTGCGATTAAAAACTCTGTTATAAGTTGGATGTTTGCTTTATTAATGCTTATAGGTGGCATTGTTTCATATATGGATTTAGGACGATTAGAAGATCCTGAATTTACGATTAAAGAAGCTATTATAATAACGACTTACCCTGGAGCGAGCCCTCAACAAGTAGAAGAAGAGGTTAGTTTTCCTATTGAAGACGCCCTTCAACAGTTGCCCTACATAAAAAATATTCGGTCTATTTCAACACCTGGATTATCACAAATTATTGTAGAAATGAAAGGGACTTATCGCAAACAAGAGTTGCGACAAATTTGGGATGAAGTACGACGAAAAGTTAATGACTTAGCAGGCGGCTTTCCTAGTGGTGTGAATACGCCACAAATAAAAGATGATTTTGGTGATGTGTTTGGTGTTTTACTCGCTTTAACAGGGCAGGGATATACCAACGAAGAATTAAAAGATTTTTCAGATTATTTACGCCGTGAATTAGTACTAGTTGATGGTGTTAATAAAGTCAAAGTTGTAGGGACACAGCAAGAAATCGTTGTTGTCGAAATTTCTCGTAGCCGATTAGTATCACTAGGGATTGCTCAAACAACTATTTTTGAGTTGTTACGTTCTCAAAATACAGTGTCAAACGCTGGAAAAATAACAGTGGGTGAAGAATCAATCCGCTTTCATTCAACTGGTGAGTTTAATAATGTTAAAGAATTAGAAACATTAATTATTTCAGCACCGGGAGCTAGCGAGCTTATTTTCTTAGGAGATGTAGCCAAAGTTAGCCGTCAATATACCGATAATCCTAATCATTTAACTTATTATAATCAAGAACAAGCACTACTCATTGGGGTGTCATTTGCTAGCGGTGTTAATGTTGTTGATATTGGCGAAAAACTCCATAAACGTCTTGAAGAACTCTCTTATTTTAAACCGTTAGGCTTAGAGGTTAATACTGTTTATAACCAACCATTAGAAGTAGAAAATTCAGTGTCTGGTTTTATTCTAAGTTTAGTCGAAGCTGTTGGTATCGTGATTTTAGTACTCTTGATTTTCATGGGAGCAAAAAGCGGATTACTGATTGGTTTAATATTAGTTATTACTGTTTTTGGTAGTTTTATCTTTATGAAATTTATGGGGATAGATTTACAACGAATTTCACTTGGAGCATTAATTATTGCACTGGGTATGTTGGTTGATAATGCCATTGTTGTCACTGAAGGTATTTTAATAGGTATTAAAAAGGGACGTTCAACCATAGAGGCTGCTAGTGATATTGTAAAACAAACCAAATGGCCATTATTAGGGGCGACTGTTATTGCTATTACGGCATTTGCACCTATTGGCTTATCTTCTGATGCTACTGGTGAGTTTGCAGGTAGTTTATTCTGGGTATTGTGTATTTCTTTACTATTGAGCTGGGTAACTGCGGTTACCTTAACGCCATTTTTTGCCAATTTATTATTTACCAACAATGGTGATACAGAACAACAAACACAAGAAACTAATCCATATGAAGGAGGAATGTTTTTAATTTATAAAAATATTGTTAATCAATGTATCCGTTTTAAAGGTTTATCAGTCATTGTGTTAATCGCCATTTTAGTGGTTTCAGTAATTGGATTTGGCAAAGTCAAACAGTCCTTTTTTCCTTCCTCTAACACCCCTATGTTTTATGTTGATGTCTGGCGTTATCAGGGTTCTGACATTAAAGAAACTCAAAAGGAAGTCGCCAAAATTAGCGAATACTTAATGGCACAGCCAGGTGTGACACAAGTGACATCAACTGTTGGTCAAGGTGCTCTAAGGTTTATGCTTACTTATGGCCCAGAAAAAAGTTATGCAGCATTTGGCCAACTAATTGTTCGTGTTGAAAATCGTGAAGAACAATTAATTATTATGGATGAGTTAAGGGAATATTTAGCTGATGGTTTTCCTAATGCGTTAACTAAGATTAAGTTAATGGAAATAGGGCCAGCAGTAGACTCTAAAATAGAAGCAAGATTTTCTGGTGCGAACCCTGATGTACTTCGTGGTTTAGCTGCACAAGCTAAACAA